>JBEKCQ010000110.1:0-12463 GCA_050014795.1 Terriglobia bacterium | reverse complement strand
TGCCCCGCCATGCGAAACGTCTTGCACTCGATGAAGCTGGGTCCCTGGCCCGCCCGGGCGCGGGCGATGGCCTCCTGCGCGGCGGCGTACACGGCCAGGACATCGTTTCCGTCCACGCTCACGCCCGGCATGCCATAGGCCGGACCCCGCGCGGCCAGCGACTTCACCGCGTACTGCTTCTCGGCCGGTGTCGAGTACGCGTAGGCATTGTTGTTGCACATGAAGACGACCGGCAGCTTCATGACGGCCGCCAGGTTCATGGCTTCGTGCACGTCGCCTTCGCTCGATGTCCCTTCGCCAAAGAAAACCACCACGACATTTTCCTGGCCGCGTCGCCTGAGCGCCAGGCCGACCCCGCAGGCCACCGGACACCAGCTTCCCAGATGCGAGATAATGGCGACCACGCCCCGCCGCATGTCTCCGAAATGCAGCGAGCCGTCCCGGCCGCGCGTGGGACCGTCAGCGCGTCCCAACCAGTTCGCGTAGATTTCCCGCAACGAGAAGCCGCGGATCACGAACGCGGAAAAGTCACGATGCGTGGGCACGACCACGTCGCCCTGGTTGAGCTGGATCGTCGCCCCCACGGTGATGGCTTCCTGACCGCGTCCCACGTACACCCCGCCCACGATCTTCCCCTGGTGATAGAGCACGTGGTCAATCCGCCACTCCGCCTCGCGCGTGAGCTTCAGGTAGTAGAGCATGCGCTCCAGGGTCGTGGGGTCGGGGCTGTGAGTTCTTGGTGTTCGGGCAACCATTGAGTTTCGGACCAAATTTGAAATTCGAGAGTTGAGAGTCAAGAGTCCAAAGAGCTGATGAGAAGCCTTCTCTCTTCAACTCTTAACTCTGAACTCTCAACCCTTGGCCCTGAACTTCCACGCCAAACGCAAACACTCTCCCAAAATGCTCGACGACACGGTCGACGGCCGCTTTCATCTCCACCGGACGGCCCAGCATTTTCTCCAGCGAGGTCACGCCCTTACCGCGCAGGCCGCACGGCACAATCCAGTCGAAGTAGCGGAGGTCGGTCGAGACGTTGAAGGCGAAGCCGTGCGAGGTGACCCAGCGCGAGACGTGCACGCCCATGGCCACCAGCTTGTCGTTTCCCACCCAGACGCCGGGAGCGCCGGCGAGCCGCGCGGCCTCGATGCCGAAATCGCTCGCCACCCTGAGGAAGACTTCTTCCAGCGACCGCATGAACCAGGCAATGTCGCGCCGGTGCTTCGCCAAGTCGAAGATGGGGTAGCCGACCAGTTGCCCGGGGCCGTGATAAGTGATGTCGCCGCCGCGGTCGGTCTCGAAGAGTTGCGCACCCAATTGCGCTAATTGCTTGTTTGAGATCAGCAAATGCTCCCGCTTCGCGTTGCGCCCCAGCGTGTACACGTGCGGATGCTCGAGCAGCAGGAGCGTGTCCGGGATCGCCTCGGCTTTGCGCTGCGCCACCCGCTCGCGCTGGAGCCGAAGCGCCTCGGCGTAGTCAACCCGTCCGAGTTGTTCAATGCGGCAAAGCATGGAAGAACAGGGGCTAGGATTCAGGATCAAGGATTCAGGAGCCAGGATTCAGCAACCCAGAGAAGCCCAGCGCGGCGCTGCGTTTGCTTGATCCTGAATCCTAAATCCTGAATCCTAAATCCTTGATCCTAGATATGAATCGCCTTCCCCTCGACAGCATGGGCGGCTTCGAGCAGCGCTTCGGCCAGCGTCGGGTGGGCGTGCATAGTGTGCGAGATGTCAGGCGCCGTGCCTTCCAGTCGCATCGCCACCACCGCCTCGGCAATCGACTCCGTCACGCGCGGCCCAATCATGTGCACGCCCAGGATTTCACCGTACGGCTCGGCGGTCACGATCTTGACGAAGCCCTCGCGCGCCCCCAGGATGCCCGCTTTGCTGTTACCGGCGAAGGGGAACTTCCCGACCTTCACCTTGTGTCCCGCGTCGCGAGCCTGGCGCTCCGTCAAGCCGACACTGGCGATCTCCGGCTCGCAGTACGTGCAATTCGGGACGTGCTGATAGTTGATGGGTTCCGTGGGCTGGCCCGCAGCGTGCGTGACCGCCACAAGGCCTTCCATCGACGCCACGTGCGCCAGCAACGGGCTCCCCGCCACGATGTCGCCGATGGCGTAAACGCCCGGCTCGTCGGTCTGCATGTAGGGGCCCACCTTGACGAACCCGCGCTCGGTTCGCACCCGGGTCTTCTCCAGCCCGATCCCCTGAGTGTTCGGCGCGCGGCCCACGGCCACAAGTAACGTCTCCGCCTCGAGCGTTTGAGGCTCTCCATCCGAGCCTGTGAATGCCACCGACACGCCGCCGGCCCTCTTGCTGGCCTTCTCCACCTTGGCCTGGGTGTGAACCGCAATCCCTTGCTTGCGAAACGACTTCTCCAGCTCCGCGGAGATCTCTTCGTCCTCGAGTGGGACAGCGCGCGGCAGCATTTCCAGCACCGTCACCTTCGTGCCGAAGCGGTGGAAGATGGAAGCAAGTTCCACGCCCACCGCGCCCGCACCGATAACTATCATCGATTTCGGAATCTGGCCCAAATCCAGAACTTCTCGGTTGGTCAGAATCGTCTTGCCATCGGCTTCGAGACCGGGCAGGAGCTTGGCTTCCGAGCCCGTCGCGAGAACGATATTCTTCGCCACAAGTTCCCGCGCCTGATTCTTGCCGCTGGCCACGCTGATCCGTCCGGGCCCCGCTAGGCAGCCAAAGCCGTGGATGATTTCAATCTTGTTCTTCTTCAGCAGAAACTCGACGCCCTTGGCGAGCCGGGTGACGATTCTGGCTTTTCGCGCCTGAACCGCCGCCCAATCGAGGCTGACCTCCTTCAACACGATTCCATATTCCTTGGCGTTCTTGAAGTAGTCGTAAATCTCGGCGTTCACCAGCAGTGCCTTCGTCGGGACACAGCCGACGTGCAAGCAGGTGCCCCCGAGTTTGTCATCCTTCTCGATGATGGCGGTTTCCAGTCCCAGTTGCCCGGCACGAATCGCCGCTACATAGCCTCCGGGCCCGCTGCCAATGACCACCAAGTCGTATTTCGCCGTTTCTGCCAAGTCCGCACCTCCACGAGATTCGCGCACACTTGCGGCTGCGTTGTGAACTTCAGTGGGTCATCTTACATTATGAGAATTAGGGGAACAAGCGAGGTGGCCCCACGTGAGTTCGTGCAGGTCACTCCTTCTGGCCGACGTTGAGACCTGCACCTTAGTGTGTTAGCTTACCGCGTGAAGGAGAAAGCGTGATAAGGACCATTATTGTCGCCCTGCTATGTGCGGTAGCGTTTCCTACTTTGGCCGCGAGCCAGCCCCGGGACATTATCCTCACCACCGACTGCGGCACCGAGATTGACGATCAGTGGGCAATCGTTTACCTCATGCTGAGCCCCGGCCTGAACGTGAAGGGCGTGGTCACTACCCACGCGCCCAACCTGGCTGAGCCGCGCAGCGAGACATCTGCGGCGTGTGTCCGCGATGTGTTCCGACGCCTGGAGATCCCCTCGCCTCCGCCAGTCTTCGCGGGGTCAAGCGTCCCCCTGCGAGGGCGTGAACCGCTGCCCAATGCGGGCGTGGATCTCATTGTGAAAATGTCGCGCGCCTATTCTTCCAAGAACCGGTTGGTGGTCCTTACGATTGGGGCGACCACCGATGTGGCTTCGGCGCTGCTCGTTGACCCGACGCTCGGTGACCGCATTGAAATCGTCACTATGGGGTTCAATTCCTGGCCCAAGGGCACCGACAACTGGAATATCCGGAATGACCCGCTGGCGTACAGCGTCATCTTGGAGTCGCGGGCGCCCATCACTATCGGCGCAGGGGATGTGTGTCGCACTCACCTCAAGCTCTCCAGCGCCTCCGCCAAGGAATTGATGAGAGGTCACGGCGCCGTGGCCGAATGGCTGGCAGACCTCTTTCAGGACTGGATTACGAAGAACGGGGCGTCTGCCGCTCAAGACGTGGGGCCGCAGCAGTGGGTGATCTGGGACACCATCGTCGTGGCGCATCTGCTCGGCTACACCACGTCGCGCAGCTATCCGCGACCGGGCTTGAACACCGCTGACACGACGTTCGTCCCTTGGAAGACTGGTGGTGAGATTGGCTGGGTTACGGCGGTGGATGAAAAACGGATGTGGCCGGACTTCGTTGCCAGACTGGACAAACTCCGCGCCGGTTCGCCCAAACCCTCCGAGCCGACTCATTGAGGACGCAAGAAACTCACCTGCAGCCGGGTGTCAGGAGCGAAGGCGGGGCCCAGCCGCACCTTGCAGCGGGCGCCCCGAATCACGGCCCCTACAGTTCCATCCTTCCAGGTCCAATCGATCTGGCCGAGGCGCGAGGAGACGCCGCGCACAGTCAGCGGCAGCTTGAGCCATTCGGCTGGCACGCCCGCGCCGATTACCACTATGGGCTCGCCTGCGGCTTCGTCCACATAGGCAAGCACGTCGAGTTGGAGCAACAGCATCTCGGCAGCGGTCCAATAGTGCGGCGTAACGTGCGGAGGGTTGACCCAGCCGCGGACCGCCTCCCACAGACCAAAGGTGTTCTCCTCGCCTTTGCCCTCCCACCACGTATAGAGACCGGGTGAGGCTTGGTGATCCCAGAACCAGCGCAGCGTGGCCCACGTCCGATCCGGCTGGCCAAGAAACAACCATTGGTGGGCGTCGGCAATTTCGAAATAGGTCCAGAGAGGAGTTTCCCGGTAACTGCCGTCGTCTTCCCGCAGCTTTTTCCATTTGGACTCCAGCCCGTGCTGAAACGTCTCGCGCTCGGGTGCCGCCACCCAGGTGGGCCAGAGGCCGCTGATGTAGGTCCGCTCGTTCTCCGACTCGGGCGGCTTGAAAGCCCGCGCCCAGGCCTGCTGAAGTTCGCTGGCCCGCTTGCGCCACCGCGCCGCATCCTGCCGATGCTCCTGCCGCTCCGCCAGCGCGGCGGCGCTGAGCAGGCCACGGTAGCTCACGGCGTTGACGAAGAGCAGCGGCCGGTGATGGTCCATCCGCCCGACGATCAAGCCGTCACGTGCGGGTTCACAGACCAGTGATAGCTCCGGGTCGTTCCAGTGCTCGGGCACGATGGGTCCGCGCACCTGTTGGCGGATCGGCTGGCGGGCCTCGAGCATTTCCAAGATGAATTCGGCTTTGCGGAAGACATGCGGCCACAGCCATTCGTCGAACTCGTGGTCTCGCGCGCGCACGGAAACTTCCTCGATGGCCCACAGCGCCAGCCCCGGCGCGTCCGCTTCGGGACCGAAGCCACCGAAGAAATCGTGCTCGGCAAAGTAGGTCACGAGTTGACGGGCCAGATCGAGCTGCCCCGAGCGTGCCAGCGCCACGACCGTGTACGCCCCGTCGCGCAGCCAGGCGAGCGGGTAGTTGGTAGGTTCTCCAGGGCGTGTCTCACGACCCACGAGTCCCATCATCAGGTGAGCCACTTGTGCATCTAGCGACTCGGCGAAACGTGGATCAGGAAGGCTGAGCTCGAGACCGGAGCGCGTGGTTTCATAACGCAACCCCGGCAACGGCATGGGATGGGCGTCCTCAATCTCGACGCGCGTTTCAGCCTGTTGCCCCAGCACTAGCATGGCATAGCCCCAGCCGCTTTCACCCTCCCAGTGCTGAGCGCCCGCTCCGCTCGGGGGTTTTACCAGCCAACCCGCAGCACCTTCTTCGCCCAATTGGACTCCGGCCGGTGGTGGTGTGACCTCGACCGACCAGCGCTCGTTCACGCGCAGCCGCGCGCCATCCCATTCAAGAGAGTGCACAGGCCCGCCGGCCGGACCTACGCTCCGAATGACCACCGCGAGGCGCACGGGCTCTTTGCTGCGGCTGAGCTCGAGCAGCCATGAGCGCTGGACCGCAACTGGTCCGAGAAGCGACCAACGGGACTTGTAGAAGGGGGTCTTAGTGCGGATCGCCGGGAGGAGCTGTCGCGGCCCCCACTCCAGACGCTGCTCGATCTGGGCGAGCGGAACCGTGTCACTGGTGATCAAGAGCTTCCCGTCATTGTCGTACACCCAGATCGACACGCCGAAACTGCCGACAGTGGGACTGAAGCTGCCGCCGGGCTCGTGGTAGCTTTTCCATTCCTCGCGACTGCCCGGCGGGGCAAGAACGACGTGCCCCACGCCGCGCGGCCAGGGGTCGGCTGAACGGCGCTGCATCTCTTGGCGGACGATTTCCCGCGGGCTCGCGCTCGGTTGGGTCAAGTCCCGGCTTTGCTGCATATCCTGCGCCCTAACAGCAGAGGGGTTTCCGGCCAATAGAGACAGAAGTGAAAGAAGCAAGCCCAGAAGGGGGGCGCTGGGTGTGAACTTCGAGGAGTGGAGCTTTGACATCTTCACCCGGATGAGAGAAACGGGAGGGGCGCAAGGCCCCTCCCCTACCTGAAGGCTAAACTTCTTCCGGCACGACGTAGGGCTCGCGGTAGCCCCGGTCGTTGTCGTGTAGGATACGGTTCGCCTCGTTGTCGCTGATGACCTGCCCCGTGGCCGGGTCGACATTCAGCGTGCGGCCCAGCCGATAAGCCACATTTCCCAGGTGGAGCAGCGCGCAGGAGAGCTGACCTTCCTCAACGGGCGCGTTCAGGTCTTCCTTTTTCCGGCTGCGGACGCAGTCGATGAAGTTGGCCCAGTTGTTGCCTTCCTTGGCCGCGCTGGGCCCGGGTTCCTGGTCTTCGCCCAGCCAGGTGCGGTAGGCGTCGTAGCCGTTCATGGCCAGGTAGCCTTTGGACCCGTAGAAGATGTTGCCGACGGTGTTCTGTGGCCCTTTGCGCTTGGTGGGTGCCTGGGCAGCCACGTTGCCGAGCGCCACAGGGACTTCGCCGCCGCCGAAGCTCGGTTCACCAATCAGCGCTTCGTGGTTCGAAATCCAGTGGCGGGTTTCGAAAACCATCATCTTGCGCTTGCCGTCTGGCAGGTTGAACTCGTAGGAGACGGTAAGCGTGTTGGGGGTTTCCTGGTCATCGTCGAACATGAAGTGGCCGCCGATGGCCGAGACCTTGCTGGGGTACTTCACGTCCAGACCCCAGCGCGCGACATCCAGTTCGTGGATGCCCTGGTTGCCGAAGTCACCGTTGCCGGTGTCCCAGATCCAGTGCCAGTTGTAATGGAACCGGTTCTTGGTGAACGGCTTCATAGGGGCAGGGCCGGTCCACAGGTCGTAGTTCACGCCCGCGGGCACAGACTCTGGCGGCGTCTTGCCGATGCTCTTCCGCCATTTGAAGCACAGACCGCGCGCCATGTACACCTCGCCAATCAAGCCTTCGCGCATCTTCCGCATGCCTTCCTGGATGGCCGCTCCCGAGCGGCTGTTGGTACCGTGCTGGACAATGCGATTGTACTTCTGCGCGGCGCGCACCAGTTGCCGCCCTTCCCACCAGTTGTGGGACAGGGGCTTCTCCACGTATACGTCTTTCCCCGCCTGGCAGCCCCAGATGGCCTGCAACGAGTGCCAGTGATTGGGCGTGGCGATGGAGATGGCGTCAATCGACTTGTCTTCCAGAAGCTTCCGCAGATCGACGAACGTCGCGGGCTTCGGCAGACCTTTCTTGGCCATTTCCGCCACACGCTGGTTGGTGACGTTCTCGTCGACATCGCAGAGCGCAGCGATCTCGACGTTCTTCAGCTTCGAATACTCTTCGACGTGCGCCCACCCTTGCCCGTGCAGACCCACCACGGCCACGCGCACGCGGTCGTTGGCGCCCCACACGCGCTCCGGATGAGCCATAAAACTGATGCCGCTGAGCGCCGCCAAGCCGGCGCCGCTCGCGCCTGACTTCAGAAAATCCCGACGAGTAATTTCCGCATCCTTGACCATAGCCACTCCTTTGATCGGTTTGCGGAGATTATACCCTTGCGGCACCGGAAACGCCGCGCAGATTCTGCGACAGCGCCGTCCCGGGCATCAAGTTCCGCTCACTGGCCTTTTTCCATTTCACCCTGACATCTTGGCCAGCGGCAAATTTCTCCTTGCACGAGGCTTAGGGCGGCCTGTAATCTTGAGGGGTTCTCAAAACTCCTCACTACTGAGCTGGAGGCAATGCAATGGCAGGAAGGAACACTGATCGAGTCCGTGAAATCCTGAGCTGGTATGAAAGCGACAATCCCGGGACGAAGACCAACCTCGCCCGCCTGTTGAACACCGGGCGCCTGGCAGGCACCGGCAAACTCGTGATTCTGCCTGTGGACCAGGGGTTCGAGCACGGCCCGGCGCGCAGCTTCGCCGTGAACCCGCCTGGATACGATCCGAACTATCACTTTGAGCTGGCTATCGACTCGGGATGCAATGCCTACGCCGCGCCGCTGGGCTTCATCGAGGCGGCGGCCGCCCGGCACGCCGGAGAGATTCCTCTCATTCTCAAGCTGAACAGCCACGACGTGCTGCACGACGAGAAAGATCCCCTACCGGCGCTCTCCGCCAGCGTGCAAGACGCGTTGCGGCTGGGCTGCGTAGCCATCGGGTTCACGATTTATCCCGGCTCGGCCCACGCGCAGACCATGTACCAGCAACTGCGTGGGCTGGCGGAAGAAGCGAAAGCCAAGGGGCTCGCGGTGGTCGTCTGGTCTTACCCGCGCGGCACGAGCCTGAGTAAAGAAGGGGAGACGGCCATCGACGTCGCCGCTTATGCCGCCCACATCGCGGCCCAACTAGGCGCACACCTCATCAAAATAAAGCTGCCCACGGAGCACATCGAGCTGGCGGAAGCGAAGAAGGCTTACGAGAAGGCGAAGATTCCTATTGCAGCCCTGGCTGAGCGCGTCCGGCACGTGGTGCAGTCGGCATTTGACGGGAGGCGGATCGTGATCTTCTCGGGCGGTCCGAAGAAGGAGAGCGACGAGGCCGTGTTCGACGAGGTTCGCGCCGTCCGCGACGGCGGCGGCTTCGGCTCCATTATTGGCCGCAACTCCTTCCAACGCCCGAAGGAACATGCGCTCAAGTTCCTCGACACCATCATGAAGATCTACTCGGGCCAGATGAAGTAGCTCCGGGTTGGCCTGGAACCAGGGCGGGATCTCCGCGCGGTAATAGTAGGGGAGCACCTTTACGGTGCTCCCGCGAGGAAAGGCAAGGGGAGGGCCGCAAGGGCCCTCCCCTGCCTGAGAGCGTCCGGGCTACTTTTCCTTGAAAGGCTGCCCACCGCGGGGTGCGAACTTCTGCAAAGCTCCCACCAGGGGTCGAGCGGCGGCAGGAGCAGCCACGCTGCCCGTGAATAGGATGTCCTTCGGGTCAAGTTTGCGCCCGTAGAGGCGCTCGTTAGCGTCATTGTCCTGCTTGACGACCTGCCCATCGAGCGAAACTCCGGCAAACAGTCCCCGCGACCGCGAATAGGTCAAAATCTCCGCCCGCATCTGGAGATCAGTGGCGCCCTGAGCCGTGCGGCCCACCGGCCCGCCGGCCACCGAAGCATCGGCGCCTAGCTTCGTCTTACTCTGGAGCAACTTCTTCGCCCCTTCCGGATTCATCACGATGAGGACAAAGTCCGTGGCTTGGCCGCCCAGTTGAAAGCCAATGTTCGCGCCCCCGACGGTGAACATGGACGGTCCGCCCCAGGCTCCGTTCCCACCACGGCGACAGACGAGCGCGCCGCGGCCGAACGTCCCACCGATGCCGAGCGCCACCTTCTTCTGCGACGGAATAACGCCCACGCAGACGGCCTTTTTCAGCAGATCAGTGGGGATGCCTTTCTCGGGGGTCCCCATGACTTCCTCGACGACGGTGGCCGCCTTCTGAAGCCGCTCCGCTTCCTGATCCTGTGCCACGAGCGGAACTGCACAGAGAAGAACCAGAACAACCGCAAGAAATGCTTTCATTTGAGCCTCCTTCTTTCAGGTTCGGCAAACTTGGCCCGAACCAGCGACCGTAATCCAGTTGCTTATGGCAAAAGCTATTGTGCCACAGTGGGGGTTGCTTCGCCCGGCCAATCTTTCGGTGTGCTGCCCACTCGCAACCCCGTTCTACTCTCCCGCTTGCGGGGCACGAGTCGCATTAGATAGACTCTTCTCCTGCCATGCGCGCGATGGTGCTTGAACGACAGAAGCCCGCGGAGGAGAACCCTCTCGAACTGCGCGAACTTCCCATGCCGGTTCCGGGTGCTGGCGAGATTCGCGTCCGCGTGCACGCTTGCGGCATCTGCCGTACCGACCTGCACACGGTAGAAGGCGATCTGCCGCTGCGGAAAACGCCGCTGGTTCCCGGACATCAGATAGTCGGCGTGGTGGACGCGGTGGGCGCCGGAGTTCGTGCCTTCCGCGAAGGCGACCGCGTGGGCGTGGCCTGGGTTTACTGGACCTGCGGCGAGTGCTCCTACTGCCGGAAAGGACAGGAGAATCTCTGCGAGAAGGCTCGGTTCACGGGTTGGGATGTGGACGGTGGGTACGCGGAGGCCACGGTAGTGCCCGAGTCGTTTGCCTACCCGCTTCCCGAGGTTTTTTCAGACCTGGAGGTGGCTCCGCTGCTGTGCGCGGGGATTGTCGGCTATCGGTCGTTCCGGTTGAGCAACGTCCAGCCTGGCGAGCGGCTGGGGCTTTATGGTTTCGGGGCTTCGGCACACATCATCTTGCAGGTGGCGCGCCATCTGGGTTGCGAGGTCTACGTCTTCACGCGGACCGAGAGCCACCGGCGACTGGCCAAGGAGTTGGGAGCTGTCTGGGTGGGCGAGGCGAAGGATACGCCGCCGGCTCAACTGGATGCGGCGATCATCTTCGCGCCCGCCGGCCCTTTGGTTCTAGAGGCGCTGCGCGTGCTCCGCAAGGGCGGCACGGTCTCCCTGGCTGACATCACTATGACCCCCATCCCGCAAATCGACTATGACTCTCTGCTCTATCACGAGCGAATCCTGCGCAGCGTGGCCAACAGTACGCGTGAAGATGGCCGAGACTTTCTCCGCTTGGCCGCAGAAATTCCGGTGAGAACGGAAATCGAGATCGTCGATCTCGAACAGGCCAACCAGGCCCTGCAGGCGGTGAAGCACAGCAAGGTTCACGGCGCGGCGGTTCTGCGGGTTGGGTAGGGGAACCCTGCGGGCTCCCGCGAGGGCAGCGCCTTCCCCTGCCGCCCCTCGTAGAGGGAGAAACTATGCACAAGCTCTCACGCAGAGACCTGATCAAGCAGATCGGTGTTGTCGGAGCCTCGGTCGCCTTTGCTTGGCCGGCTTCTGGAGGCCCTCAACTTGGGCGGGCAGGCGAAACCTCCGGACTGGAGACCGAGGTCATTCCGCTCGATGGAGAGTGGCACTTCAAGTTCGATCCAGGGAATTCAGGCGAGTCCCGGAATTGGCATCTTGCCTCGACTGACGCGGCGAACTGGGAGAGGGTTTCCGTGCCGCACACCTGGCAGGTCTCCCCCGAGGCTGCCGAGTATCAGGGCGTGGCCTGGTATCGCAGGACGTTCGACGCCCCCACGCTTTGGGCCGGAAAGGCCGTGCGCCTGGAGTTTGAAGCGGTTTATCACAGTGCCACCGTCTGGCTCAACGACAAGCTGATTGGCCGGCATCTGCGCAGTGGGTACACCGCCTTTGTCTTAGACATCTCCTCGGCGCTGCGTCCGGGCAGCCTGAACACGTTGGTGGTCAAAGCGGACAATTCCTTCGATGACCACATGCTCCCGCGCGGCAAGTCGTACGACTGGACAGTGGATGGCGGGATCACTCGCCCTGTGAGCCTCTTGGTCACACCTCAAACCTTCCTGGAGCGGGTGGATGTGGATGCGCACCCCGACCTCGAAACCAGCCAGGCGAGCATTGCCGTTCAGGTATTCCTCCGCAATGCAACGGAGAAGAGAGCTGAAGCCAGCCTCCGGTTCAGAATCGTGGAGGACGATACCGGCCGCACGGCGCTCAGCTCCGAAAGTGCCACGCGGGTGCTGCTTGAGCCGCGCTCGTCACGCTCGGTCTCGCTTCCGGTTGCGGCGCTCGCCCGCCCTCGCCTGTGGCATTTCGATCATCCCCACTTGTACCGCTTGGTCGTCGAGATGGAGCAAGAGGGAAGGCCGATCCATGCAGAGACGGTCACGTTCGGCATTCGCAGCTTCGAGGTCAAGGACAGTGGCTTCTATTTGAACGGCGAGCGCGTGCGACTGATGGGCGTAGAACGCATGGCGGGCAGCCATCCCGATTACGGCATGGCCGAGCCTTCCACCTGGCTTGTCCACGACCATGACGACCTGAAGGAACTCAACTGCGTCTTCACCCGCGTCCACTGGCAGCAGGACAAGCGCGTGCTCGATTACTGCGACCGTAAAGGCATTCTCATTCAGGAAGAGGTGCCGGCGTGGGGGCCCGACACGTTCCAGGGCATGACGGATGAGGCGTCGCCGGAAATCATGGAGAACGGACTTCTGCAACTGCGCGAAATGATCAGCCGCGACCGCAACCATCCCAGCATCTTCGCCTGGGGGCTGTGCAACGAGGTCAACGGCCAGAACCCGCCGGCGCAGAAATTCATTCGGCGCATGGCCGAGGAAGCCCGCAAGCTCGACCCG
>JBEKCQ010000109.1:0-12526 GCA_050014795.1 Terriglobia bacterium | reverse complement strand
TCAGTCGAAACCAGCACGGCAAGTGATGGCCTGACGTTTGAGATTCTTTCTTGCTGGCTCCTAGCCCCTAATCCCTAGCACCTTGTTCTTCGGGGCGTGGCGCAGCCTGGTAGCGCGCTTGCCTTGGGCGCAAGAGGTCCGCGGTTCAAATCCGCGCGCCCCGACCAAAACCCGCATCTACAGGCCGTCCGTTCCTCTCGCCTAGCCCCGTGTGATACGGTCACCGAGCGCTGAGCGCTGCGACCATCCTCCCGCCGACCACGCACTTGGCCCTGCTCCTCGCGCTTGTCTGCTTGGCCTCAGCACTCACCCGGGCAGCGAAGCGCGTCATTCCTCGCTCTGCTCTCAGAGTTTGCGGAACTTCAACCAGCTTAGCTTCGTTTTCTCATGTGGAGGTCGCCACTGCGCAGCAGGGCACAGCGGGTAAACGGTGAAGTTAACGATTGAAGATGTGAGCAAGGTGTACAGCGGCAAGCTCTGGGCCCTGAAGCGGTTCAGCCTGGAGCTGGGTCCAGGTGTGTTGGGATTGGTGGGACCCAACGGCGCGGGCAAGACCACCCTGATGCGCATCCTGGCAACCATCACGCGCGCGACGGAGGGCCGGGTCACCTGGAACGGCGTGGACATCGCCCGCTCCCCGGACGCGCTGCGCGCCGAGCTCGGCTACCTACCCCAGGACTTTGGCGTTTACCCCAATCTGAACGCTGTCGAATTCCTCCAATACCTGGCAGCCGTCAGGGGGCTCACCGGACGTCTCGCTCGCCGCCGTATCGACGAACTGCTGGAGGTGGTCAACTTGTTGGAAGCCCGCAAGCGCCCGCTGGGCAGCTTCTCCGGCGGCATGAAACAGCGGATTGGCATCGCCCAAGCGCTGCTGAACGACCCCAAGCTGCTCATCGTGGACGAGCCCACCGCCGGCCTCGACCCCGAAGAGCGCGTGCATTTCCGCAACTTGCTCTCCGAACTCGCCGGCCAGCGCGTTGTCATCCTCTCAACCCACATTGTTTCGGACGTCGAAGCCACTGCCACGCAGATGGCCGTCATTTCTCACGGGCGGCTGGTGACTCACACCTCGCCCGAAGCCCTCTTGAAGTCCGTGGCGGGCAAGGTCTGGGAGTGGGTCATCCCCAGTTCTGCCTTGGCCAAAGTCAAAGAGTCCTTTCTCCTCAGCGCCGCTATCCGGCGAAGCGACGGCGTTCATGTGCGCGTGGTGGACGAGGAGTCTCCCCATCCGGATGCCGCGCCCATCCCGCCCACCCTGGAAGACGCGTATCTCGATTGCATCTCGGCCCATCGCGAGGCGGCAGCCACATGAACACGGTATGCGTCCTTTACCATCTCGCGCGCGCCGATTTCCTCGAACGTGTGCGGCGGTACAGCTTCCTCCTCACGCTGGTTGGGGCCGTGTATCTGGGTTATGCCGTTATCGTGGGTGACTTCACCTTGCGCTTTGCACACTACCGCGGCGTGAACAATTCAGCCTGGGTTGGCCTCCAGATGGCTATGACCACCGCATTGTTCGTGTCCCTGGTCGGGTTCTACATCGTGAAGAACACCGTGGATCGCGACCTTCAGACGCGGGTCGGTCAGATTCTGGCCACGACGCCGATTGGCAGGTTGGACTACGTACTGGGCAAAGCCTTCAGTAACTTCGCAGTGCTGGGCGTGGCGGTGGCCGTCCTGGCAGTGGCTGCGGCGCTCGGCCAGTTCTGGGCCGGAGAGGACTACCGGTTCAGGCTCTGGCCGCTGCTGCATCCCTTCCTGCTGTTTGCTTTGCCGGTGATGGCCTTTGTGGCTGCCCTAGCGGTTCTCTTCGAGACCATTCCCTGGCTGCGCGGTGGCATTGGCAACGTGGTCTATTTCCTCCTCTACATGTTCCTCCTGGTCTACGGCCTTGAGACACACACGGCGTTCGCCGACTTCGTGGGCATCGGCGCCATGGAATCGCACCTCCAGATCTGGTTGTTCGCCAAGCTCCCCGGCTACCGGGGTGGGACGTCTTTAGGCAACTCGGGTGAACATGTCTTCCAAACGTTTGTGTGGGAAGGCTTCGATTGGTCGCCCGAACTGCTTTCGCTGCGGCTCTACTGGATCGCCATAGCGCTGGCCCTCGTCCTACTGGCCGCATTGCTCTTCGACCGCTTCGATCCCGCGCGCGGTTTCTTCCGAGTCCGCCCTACCACGGCGGAGCCCTCGCGGTGGCACCTTCTTGCCCGCTGGCGCGGGCGCGCGGCGACCGCCAATGCACGGGGGAATGGCGCAACGAACGGCGGCGCCGCGCTCAAGCCGGGGGTTCACCTATCGCCCCTCAACCCCGCAGTGCTACAGTTCCGCGCTGCTGCGGTGCTTCTGGCCGAACTGCGGCTGATGTTGAAGCGCCAGCGCTGGTGGTGGTATGTGGTGGCCACCGGGCTCCTCATCGCCAGCCTGGCCAAGCCGGCCCAAGAGGCGCGACGAGACCTGCTGCCCTGGCTATGGGTTTGGCCGATTCTTCTTTGGTCGGCCATGGGCACGCGCGAAGCACGTCATCAGACGGGCGAAATCATTTTCTCCGCCGCCCATTCGCTTCGTCGGCAGTTCCCTGCGGCATGGCTCGCGGGCGTCATCATGGCAGTCTTGATAGGCTCTGGCGTCGCCTTGCGCCTGTTGCTGGCCCGTGACTGGGCCGGCTTGCTGGGTTTGGCGGTCGGCGCCGTCTTTATTTCCAGCCTTGCGCTGGCGATGGGAATCTGGAGTGGAACCAGCAAGCTGTTTGAGGCCGTGTACATTATCTGGTGGTACATCGGCCCCGTGCATCACGACCGGAACCTCGACTTCATGTTCACCTCGCCCCAGTCATTTTCCTGGAGCGTGTTACGGCTCTATCTTGTCGCCGCGTTCCTACTGTTCGCGACTGCCCTGCTCGGGCGCAGACGCCAAATCCAGGCATGACCGCCCAGCTCGTCTGACACGAGCCAGCGACCCACGGCACTTAGAGCGGAATCTCGAAGCTCGGGGTAGGACCGGAAATAGTGTACTGCACGAGCGCGTCGAGCAGGTAGGTGGCGTACGGGTCGGATCCGTAGGTCGTCCCTAGAGAGAACGTGCAGATGAGCAGCCGGCCTTGCCCGCACCGCGCTTGGACGAGTACGCCCACGTTCGAGTGGATCCAGCCGTAGAAAATCCCCGCCAGCACGTCGCGGAAATACTCGGGTCGTACGCCTTGCAGCACCGCGCTGGGCGTCACGGCCTGCATTTCGAATCCGGGAAACGTGTCGAAGCCGACCAGCTTGAAAGGATCCTGCTCCTTGCGAATCCAAAGGAAGCTCGAGATCCAGTTTCCATCCAGGTTTGATTCGGTGCGCGGCACAATCTCGAGGCCGGGCGCGAGGGTTTGGCGGTCACTCGCCAGCAGGATCACGCGACCCCCAGCCTGAAGCGTCTGCTTCACTTCGTCATCGAAGGTTGATGTAATCAGAACCGGAAGGGCCTCAGAGCCTGTAGGCGCCAGGTAATTCCGCGCGCGCATCTCGTTCACCAAACGCCGCAAGCGGCCCGCAGGATCGCGAAAGGAAACCGGTGGCGGAAGCTCCGAGGCTCTGGGCGGATAGAAGTAGAGGTCGAGCGCTGTCTCGGAAACCGTCTTGTTCCCCACCCTGAGACGGACCGTTAAGGCGCGCTTGGCCGGTACCTGTTCGGAAGGCACGACGAATTCAATACTACCGACGCTCACCGCGCTGCCTGACGCAACCGCGGGCATAGCGAGGCTCCCCTGGAGCGATGTGCCCTCCACCTCCCAAGCCACTTGGCCGCCGGTGAGCAGGTCGGCGCTATAGTGGGAGAAATAGACTTCGGCCTGCGCTTTTTCGCCCGCCGTCAGGTTGCGCTTTTCCGCGCGCACCACCAAGAGGTCATCTTGCTGGAGCTTTTGGAGTTGGGCGGCGTGGGCTTTCGGCCGACGCCACATATCGAGCAACCCGTTTGCCTCCCAGTTGAGGTCAGTGAACTCCGTGATGACGTAGCCCTGAATCTCCGGGCGAGCACGTAGCGCCTCGATTTCATACTTGAGTGACTCGTACTGATGCCACTGAGCGGCCTCGGTCAGGGCATTGAGGTCCGGAAAGAGCGAGGAGTATTGATATTCTGCAAAACGCTTTTCCACCCCCTCGGGAAGCGTGATGTCACGATCTCCGAAAGCACGCGCGAACCACCACGGCTTCGGGTCCGGAATGCGCGGCAGGCCCCAGTTGCCGAATTCAGAGAGCACCAAGGGCTCATCACCCTTCGGCGTGGCATCGCCGTAGGGACTGAAAAGCCATCCGGGACGCCGCGCCATGTCGCCGACGAAGCGGTCGAAGTCGGAAGCGTAGTCGGGAATGGCGTTGTACTGATGGAAGTCCGCGATGTCGGTGGCCAGGTGGAAATTCTCGCAGCAGGGGCTGTTGTCCACCACCAGCCACCCCGGCACCATCGCCTTGGCTTCGCGGTAAGCCTGTTTCAGCCACGCGCGCTGGGAGGCTTCCTTCAGGTCCGCGCCCCAACTCTCGTTGATGGCACTCACGATGACGATGGAAGGATGGTTCCCGTCGCGTTCGACCATACCGCGCAGGGTGGCCAGGCCGCAGCGCTGGGAGTCTTCGGTGAGCTTGTCCCAGTTGGGAATCTCGTACCAGACCAGCACGCCCACTTCGTCCGCCGCCTGGAGATAGCGCGGGTCGGGGACCTTGATGTGGCAACGCAGCATGTTCAGCCCCAACGCCTTGGCCTGGAGCATTTCGCTCTTCACGTAGTCGAGCGATGGCGGTGCATAAATCGTGTCAGGGTAGAAATCCTGGTCGAGCGCCGCGCGCAAGTACACCACCTGCCCATTCAAGTAGAACTGGCCGCCCCGCGTCTCGAAGGTGCGAAACCCGAAGCGGAAATACTGGTTGTCGCCGGAACTGAGCCACACGTGGAGCGTGTAAAGCGCCGGGTTCGCCAGACTCCAAAGGTTGGGGCTGGCGAGCTTCCCGGAGAACTCGCCGCGGGCCTGCCCGGGACTCAGGTCGCGCGACTCTTTCCATACGACTTTGTCCGCGGCATCGCGGATCTCGGCTCCCACGTAAACGGGCTTCTTGAACTCGGCCTCGGAAGGTGGATTCACGAGCGGGACATTGATCTTGAAGGCTCCATCCGCGCCGGCTAAGACGTGCACCTCGCCCAGGTGCATTCGCGGGCGGATGTCGAGTTCCACGCCCTGCCAGAGGCCGCTGGTCTGCACATACCAGTTCTGCTTTCCGTGGGGAATCTCGGCGTACTTGATTCCCTCGACCTCGGCGGGCTTTACGCCGGGGTCGGCCACACGCACCGCAATCTGGTTCTCGCCCGCACGAATCAGGGAGGTGATATCGAACTCGAAGGGCAGGTAGCCACCTTCATGGGCGCCAACTTTCTGGCCGTTGACGTAAACCTCCGCCTGGTAATCCACTGCGTCAAACCGCAGCAGCACAACTCGCTCGGCCGCCGGCGCCTCGACGCTGACCGAGCGCCAGTACCACGCGACCCCGGCGTAGTCGCGCAGATCCGCAAACTGCGATTGCCAGGATGATGGGACGCGCGTGGGACGAATGTTCGGCGCTGAGGGCAGGTCAACTACCTTGAGCGTGCCGGCCGGGTCGGCCACGAAATTCCAGTCGCCGTTCAAGGAGACCGTTTGGCCATTGGCTGGACCGGCCAAGAGAAGCACCAGCGCCGTTACCAGCCACCCGAGGATCGGGAATCGCCGCGCGAATGCGTGCATCAGTTCACTCCAGGAATGAAGTCTCGCCAGCCGCCCGAGCGGTGCGCCAACGGAGCACCCGAGGATAGTCGTACTGCTCTCGTGCCTCTCCTGCCCTTCACCGGGCTGGAAGGCCGAGCATTCCCTTGAGCACGTCCTCGCAGACCTCGAGCGTCCGGCCCACGTGCGCGTCGGTGTGGGCGTAACTCACGTGGTTGCGCTTCAGGTTGATCGGCATTTTGAAAATGCCGCGCTCAATCAACCGCCGCCGGTAATCGACGAAGCGCGCCGCGTCGTTGCGCAGCAAGTCGGAGTAACTCTCGATCGGCCCCTCCATGAAGTAAGTAAGGAAGACCGAACCGTAGCCGGCCACCGTGGCCTTGATCCCCAGTCGCGCGTAGATTTCCCGCAATCCCTGGCGCAGGCGCTCCCCCAACCTGAACACGTGCTGGTGAACGGGCTCACGCTCCAACATCTCGATGGTGGCCAGGGCCGCGGCGCAACCTACAGCGTTGCCGTTGAAGGTGCCTGCAAAGAAGGTGTCGCCGCCGGGGCGCGTCATGAAGCGGTCCATGATTTCCGTCTTGCCGCAGAGCGCGGCCATGGGGAAGCCGTTCGCCATCGCCTTGCCCAGCGTGGTCAGGTCCGGTGTGACTCCGCAAATCGCCTGGTAACCTCCCAGGTGATGCCGGAAGCCGGTGATGACCTCGTCAAAAATCAGCACCGCCCCGTGCGCGGTGGCCAATTCCCTCAGGCCTGCAAGAAACCCAGGCTTGGGCAGAACGCAGCCGATATTGTGTGGAATAGGCTCCAGGATAATGGCCGCCACCTGGCCGCGATGGGTAGTGAGTGCTTGCTCGACTTCGTCCAGGCTGTTAAAGGCGCAGACTAGCGTGCTCTCCAGAACTTCGGGGAAAATTCCGGCAGAGCCGGCATCGACTTTCCCAACCTTCTCCGCCGGGCTGATGATGTTCCTGAGCACATAATCGTGAAATCCATGATAACAGCCTTGAAACTTAATGATCTTCTTTCGCCCCGTAATCGCCCGCGACACCCGAATGGCGTGATAGGTGGCTTCCGAGCCGGTGTTGCAGAGCAGAACTCTCTCGGCCGAGGGGACGTGCTGCTGCACCTTACGCGCTACCTCGATTTCGAGTTCGGTTGTCCCCACGCCCGGAAGCAGGCACCCCTCCAGTGCCTCGGCCACCCGGCGGTTGATGGTTGGATGGTTGTGCCCCAGCAGCGGCGGACCGAAAGCCGCCTGGTAGTCGATGTACTCATTGCCGTCAGCGTCGATCAGCGTCGCGCCCACACTCTTTTTGAAGATGAGGTGCGGCTGGATATTGCGCAGCGAACTGTTCACGCCTCCGGGCATGACCTGGCAGGCCTGCTCGTAGAGTCTTGCGCTGTTGGTATAGCTGTGCTTTTCAGACGCCATTTCTCCCTCCCATCCCTTCGCCGCTCCGCCCGCCCGCTAACACCGGGGAGCGCAGTATAACCCGTCCCGGCACGCTTGTGGAGAAGTAGCGCCCCCTTCAGGGCGGCACCGGTCGTGTCAGAGCCCGTCGCCATGAGCGAAAGCGCGCGTGAGGTTCCGGCCCGGGACCAAGAAGCTTGACCCGGCTCCGGCCAGATGCCAGAATGCGTCCCAGTCAGCTTTATTTCGGGGAGCGGCCCACATGTCGATGGGACTGGCGTGGGGATTGGCACTTTCGAGCGGCTTGAATACTTACCTCCCGCTTTTCCTCCTAGCGCTGTTTGCGCGCTATACGCATCTAGTGAGCCTGTCGCCCCGCTTCCAGTGGTTAGTCTCGAACGAAACCATCATCATCCTGGGAGTGCTGGCCTTACTGGAAGTCCTGGCAGAGAAATTCCCGGTGGTTGACCACATCTGGGATTTTGTACACACCGCGCTGCGGCCAGTGGCCGGCGCGCTGGCCGCCGGGGCGACCATGCCTGGCGACAGTACATCCGCGCTGGTATTCGCCATGCTGACCGGCGGCACGCTGGCCACCGCCGCGCATTCCACGAAGTCCAGTATCCGGTTGATGAGCACTTCGAAGAGCTTCGGCATCGCCAACCCGCTCCTGAGCCTCGGTGAAGACCTCACCGTCGTGGCCGGCACGCTGCTTTCCGTTTACGCCCCCTGGGTGATGTTGGGCGTGGTCCTGCTTTTTGTACTTCTCTTTGCTCTGTTCGGCCCGTGGCTCGTACGCAACCTGTGGTTTGATTTGCGGATTGTTGCCGCATGGTTCCGGTGGCTGGGAAGAAAGACATTCCGCGCGCCCGCACCTCTCAGCCTGAGGGAGAGTCTTCTGGAACTTGCTCCCCGCCGCCTGCACAGCCTGAGCGCGGAACTGGAGCCCAACGAAGAACTGCTCGGCGTGCTGAGCGGCTGGAAGCGATCCCGCGGTCCGCGGCGCTGCTGGTTGCTGGTGACGTCCCGTCGCGTGCTCGTGGCGGAACGACGCCTCTTCCGTAAGCCCAAGGTCGCGGCGATTCCCTATGGCGACCTTGCGGTAGCACGACACCGCAACCTGGTGCTCTTCTGGAGACTCGATCTCCTCACCCGCCGCAACGAAAGCTTCACGCTCAACCTTGCCAAAACCGACATGGTGTTCGGCGCCATGGCTTTGGAGAAAATCCGCGAACTCGCGCGCCTCTCCGCGCCGTCGCCGGGCACAGCCCCCGCAACAGGCTCAAGCGTTGCGTCCGTAACCCCCTGACAGTGGTGGCTTTTGTCCCAGGCAGACCGGGGCCCGCGGGTCGGGCCCCGTAGCAGAAGACGATGCTCCAATGCGGTGGAGTCGTTTGGCAGGCCACGGACGTGCGCGCCGGCTATGGCGACGACGTCACGCTACGCGACCCGAGCTTACGGCAATCGACCCGTCGGGGCGGTCCCGAACACGTACCAACTCGCGAGGATTCCCACGTACACGAGAGAGATCAGCAGGGAAACGCCGAACACCTTGCCGAAGAACGGGCCGGTAACTTCCTTCCGCCAGGCGCGCAGGCAGAGGATGACGAGCAGGATTTCCGTCAGGATAGCCAGACCGTGCAGCGGCGTGTCCACAAGCGGCAGAGGTTTCATGGTCACCGAGGCCCAGAGAACGGAGAACTCGCTGAAGAAGCCTCCGAGCAGGATGTTGCAGACGATCCCCACGATGGGCGCGACGATCCCCAGCATGTAGCTGTAAGTGTTCTCGCCGAAGAAGACCATCATGGCGATGACGACATAGATCGAGCACTTCAGCAGCTCAAACGGGAAGTACTCAGGAATGGCAAAGGCGCCGGCAACAATCAGCACCACAGTCAGGAAAGCCACTACAAAAACCCCGCGGTCGGACATAGCTCAACTCCTTGTTCAGGGCTTTGGGCCCCGGCTTCGCCCGCTCAGCCACTCGTGCCAGGGTCGCCCGCATTCAATCGAACGTCGGTGCTTGGAGCAGATGAGTGCTTGAAACTTCATCCCGGACCAGCAAGCTTCACCCGTCTGGGGCCGCGCTAGTATAGCACAGCAGTTTCCAAGTCAAGGCACGGACAAGTCTCCCCCAGGGCTGGGCGGCCGAGGGCGGCCGGTCTGCGTCTTGGCGGGATTGTCCAAATAGAGTAAACTGAAGGCAGGCGCCTGTAGCTCAGATGGATAGAGCGGCAGCCTTCGAAGCTGAAGGTCGGGGGTTCGAATCCCTCCAGGCGCGCCAGCTGTCCTCCAGACCCAGGCTCGAGGCGAGCAACAGCAAATCCGCAAACCGCTGGCTCACGGGTACACTTCGCCTGCACAACACAAAACTCGGCTCCAGCTCTGCCAAGGCTTTTGTCGTCGGGCGTCCATCCGGAAGGTGTTGCCCCGGTCGGCTCAGGTCTTACTGAGTTTTGCCGCCAGCGTGAGGAGCACTCTGCGACTGGAGGTCGACATGCCCTCAAAGCGTTTCGCCAGCTTCCTGGCGGGCTTCGACAAGCTCGCCTGTTCGGACGTCTTGAGAGCTGCGGGTCGTCCCTCGCCCTGGAACAGCAACTGGTAAGGCTCGATTTCCAAAGCCTTGGCGAACCTCTCCAGCGTTGATAGCGAGGGAGCGGTATAGCCGCCTTCCACCCGGGAGATATAAGAACGCAGAAGGCCCGACCGTTTCTCAATGTCGCCCTGCGACAGGCCCTTGGCTACGCGAAGCTCCCGTAATCGCTTGCCTATGTCCATGTGGATATTCAATCAGAAGTACGATGCCTTGTCAACGGTAGTAAAACGAGAAATTAACCCGCGATTAACGGGAAGTAGGTTCGCGGCGTGGGGCTCGCTCCCGCCCCCGGGCCGCATGATACGCCACCCAATCGAGCAGAGCGAGCGCCAGCGTCGCACCCGCCATTTCGCTCAGGACCGGCAGCAGCAAAGCGAGGGCCGAGCGATCTGCCAACTCGCGGTCGTTGCCGTCGGTGATGGAGAGAACTCTTGCCCTCGCCTTTCCCGCTCTCTCGGCCAGCGCATGAACATACTTCTTGGCGCGACACCGCGAGCCGGAGAGGAAGACGATGGTCGCGCCGCGTTCCAGGCCGTCGAGCCGGCCGTGCAGGAATTCCACCGCCTCAAAACCGCGCGCGTCGATGGCGGTCAGCTTTTTCGCGAGGGACGCCCACTGGAGCGCCGCCGGGTGGTAGAAACCTCCGCCCACCACGCCGAGGCTCGGTAGACCGTGCAACTCGGCGGCGAACGACCGGACAGCGTCCGTGAGCTGAGTTAAAGCCCACTCGACGTGCGCCGGGAGCTTCTCGAAATCCGCCTCCAGCGCGTCGAGCTGCGGATGAGGCCGCTTGAGCACCCGCGCCGCCACCAGGCCAAGATAGCTCGCCGCCGCCTGCTGGCATACCGCCGCCTTCGCCCCCGCTC
The DNA here is from genome assembly GCA_050014795.1 of Terriglobia bacterium. Lineage (GTDB taxonomy): Bacteria > Acidobacteriota > Terriglobia > UBA7540 > UBA7540 > JALHUF01. The sequence continues at coordinate 1,910 of JBEKCQ010000109.1, read as the reverse complement.
CCTGCTCTTCTCCGGCGCGCACCAGAAACACGCCGTCGGCCGATTTCGCCAGCGCGCTCTGGGCGTTGCTCGTCATTACCAAAACCCTGGCCCCGCGCGAGCGCGCCGACTGTGCCATTTCCAACGTCTCCGAGTCCTCCCCAGACGGCGAGAGCGCCAACACGACGGACCGCGGGCGCAGCACGGAAAGCGAATAGGCTTGGAACGCAGCCGCCTCGCGCACGACCGCCGGCCAACCCAGCAGGCTCTCGAAGGTATACGCGGCGCTCAGGCCCGCGAGGAGCGCGGCCCCGGAACCCACAATGTAGACCGGTCCGTCGCCCCAGCGCGTCTGGCGCACCAGCGCATCGTATTCCGGGCGGCCTTTTTCGAGCGTCTCGCCGAGCGCCCGCGGGATGTCGAGGATTTCCGCCTTGAGGTCCATGACTCGCTTGTGTAGTGTGCCGTAGCGGCGGCCTTTAGGCCGCCATCTTCCCGCAACCTGCCACACGATCTGGCGGCGGCCTTTAAGCCGTCACGTGACGGTGGCCACCTAAAGGTGGCCGCTACGACGGCCGTTTCGGGCGTGTTTGACGGACGGGGCGCCCGTGCTACGTTCCCTGCTATATCCTCACAAACGTCTGCTTGCGGTACATGTAGTACAGCCCGAGCCAGAGAACTCCGACGGCTCCGAAGGCCACCAGGAAGTTGCCAAACATTCCCAGGTGTTTCGCGAGCCCAGCGAAAAGCGTGCTACTGATTTGTGGGAAGGGGATGATATCCGGGGCCATGTAAGCGACGATGGCGTTCATGCCGATCACTGTGAAGAAAAACGCCCAGCGCCGGTAGCCCAGCACGTCAATCACCCAATAGAACAACGCCAGGAGCAGCAAGCACCAGCCGCCGGACCACAGCACCATCGAGCTGGTCCAGATGTGCTTGATGATCGGGAAAGCAAAACTCCAGAGCCAGCCACCCAGCAGGCAACCGAGTCCCGCGGCGGCCAGCAGCAGCGCCTTCCGCCGTCCGCTGCGCGACGAGCGCAGCAGATGCCCCGAAAGAACGCCCATCAACACCGTGGCGCCAAAACCAAGACTGCTGAAGATCCAGGTGTAATTGGTGCCATCCCGGAAGCGGCCGAGGATCGTTTCATCAACCCACATCGCGAAGTTGCCGTCGGGCGTGAGCACGCCCGCGCCGTACCCCTGCACCGGCACCAGCGCCATGAACGCCCAGAAAATCAGCAACAGCGCGCCCGCCAGCACCGCCTGCCAGCGCACCCGCAACTCCACCAACGCAATCGAGGAGATCAAATATCCGGCAGCGATCGATTGCAGCGTGTTGCTATAGAGATGGAGTTTGCTGAGGTCGAACCCCAGAAGGTTGCCCTGCGCGATCGTGCCCAGCACCCAGAGCACTACGACGCGATACATCACCTTGCGATAAATCATGCCGCGGGTGTCGCCGCGCTCCAGGCGCTTCCCAATCGAGAAGGGCATGGCCACGCCCACGATGAACAGGAACAAGGGCATGATCAGATCCCAGCCGACGAACCCTTCCCATTCAACGTGGTCGAAGTGCCGTCCCAACCACTCCGGGAGCGGGTTGGAAAACAACTTGCAGAATTCCATCACCAGCGGCCCACCGCCCATGATCCAGAACATGTCGAAGCCGCGCAGGGCGTCTACCGACATGATGCGCTGCGCGGGCACGGCTGCCGGCGCGGCAGTGCTTTCGGGTTTGCTTTGGCCCATGATCACGCTCCCTGTGCGTTCAGAATTTGGCGGTCTTTCGCCGAGACCGCCCGGCCTTGCCTTAGCCGTGACTTCCCTTTCGGCTTCCCGGGCAGCCCGTGAGTGTACACCGAAAAGGCAGGAGTCAGGAGAGAGAAGTCGGGAGACAGGGGTCGGAAGACAGGAGTCAGAAGTCAG
>JBEKCQ010000108.1:0-13451 GCA_050014795.1 Terriglobia bacterium | reverse complement strand
GAGCAAATTGGATCGCGGCAATAACACGGCCGTCGCGGTGCACTTCCTGGACGCGGATCTTGCGAACCTGATCTTCAGCGAACTCCTCCGTGCCAAGATTCGCACTTCTTCGGCTTTGCTCGAGATTATCCAGTCCCTCTCGCCGGGAGCGGAGGTGGGGGCAGTGATTGAGGACATCTGCCGGGCGACGGAACAGGCCCTGGAGGCGGAGAGAGTCCTCCTTTTCCTGCACGACCCGCAGCAGAATGCCCTGCGCGCGCGAGTCCAGGTCGCTGGCCGTGCGGCGGAATTCCAGATAAGGTGGGGCGAGGGACTGGTGGGGAAGGCGGCGGAGGGCGGCCAACTGACCAATGTTTCGTCCCTCGCCACCGACCCTCGTTATCGACCCGAAATCGAGAAGTACTTTGATGAACGCACCCGCTCGGTCCTCTGTGTCCCCGTGAGCAAGGAGAATGGAGTCTCGCCGGGCCTGCTCGTCATCCTCAACAAGCGTTACGGCACCTTCACCCGGGAAGATGAAGGACTCGGGCTGGCGGTAGCCAGTCAGATTTCTACTACGAGAGAATCCTGGAGAGCATTGGCACGGGTATCCTCACTTTCGACCGACTCGGAAAGCTCACCACCATCAATCGGGGCGGAACCGAAATCTTCGGTTTTCGAACGAACGCTGAGGTTGGCAAAGACTACGCAACGCTCTTCGCTGGGGCGGCTAACGTCCGGCTGGCTTCGCTGACGGAGGATGTCCTGACCAAACGGCACGCGCGCAAGGCTTACGACGTGCGATTCCTCCGCCGCGACGGAGCCAGTTTCAGCCTTGACTTGAGCGCGCTGCCCCTGCAGGACACGCAGGGAGACTTTCTGGGTGGAACACGGACGAAGCCAAGCTGGGCGGAAAGCGTGCGGAGGTGACCATTCTCCTGGTCGACATCCGCAATTTTACGTCGATCTCCGAACAGATGGACCCCTGGAATATCGTGGAGCTTTTGAATACCTACTTCCCGCGCCTGATCAACGTCATCTTTCGCCACCAGGGAATGGTCGATAAGTTCATCGGCGACTCCATCCTGGCTGTCTTCGGCGTTCCGGTGCCGCGCGAAGACGACGCCCTGCGAGCCGTGCGCGCCGCCCTCGAGATGCGGAAAGAACTCGGCGCCATTAACCGGGAACGGGCTCCCAAAGGGCAGATGACCATCGAAATCGGCATCGGCATCACGAGTGGCACCGTGATCTCGGGTAACATCGGCTCCGAGCGCCGGATGGACTATACGGTCATCGGCGACCCGGTTAATTTGGCGGCGCGCTTGGAAGGCCTGACCAAGGAAGTCCAGCGCCGGATTCTGGTAAATGAACGCGTCCAGGCGGCAATCGGCCAGGAGATTCCCTGCGAAGCGCTGGGACTGTTTACGGTCAAAGGCAAACGCGAAAAGGTGCCGGTTTTTGCCGTCAAGACTCCGCAAGAGGAATTCTAGGCGTCGCCGAAGTCCGATGCAGCAGCAACAGGTCAAAACGAGAGTCGGACTGGTCTTCCTGCGAAGACTGAATCACATCCCTCGCTTTGCTCTCTCGAGGGCAGGCAGCACCTCGCGCAGGCGCTGATTCAGCGCGCGCACGACCGAGACGGCGGCGGAGTTGTAAGTCGAAAGCAGCTCCTGGAAGTCCTCCTTGTCGATGCGCAGTAATAGGCAATCCGTCACGGCAGTGGCGGTCGCGGAGCGCGCCTCGCCATCGATGATGCTCATCTCCCCGAAGAAATCCCTGGGGCCCAGCTTGTTCAAAGGCGTCTCCCCGCGCTGAATCAATACCGCGCCATCCACGATCAAGAACATATGATCGCCATGTTCACCTTCCTGAATAATCCGAGAGCCGGCCGGATAGGTTACCTCGCGCGCTAGGGAGGCGACCTGCGTCAGTTCACTGGTCGCCATGTTTGAGAAGAGGGGTACATGTCGGAGAAAAAGGGTCTTTTCCACTACGATCATACCGGTTCCTCCCTCCTGCGGGGTTTTGCCGGAGTCACACGACAGCGACTGCGCCAGGCGGCGGACGATCTCGTCCGGGTCGGCCAACAATTCACGGCACTGCCGGGCGAGCTCGGCGGGCGCCGCCACTTGGGCGAGGCCAAAAAGCGCCGTCTCCCGGACGACTCCACTGGGGTGAGACAAGAGCTGTTGAATCAGCGGAAGCACATCCCGGGCGCTGCTGCGCGCTGCGGCGTAGAGGGCGCCCAAGAGCACCGGCTCCGAGCTCTCCGACTCCATGGCCGCGCGCAGCAATCCGCCAACGTCGGTAGTTTCATCCACCGGCAGTTTAGAGTCGATCAACTCGAACACTTCACTCCGCCACTTGTCCGGGAGCACATGTTCCAAGACTTCCAGGGCGCGGGCACGCTGCTCTTCATCTCCGTTTTGCAGGTGCGAACGAATCGCCTCCATTTTGACAGTTGTGGCGCGGAGGCCGAGAAGCGTAAAGACATTCCCGAGATGAGTGGCGTATTCCTCCTGGATCACCCCCAGAAGGAAGGTGTTCCCCGCGAGGGATGTCGTGCGAGCGAGCAGCCGTCGTCGCTTCTGCGCGGCGCCGATTTGGCTGTGCAACACAGACTCCCAGTGCTCTAGGTAGGGCTCGAGGGAGGGCTGGCGTTGCAGCATCCGGCAGTAGGCCTGAACCATGGCCACCGAAGCATTCGGACCAGAGAAATCGAGGACCCTTTTGAGCGCTTCCAACGCTCGAGGGCTGCCAATCTTTTCCAGAATGACTGGCAGTTGCACTGATCGCCGGAACAGGTCTGCCAGCTCCGCGGTGTTGTCATAGGCGCACAGATAATCAGCGGTGAGTGTTCCGAGTGCGATGAGGGCCTCGGCCGCCGCACCGGCTGTTCTGGTTCCCCGGAGTTGCACAATCACCTTAGGGAGAAGCTCAGCTTCGTGAATATTGGCGCAGGCCCGCAGAGCAGCCAAGCGAACCTCGGGCTCCGGGTCGTCAAGAAGCCGCAACAGAGAATCAGTTCGCCCGCGAACCCGCAGTCGGCTGACGGGGCTGGCCACTGCCATCCTGTAGGACTTGTCCGCGGATTCGAGCATGCCTTTGACTGCGGCTGCACCTTGAAGGAGTCCGCCGAAATGGCCCATAGCGATCAGGGCGGACGCAGCTTCTGCCCGGACCCCCGGGTCGGAGTCCTCAAGGGACTCCCGGATAGGCCCCATGGCTGTCTCACCGCCCAACCCAGCCGCACGGACAGCGGCTCGCCGGACTTCGGCAACAGGATGCCGAGCAAGTTCGATTAACTCGTTGGGATCCCCTGACTTCCCCCACTTGATGAGATACTCCAGAGCGGCGATCTTGACCTCCGGCTCGGGCCGCTGGAGCAGGCCGCGTATTTCAGGCGACCAGTCAATGTCATCCAATTGTTGGACAACGCTCAGGAGATACGGGAGTTCTTCCAGTTTGGCAGCGACCAAAGCCTGCCGCGTGTAATCCTCCACCGCCTTACCATGCAAACCTTGGGGGTCTTCGGAAATGTCCAGTAGCCGGGCACTTAATGATTCGACCAGGCCGGATAGGTAAAGGGAGTAATTGCGGCGGGCAAGGTAAAACCAAACCAGACACAAAAGAAGGCCGGGGATCGACAGAAGGTAAACCCTCACGGCGCCCGAAATGAGAACGAGAATAGCCCCGGTGATCCCAATGGCTGCGGGCCTGCAAATGCCATCCACGAGCGCCCTTACCTGGGTGCGAGTTTGCTTCTTGACGCCGAGATAAAGGATCTGGAAGGCGCCGGTGTCGACCGTGAACAGGGTCGTCTGCGCGACCAGTTTGCTGATCAACACGGCCGCGAAAGATGCCGTGAGGATGGTTGCTGACCCACCCAGGAGCATGCCCATAGGAAGTACACAAAGCGAAGTCAACAGCCCCCGGCCTTGGAGGAGAAGGTGCAAGGCAAAGATCTGGATCAGCAGCATGATGATGTTGGCGGCAGCGTAAAAGTCCCCGAAGAATGCCGCCAGTCGTGGTCCCTGGAAATGCGCCTGGGCCACCGCCTTGAACTGATAGTCCACCAGAATAATCACCATGGTGCCGACCATCGCCTGGAGGGCGAGAGAGCGAATACGTGGTGCTCCCAGCAGGCTGAGGTAATAGCTCAGATCAGGCAAGTTGACATCGGCACGAGAGGCCCCGCCGAGTCCTTCGAATTGCGATTCGGAATGGTGGGTCAGATAGAAAACCGCGGCCGCGAACCCGGCCAGCAGGAGAGCAACAACGATGAGGAGGTTGGGCGTTCCAAACAGCGTGGCAAATGGCCTGATTAGTAAACCTGCCGCAATACAGGAAAGCGTCCCACTGGCCCCCACCCATCCCAGGAGCCTTTTGGCGCGACGGAAATCGAAAACCAAGCCAAACAAGCTCCAGAAGAGGAGAGTGGACACGTTCACGGTTAAGTCGCCCCAAAAATAGGCCAGAACGCGCAAGCCGTTCCACGGCAGAAACAGTGCGACGCGCAATAAAAGCGTCACGAGACCGAGAAAACTACAGGAGAGGATCAATATTCGACTGAGCGACACGCGGCGGACGTAGCGCCCGAAGGAGTACGCAACCGTACCCACCAGCACACTGGTACCCACATACATCAGCGAAAGGACGTGGGGACCGTAGTAATCGAGGAACAGCGTGTCGGCTGCGGCACGCGCCGTAAGGGCTCCCGCAGCGGCGCACGCTGAGGCCACAGCAGTGCAAAGGAAGGGAATGCGCTCCTGGGGGTCGAGGGATGGTATGAGCACTGCCAATTTCCCGGGTCACCAAAAACAGAGGCACGCAGCGCAAGCCCTGACACGAAACATCTTGAGGTTCCCGAACCTCGCCTCTCGGGCAAAGGGCTCAGATCACGGTTCGGCGAACAGCCCTGTGTACGCCCGAACACTCTTCCCGATCGAAACCGTCATTGCTGAGGACCGATCTTGTCGAGCATCGCATTCATCTGGCGGGTTTCCCGATTGAACTCCTGCTCGAAGACCGGGTAGTAGTTGTAGACCTCGTAAAAGAGCTTGGCAACCTCTCGGTCAATGAGTTGATTGCCCTGCTTTAACTCCTCTTGGCTGGGGAAAATAATCTGCCGGCCAATGTGAAATTCCTTAAGGGACATGGACGGGTTCAGGCCGAGAAGTCGCTTCAGGACCAACACGCCCTGCAGGAGTTGGACAGGCGACACCCGAATCCCCCGGGACGAAATCCCGGAGTGGTTCTTGCTAATGAGAACCACCCAATCTCGTGGCGTCCCGTCGGGGTTGCGGCGATTGCCGCTGATCAACATTTGCGGATAGGTCTCCGCGGAAACATCCGGGTAGCCCAGGACCGCTTTGGGCGGCACGAAGGGGCGCTCCTCGTCGCCTTTCGGCTGCGCCTCGAATGTCAGGGCTAGACCGGTTTGCCCGTCCTTTAAGGCCTTCAATTTGTCTTCCAGAAAAGAAATCTTGAATCCGCTGCCGCCGGCCGCGGACGGGTTGCTCTCGAAGAAGATGATCCGTTCCGGGTCGATGTAGCGTTCGTAATGCAGATTCTGGATGATCTCCCAGAGCATGCGCCGCACCAGGATGTCTTCGCCTGGCGCGCCTCCCTTTAGTACAGACGCGAAGGGCTCGGTTTTCCGCAGTTGAGGATCGCTGGTGCTGGCCTTAGTCACGCGGCCGACCAACTGCTTATACACGTTGCTGCCATAGACGAATTCAAGGTCAAAGAGATCGTTACCGCGGATCCGGTAAGCGTTGCGGAACAGCCGATAATCGAAGCGGTTAAACTGATCGGAGTCCTTGGGGATTACATAGCTGAAGTACTTGTCCTCCAGGGGCACGACGTGCGGCGTGATGACGATGATGACTTCCTGCTTAACCTTCGTCACGGTTGTCCGGCGGAACAAGGCGCCCAGCCCGGGAATCTGCGAGAGCCAGGGAATTCCGCTCATCGTCGAATTGTTATTAGTAGAGATCAGTCCTCCGATAATAAACGGCGTGTTGTCGGCAACGCGTACGATGGATTGAACCTGACGGTTGTCAATCACAGGGGCTATGCAGGTCTTGGTCCCGGTCAACTGCTGGCAAGCGGCCGTGTTGATGGCGCTGACAATCGCTTCCGTCTGCATCGTGATTTCGCTGCCGTCCTCGTTAATTCGAGGTCTCAGGTTGAGCACAATGCCGACCGGGAAGTAACTCACCGACGCGATGGTGGTACCCACGCTGGTAGCCGACTGAGCGACCGGCACCTGCTGGCCAATCTGGATTCGCGCTTGACGGCCGTCCAAAACCAGCACGGAGGGATTGGAGAGGATCTCCGCCTCGCCGGTTTGGACCAACGCCTGCAGTTGGGCGTTAAACGAAGCGATTCTTGGGGAGCCCTTGGTAAACAAAAAGATTGGTAGAATCGCACCAGTGACAGCATCTGTGCCCGCAGAAGCCACGTCCACATTGTTCTGAACAGTCTCGAAGGTAACGCCGAGATCCCGGGTCCTGTTGCTGTTCAACTCGATGACCTGGGCCTCGATCATAATCTCGCGGGCCGGCACGTCAATGGTACTCTGCAACAAGTCCATCAACTTCTGCAGGGATTCAGGGTCATCTTTGTCGTAAAGGATGAGAAGCTGTTGCTGTGTCTCCCCGGAGGTCATTTGGTGAAGGTAGGTTCCTCCAATGGCGGGCACGCCCGAAGTCGTGGGCATCATCATGGCGCCCGCTTGTTGGGCCATCTGCGCCATCGCCTGCGCCTGCATCTGGCCAGCCGCTCCCGGCGTAGTGGGAGTCGGTTCCATCAGGCTGGTCTTGGTGGAATCGATCAGCTTGACGATGATCGGGGGCCGGGTTCCTTGCTTGACCGGGTTATAGATATTCTGATAGGTGCTCTCCCCGGCCAGCTGGTTGTACTCGACCGTGGTATACCCCAGCGCCTTGAGCAGCGCGATCGCGCGATCAGCTATCACATAACTAAGGTAGTACGTTTCATAACTCAGCTGGTTTGCCTCCAGGACGGGCGGTGGAGACTGCTGCATTCTTGCGACTTCGGAGTTCACCAACTGTTGGATCGCCGGGAGGTCAGGATTTGGACCCTGCGCAGTCTGTATGATCTGCTGGCCGTAAACTGCCAGATCGTATCCGCCCTGAGGGGACGGCGTGATCGCCAGCTCAAGCGTACGATAAGACGCCGCGCCTATCGATTTGATAAAGAGCCGGTTGGCTTCCACCCCGGGAGTTCCCTTGGTCTTCCACGCTGCCTCCTCTGGATCTCCCTTCCGGTAGTTGTGGGCCAGCACAATCCTCAGGCCGAGGCTGTCCAATAACTTCTGGTTCTGGGGCAACGACTTGAAAGGCGACAACTGATAGAAGACATTGGGCGCGCCCGGCATGCTCGGACCGGGAACTGCCGGCCTGGGGGGGGGCTGCAGAGCCGGCTGTTGACCGGGCGGGGTCACGCTCTCCTGCGGCGGTTTTGCAGCCTCACCCTGCGCACCGGGGACAGCCGACAGCAGCGCGGGTAGGTCGCGCGGCTTCAGCTCAACACGAACGCCGTCTGGAGTGGCACGGACGTCAAAGGCCGGGTTACCACTGAGCTCCAACACGACGCGTACCACCGCCGGCTTCTCTGCCCGGAACTGGCCAACCCGCACGCGCTTCAGCAGCGGTGATTCAGCCGGATAGGACTCCTGAGGGGCGGTTTTGTACGCCCCCTCCAGGTCTACCACGAGGCGCCGCGGACCCTCCAACTGCAACACACGGTAAGGGGCGGGACTCGAGGTCGCGATGTTCACGACGGTTCCGCCGGCCACCCCTGCCTGAATGGTGATTCCAGAGACTTTGATGGAATCGTCAGCCGCCGCCCCCGTGGGCGCTTGCACTGCCCCCAGTGGGCCGGCGGCCCTGGCCAGGTTGGCAGGGGCGGTCGGGAACCCGCCCTTCCCATACTCCTTGATCGCTTTACTGCTTTCGGGTTGCTTCTTCAGTGGAGGCGTCCGGCTCGGCTCGACAACAGCGACCACGTTGCTGGCCGGCACGTCGTCCGCTGCGGGTGTCTTGCTCGCAGGCTCCGTGGAAAGGGCTTCGGGGGCCCGCGTGGCGGGGGCTGTCTCCTCAATCGAAATCCCCTCCAGAGCGTTGTCGTTGGTGTAGACGGTCACCGCTTTGGGCTGCGATTGTCGTTTTGCGCGCTCTTCGCGAGCCAGGTCACCGAGCGACTGCGCGCGATTCATGCCGGCAGCAACTCCCAGCAGGCATCCCAGGGCGATCACGACGAGGGCTTTGGTTTTCATACGGTTGCGCTCCACACCCCGCTACAGACCCGGCCAGCCGTGAGCATGCAGCGACATTTCACCGCGCAAATCTCCTCCGAGACTACAGGCTTACGCTATCCTGGATAGCGCCACTTATCGCACGAGAAAGGCGGTTTGTCAAGAGCCTTCATCGGGGGGGGATTTCAACCTGCTTGTCTGAAACGACTTAGGGTCCGACCCCGCTATTGTTCGCGGAAATGGAAACACTCGCGGACACTGGTTCGAAGTATCGGCCAGGTCCGAGTTGCAAGCAGATGGTCGCGACTCCTGACATATTGCTTGACATTTCCGGGGTGCAGCGTGAGGATATGGGTCGACTGCGCCAGAACGGTCCTTCGTCGGGCGGGGATCCGACGAGAACTGAGAAGTGGTTTTTGTTGCCGAGGGGCGTGCTCACCACAAAGAGGGGATTCCCCCTCTTTTCCACGTTGTAATGTGAACCGGCAGGCGGGAGGTGTGTGCTTCCGCAAGTTACGGCAGCGCAGATTTGTGTGCCGTTCCGGGGTCTGCCGGACGCCACACTCGCAATGTAAGTGGAAGGAGGATAAGAAGATGCGCGGATGGGTATCTCTTAAACCATTGCTGGTCATTCTCCTGGGTGGGATAAGCCTTGGTTTTCTGGCGCAGGGGGTGGCAGCTCGAAGTCTCGGGAACGGGAAATATGTCCCTCATGAACTCCTGGTGAAGTTCAAGCCAGGAACTCCACCCTACGTCAGGCAAGAAATCCATCGGGGCGTAGGCGCCACCGTTCTCCAGCGCTTTGCCAAGGACGAGCGGCTGGTTCGCGTTCACGTCCCGGAGGGCCTAGACCTGGACTCCGCGCTTGCCTACTACTCAACGCTGGCGGACGTCCAGTACGTCCAGAAAAACCTGCTCTACCACATTGTCGAGACCATCCCCACGGATCCCGGTTTCCCTCAGCAATGGGGGTGGAAGAACACTCTTCCCAACACCAATCCCTTTGCCGACGTGGGCGCGACCTTCGCTTGGGACAAGGCGCGTGGGCGATTCAGCATCGTGGTGGCCGACATCGATACGGGGGTGGACTACACGCATCCGGACTTGGCACTGAACATTTGGACCAATCCCGGGGAAGCCGGCGTGAAGTGTGCCAACGGTATTGATGATGACCGGGACGGCTTCGTGGATGACTGCCGAGGCTGGAATTTCTACGCGTACTCCAACGATCCCATGGACGACAACGGCCACGGAACGCACACCAGCGGCACCATCGGAGCTCTGACTGACAACGCGCTGGGCGTGGCCGGGGCAAACTGGGATGTGCAGATCATGCCCCTGAAATTTATGGACGCCACGGGCACTGGATCCACGGCGGGGGCAATCGAAGCCCTGGACTACGCGGTAGCCCACGGTGCCACCATCTCCAACAACAGCTGGGGGACCACGGGCTTTGATCCTGGCTTGCTTGATGCTATCAAGCGGGCAGAAGCGGCCGGCCACTTGTTCATCACGGCGGCGGGAAACAGCAACACCAACAACGACATCTCTCCCTTCTATCCCTGCGACTTCACCAAATCCGACCCGATTTACAACCCGAATCCACCCACCAACATCATCTGCGTGGCCGCTACCGACCAATACGGCAACCGCGCCGGCTTCTCCAATTATGGATCGACCACTGTGCACCTGGGGGCGCCGGGGGTCGACATTCTGAGCACCTATCGCAATCAGGGCTACGCCATCCTCAGCGGGACTTCGCAGGCCACCCCGCACGTGACCGGCGGCGCAGCCCTGCTCAAGGGGTGCAATCCGAACCTGAGTTCCGTCACCATCAAAGACATTCTGCTGAGGACCGTGCGTCAGAGCTTGGCTCTGATTGGAAAGACCACCACGGGCGGGATCGTCAACTATCAGACTGCACTCGACGATCCTCTTGTCGGCGCCTGTGAGGCGGCGCCGGTCAGCAGCACTATGCCGGTGGCCAATGCAGGTGGGCCTTACAACGTCAACATCAAGAAACCGGTTCAGTTCAACGGGACCGGGTCCTACGTTTCGGGCGGCCAGATCCTCTTGTACTTCTGGAACTTTGGCGATGGAAGTTACGGAGTGGGCCCGAAACCTGTCCACCCGTATGCAACCCGGGGAACCTTTACGGCAACGTTGACCGTTCGCGACAATTTCGGCTCCGTGTCGAGTCAATCCACAACGGTAAACATTCGACCCGGCGGCCGTAACTAGTACGGCGACTTCCTCGAGTCGCGCCAAGTTAAGGGTGTGCGTGTTCGGCACATCTGCACGCAAGTCAGGCTGCACGCATTTTGGGCTGCCCGCACGATGGCTATCGAAGACCACGGACGGTACCGGTGGGCAGTTGTCTGCATGCTCTGGGTCATCTGCTTCTTCAACTACGCCGACCGGCAGGCGATCTATTCCGTGTACCCACTCCTCAAGCGGGAACTTCATGTTTCAAACCTTGAACTCGGCATTCTGGGATCCGCGTTCATGTGGGTCTATGCGTTTTCCGCGCCCTTCGGGGGTTACCTCGGCGATCGCTTCAGGCGGAAGACGATTATCCTGGGTGGGTTCTTTTTCTGGAGTGCGATTGCTCTTCTGACCGGAATATCCCGGAAGCTCTGGCACCTTATTGCCTTCCGAGCGACGGAAGGGTTGGGCGAGGCGGGCTATTTCCCATCTTCGATGTCCCTGATCGGCGCCTATCACGGGAGGCGGACCCGCTCCCGCGCCATGTCCATTCATCAGTCCGGGGTCTATATCGGCACGATTGGAGGTGGTGCACTGGCAGGCCTGCTGGGCGAGCGTTATGGCTGGCGGATGGCTTTCTACGTCTTCGGCACCCTGGGCATCCTGGTGGGGCTCTTCCTCCTCAAGCTCATTAAAGAGCCAGTTAGTGGCGATGAGCCTTCTGAGGCCAGTGACTCGGTGCGAGCGAGCCCCGGGACAGCGCGCGAGCAGAGCACAGATCCTGCCGCGCTAGGACGGCGGGCGACCACCCCTCTTCTGAGTACTGGGCCGGGGCTGGAGCCGCTTTCCACAGTCCAGTTCCTTGGTCTGATCATTCGCAGGCGTTTGCCTCTCGTTCTCATGCTGGTGTTTTTGGGCGCGAACTTCGTCGCCATGGTGTTTCTCACCTGGATGCCTTCGTTCCTCTACGAGAAATTCCGTATGAGCTTGACCATGTCGGGACTGACCGCCACGGTGTTCATCCAGATGGCGAGCGTTGTCGGGGTACTCGCGGGCGGCGCGCTAGCTGACTTTCTCGCTCGACGTTGGGCTGGCGGGCGGATGATAACCCAGGCCTGCGGGCTTTTCCTCGGCGCGCCCTTCATCTTCGTAGCCGGAACGACGATGCATGTTCCCACCCTGGTGGTTGCCCTGACCGTTTTCGGATTCTCCAAGGGCCTGTACGATTCAAATATCTTCGCGGCGCTTTTTGATGTCATTCCGCGGGAAGCCCGGGCCACGGCGAGCGGAGTGATGATCGCTGTGGGGTGGCTGGGTGGAGCGGCTGCGCCCATCGCCATCGGTGCGGCTGCTACGACCGTGGGGATGAGCCGCGCGATTGCCTATAACGGAGCCATATACTTCGTGATCGCCATACTTCTTACGCTTGCGGCTGTCAGACTGGGAAGCTCTGAGAAGAGCGGAGACGAACCCGGGCAAGCCGTTGTTCGATGAAGAACCCCCAGGTCCCCTCCCGAATTTGCGGAAGAAGCGGTGGTGAGCAGCCTCCCTTAGAGCGAGATCAGATTGGCAAAACGGCCACCCACGGAATCTATCGGCGGTTGTTGAGATCCTCGAAGAAAGCAGAGGTCACACCTTCAGGCGTCTTCCTAAAGCCTTTTCTTCTTAGCCACCGTTCTAACCTTGCGGTAAAGGAGTATTTCCATAGCGCGCTCTTGTCTATGCCCAGGGCGCGGGCCAGCAAGCCACAGACTGCTCTCGTTGGGGGGCAGCTTTGGAGTTTTCGAGTTGATTGATATAGGCGCCAGTTGAGCGCGCGCTGCGGGCGAGTTGGCCTCGAGTCAGCCCTGCTGAACTGGACCCAAGAAGGGGAGCGGCGTATGCTTTTGGGCGAAGAATAAGCGCAAAGTGGAAATTCCGGTTCAAACGGCGGGCCGGAGCTGGGTCGTTTGACTTGGCAGGTGCCACGCCCACCCCAGCCATCAACAGGAGGCCACGATGACTGACACGACTTCGGAGACGGATCGGCAGAGGGTCATCGCGGCGACCGACGAAGAAGTGGCGGCGATCGAGGCCAGCGATTTCAGACGGTATCTCGCCCTTCTGACGGACGATGCGCTCTTCATGCCGCCCAACGCGCTTGCCAAGGCAGGGGAAGAACTGCGCGAGTGGCTGCGCGATTTCGTGGACGGTTACAGCGTCGAGTACCTGAAGTTGACTCACGACGAGACGGTAGTGGAAGGCAACCTCGCCTACCACCGCTTCGTGTATGGGTGGAAAGTCACGCCAAAAGCCGGCGGCGAAACCATGCTCGGGCACGGCAAGGGGATGCACATCCTGCGACGCCAACCAGACGGCGCCTGGAAGATTGCCCGGGAAATCTGGAATGCCCTTCCGCCGCCGCAAGCGAGGTAGTGGAGACTTGTACTCCAAGGCGCCGGCTTTGCTCTGCCCTTGGTCGTAAGAGCCGTGGAATTACAGAACAACTCTCTGCCACCCGCTTCGCCACCCGAAGGGCCGGACCAAACGGGACCTGGGGCGACGTCCTTGCCTCATCGAATGGCGTCAGCACGGTAAGCGAGCGCCCGAGGTCGTTGGTACAACACTCGCCAGGACTCTTGCCGCCCAGTGCAGCGTGGGGATACTACTCTTACTCCGCCCGTCGCTGAAGCTCCTCAGCAGTGACCTGACCCTCTCTTCGCTACCCTTCAAGCACAGGAAATACGCGCTTAATTCCAAAGCCAGACTGGCGGCGAAAACGCCGTGTCGAAACCACACCGGTTTCAAACCACCTCTCCGGTAAGCCGACAACACGTCCACTGGCCCAGACCGGGAAACAGAGGCGTGTTAGGGACGTGACCGGTTTTTTTGTACCAGGTGAAGTGAGAGAGAATTCACCTAGGGAGGAGACCCGATCATGTCAACGAAGCGGTTTAAGCCGGAGCAGATTGTAAATCTGCTCCGGCAGATCGAAGTGGAGATT
>JBEKCQ010000107.1:0-12643 GCA_050014795.1 Terriglobia bacterium | reverse complement strand
CCCTGGGCCCAGGAATGGGTCACACGGGCGAACCTCGGCGACAACTCCCGCCACCGCTTCCCGAGGACCTGTTCAAAGTACTCGCGTGTGGTCGGGTGCCACGAGGTGTGGAAACCCACGCCCGCAAACCGCGGCTGGACCACTTGACCTGTGTGCACGACGATGGTGCCGTCGTCTGCCGCCCACGCCCCCACCGGAAGCATAAACACCATCAACAATCCGACAACGAATGATCGCTGAAGCTCTGACCGTTTTGTTTGGCTCGTCATGTCAGTCCCTCAGGTTGATCTCATTAGCGAAACTCGCCGCTAGCGTGAGACGGCTTGACTCGCCAGGGCCGCTCTCCGCAATCCAAAGCAGGCGCCCCTATCGCTTTCCGCCTGTCGGCACTGGCTTGTCACCGATCCATAGCACCCAGTCTTCTGCGTCCGGGGCCGTGAACCGAGCCGGGCTCTGCGCCACCGCGACAGGACTGTGCCAGGTGCCGGCTCGTGGGTTGAACCAGCGGGCCAGCTTAACCTTCTTGAGTTCCTCGGTCCGCAACGCGATGCTGCCGCCCGCCGGAAGATAAGCGAGAGCCCATGCGCCGTCATCTGCCTTGGCCACCGCCACAAACCGGCTCGGGTCGTTGGCTCCCGGCTGCTCAATCAGCAGTTCCGGCGCCGGACGCAGCCGCCACCACTCAAGCGACGTGAACAGCACCTTGAGATGCTTCATGCTAGTGCTGCCGGGCATGTTTATCGCCTCGTGCCAGGGCGGCGAGACTCCGGTCCCGGCGTGGTTCATGGGCTCGTTGGGCTTGAGTTCCCAACTCCAGATGCCGTGCCCGCCGTAAGTCACGCCCGCGGGAGGGGACACTAGAAGACTCCAGTACGCGGCGCGCCGCACCGCATGAGCGTCGAAGGGCTTCCGATGGGTGTAGCCCTTGTGGCCCTCATAGTTGGGTTCCAGATTGATGATGGGATGATGCGGCTCCGCTTTCCATCCCTGGCTGGGCGGGCCTTCCGTGAGCCAGCGCATGGCCTCGTCGCTGTCGCCGTGGCCGCTCTGATAACCGATGAAGCTGAACCAGGGCTCGTGACGAAATTCGTCCGCTACCCACTCTTGGCCCGCGGGATGCATCGTCGCCAGCCGGCGGGGATGCTCGCCGAAAACCGCCCGCCCAATCTTCTTCCAGCGCTCGGCCCGGTCACCTCGATAGTCGCTGTCCCCGGCGAGAATCCAGATCACGTGGTGCGCTCCGTAACGCGCCACCATGTACCGCGCCAGGACGGTCACCTGATCATCGGGGAGAAATGTGCCGGGATTCAAGTCGAGCGTCCGCTGGTTCCAATGCGCCGCCCAGATGAGCACCGGCGCCGCCACCAGACCCAGATCGTTCAGGGCGTCAATGCGCTCGTCCATCCACTGGTAAAACACCGGGTCAATCCAGATCTTCTCCCGGCCAAGGTAGGCAAGCCGCAGATCAGCGTTTCCCGCGGCTGCAAGCCACTGCGTGGTGACGAATTGGATTGCGGTGAATCCTTTGCCGGCGCGGTCTCGCAAATAGTTCTGCCAACTCCGGGCATCCGACTTGAGAGCTCCGTTCCAGGCGGTGTCGGACAGCCAGAAGAAGGGCGTGCCATCGGCGTGGACCAGATAGCGGCGGTCCTCCGCCACCCGAATAGCTCCGTGCCGGTAGAGTGGATTCGTTCCCGTGTACGGGACCGAGATGAATTCGCCCGCCTGATGGTTCAGTCCAGCGTCGGCTTCGCGCGAGCAGCGCGTGCGGTAGGTCCATTTCCCCGTCTCGTCGGGGGAGAAGCGGGCTCGCCAAGTCTTCCCGCCATCCCAGAAGGCCAGAACGGTTTGCTTGTTGCCGCGGGCGGAGGTGAATTCGACCTCCAACTGCACGTCCTGAACAGGGTTCTCATATTCCGCCGCGCTGGTGAACTGTGCCTCGAAGCGCGCCCACTGCGGGACACCTGAGGCCGCGGCGGCTGAAGGGCTCAGCGCCAGTAACCCCGCACCGACCAGAATAAGACTCTTGAAACTCATGGCGGCCAGCCTCCGGCCAGCTCGAAGTTTGCTGAGCGTTTTGTATCAGTTGCGGCCCTCCGGGACAAGCCCTCTTTTGTCGCAGCCAGCCCGAAGCCCAGAGTTTCAAAGACTTGCGCCGGCGGATCGTTCACGAGATGCGCTCTATAGGCTACAGGTAAAATTTACTCAGTGTGTCTAAATGGGACACTTTTTGATCAAAATAGCCTCCCGAAGTGGATTTTTCGTCAAATATCAGCTTTGAAATCAAGCAGATAAAAAAATCCGTCTCACCAGTCCCACTGTTCTCCACCGTCTCATTTCGATATGATAGGCTATGTATATGGATCAAAGAACGTCCAGGCACGCAGGAGGTGGTGTGTCGGCACTTCGGGCCGGGACGGCCGAAGGGCCCCAGGCGCCCCTCTTTTTCTCGGCCAGAGCGGCGGCCGGAGGCTCCGCGGCGTCCCTGTCCTGCCCCGTTGGCGTGGCCGAAGGGCCCGTGGCGGATGCGGTCGCCGAGCGGCGGCTGGTGGAGCGGGTCTTCGCACGTTGCCACGGCGTGATTGCGGAGTCCTGCCGCTACTCCTCGGTCCCGCCCGAATTCCTGGGTGCGCTGGTGGCCAACGAATCGGGAGGCAACCCGCAGGCGGTACGTTTCGAGCCCGCGGTTTATCGTCACCTGAAGGCGGTGGCGGAAGGCAAGCGCCCGACCTATGCCGGCCTTTCGCGCCGCGACCTCGATGAGGAAGTCGCGGAGATGCTGCATCCCAAGGCCGGGGCCTTCCACGCGGTTTTTCTGACCGGCCCCTTCCGGACGGCGCACGCGCGCGAGCTGGCGGCGAGTCACGACGAGGCCCTGCGCGAACTGGCCTCCTCCTGGGGGCTCACGCAGATCATGGGCTACCACCTGGTGGGGCGCAGCGGCACGGTGCGGAACCTCCTCGAGCCGGGCTTCCACTTCCGCCTGGCGCTGGAGCTGCTGGCGCAGTTCGCGGAGCGCTACCAGCTCGACCTCCGGCGCGAGTTTGCGGAGATGTTCCGCTGCTGGAACACGGGCCAGCCCTACGGGGAGACCTTCGA
Source organism: Terriglobia bacterium (assembly GCA_050014795.1). Lineage (GTDB taxonomy): Bacteria > Acidobacteriota > Terriglobia > UBA7540 > UBA7540 > JALHUF01. The sequence continues at coordinate 9,544 of JBEKCQ010000107.1, read as the reverse complement.
CCCCCACTATGTCGAGAAAGGGCTGTGGCGGGTGCGCATCTATCGGGGATTGATTCATTGAAGCATTGAGTCATTGAAGGACTGGCATTACGTGAAGACAAAACGATGAGCAATTTCTTACACGATCTTTTCTCCGAATCCGGCACGGCGAGTTTCAGCCGCGTGGGGACATTTATTGCGCTGGTCTCGGCCTGCGTCTGGGTCTCGCGCATTGTGTGGAAGACGGGCGCGTTGCCGGGGTTGGAGAGCCTGACGTTTTTCATCGCCAGCCTTTACGGGCTGGGCAAAGCCGGGGAGACGGTGGCGAAGATCTTGGGGTCGAAGTCATGAGCGGGAGCGAGTCGAAAGTTGAAAGTCGAAAGTTGAAAGTCGCCCGGGAACTCGGCGCGCTCTGGGAGCGGTTCGCGAGTGCCGGTTCTCGATTCTCGACCCTTCTCGCTTGTCTTCCCTGGCGCCTGGTGCTAGGCGCGGGCTGTCTGGTGTTTCTCGGCATCTGGCTGCACGAGCACGACGCGCGCCTGCGCCGCGATGGGGAGCTTCAGCAACTGAAACAGCAGACTTCGGCTCAAGTGGCGGACCTCGGCGCGCGTGCCGAGGCCGCGATGCGCGAAGCCAACCAGAAAAACGCCCGCGTGATTGCGGACCTCGAAGCCCGTCGCCGGCAACTCGAGCGCGAGGGCGAAGCGCTCCGCCAGCGGCTGCTCCTCCTCCGCGAAGATGAGCGACAGCGGGTCAGTGAGGTGGCCAGCCTCTCGCCGACCGAGCTGGCAGAGCGCTTGAAATCTCGGGTTCCAGGATTCGAAGAACAGGTGTCAGGTGTCAGGGGTCAGGTGTCAGGGCAGAACTTTTCCAATGACCAAACGCGAAGCCCAGGCGTGAAGAGCGAAACCCCTGACACCTCACACCTGGCACCTAACACCTTGCCGTCCCCCAGTCCCGGATTTTCAGCCCCGAATCTCGAGTCCCGAATCCCGAGTCCCGAATTTCTCCTGACCGAGCAAGGGGCGCGCCGCATCGAGACGGCCTTTGTAGAACTCGACTCCTGCCGCGAGCAATCGGCGCTGAAAGACCAGGGTCTCGAGAACTGTCAGGAGCAGGCGGCGGTGAGCCAAGCGGCGGTAGGCGAGATGCACAAGTCCCTCGACGACCTCAATCAAGCCATCCGCTGGAAGGATGAGATCCTGACCCGGGTCGAGGCCCAGCATCGCATGGAGCTGAAGGCAGCGCGCGGCTCGCGGTTGGGACGGTTCGTGCGCGCGGTCGAGTACGTGGCGGTCGGCGTGACGATTGGAGTGGTGGCGCGGTGAAAGAATTGTCGATTGACGATTGCAGATTGTCGATTGAAGTGCCGCCGAGGTCAGTAGCGATCGGCAATCAACAATCGGCAATCGGCAATTCCCAGCGGAGCACAAATGCCCGGTGATTTTGAACGTATCGCGCTCTGGTGGGGTCCGGGAGTTTTGATCCTGATAGTTTTCGGCTACGGCGGCCTGCGCCTGGCGCACTACTGGATTGAGAAGAGCATGGAGGTCAAGCGGCAGCAAATGGACAGCGCCTTCGGCATCGCCCGGCAATACGTCGAGCAATTCCTGGGAACGCAGCGCTCGCAGGCCGATGCGCTGTCGCGGCTGGCCGCCTGCGTGGAGCAGCGCGACTCGCACGAGAGTTTCGAGCACCAGGAAATGCTCATCGCGCTGAAGGCCCTGCACCGCGACATCGCCGAGTTGCCTTGTCGCGCGGTGACGCTGGCGGAGCCTCCGCGAGGAGCGGGAGAAGGCAGTAAGCAGAAGGCCGCAGCGTGGCACGCCGGCCCGGAGGGCCGCCAAAATCCAGCCCGCGGCTGACGCGGGCGGGTGAGCGCGAGCGGCTATGCCGCCCTGCTGTGCGGAAAGCCTCCGGCTTTCCGCAGCGAGGCCTCTGAAGATTTGATTTTGTTGGCCCGCTTTCCGGAAAGGCTGAGCCTTTCCGCACAGCCCAGCGGCGGAGCCGCCAGGAGACAAGCGCTTTTGCCACAGATTCTGACGTCCTGGGGCAGATTCTCTGGCCCCGTCCGCCGGCGGGCTCAAGCGGGTTTCGTCAGCAGAGGAGAGATTCCCAATGGCCACACGTCAAAAAGAACTCATTCGCGGCAAGATCCTGTACTACCTGGCGCTCATCTATCCGCAGTCGGCAACCTTGCCGCTCCTGCAAGGCGAGCTCGACCTGTTCGGCTACCCGGTGCCGATGAATGAACTGAATTTCCATCTCGCTTACCTGGCCGAAAAGGAGCTGGTCTCGCTGGAGAATCAAGGCGGCTTGCAGCCGCGCCGCAAGGTCACGCTGGTGAAGATCACCGCCAAGGGGATTGACTACCAGGACGGGCGCTTGCCCGCCGATGAAGGCGTCTATGTGGAGCCGAAGCTATGAGCAGAAGCGAACCTGAGACCACGATCGAGGTCGAACGGCTTCCGGGCGAGCTCGCGGAGCGCATCCGAAAAATGCTCGTCGAAGGCGCCACCTTCGAGGACATCGTCGAGACCGTCAACTCGGACAAAGGACCGACGGTCACCCAGATGATGGTGGAGAGCTACTTCCGGCGCAACCTGGAGGTCCAGAAGGAGCGCGTGCGCGGCCTGATCCAGAGCGCCGAGGAGATCAAGAAGTCGATCGGCAATCCCGACACCGCGGAAGGGCAACTGGCCTCGGCGGCCTTCCTGACCGGCTTCATGCGCCTCACGCGCAAGTCGGCGGAGATCGACCTCCAGGATGCCGAGACCGCCCGCATGCGCCGCGAGAACCTCGCGCTCGAACGCCAGGTCTTCGACATGAAGAAGTCGAAGAGCGAGAAAGACATCGAGTACATGAAGGCGCACATCCGCCACGAGTGGGGGAAGCTGAAATACTTGCGGTACAAGCTCCATCAGATGGAAGCCACCTTCGATAAGTTGCGCCGCGGCGACAAACTTGACACCGCGACGCTGGCCAAGATCCGGGAAATTTATGGAATCATCAGCGAACCGTTTACCCCGCCGGAACTCCGGGGGGAAAACGCGGAAACTCCGACTTCCTAATGCCGGCTCGCCCGGTGGCGGTAACACCGCGTCAGGCGCGATGGCTACATCGCCGGTGACCGCTGCCACGGACAACTGTCCCATGTGGGCGCCACCTCTGGAGCCGGCGGTTTCTTCTTCGGCAGAAGGCAGAAAGCAGAAGGCAGAAGGCGGAAGGCAGAAGGCAGAAAGCAGTCGGCAGGAAGGGCGACCGAAAACCGAAAAGCGAGCTTCCAATTCCGACCTTCGATTTGACGAAGAAGGGCCGAAAACCGAAAATCGAAAAGCAAAAAAGGGGAAGCAAGTTTCCAATTTCGATTTTCCAGTTTCCGATTCGTCCAATCCAAAATCCAAAATCCAAAATCTAAAATCCGCCAAGGGGGCTGGCGCAAATCCTGCCGCTCTGCGTGATACCGGAACCCCCGAGGCGAATTCCGATCTTCCCGCTTCGGATTCCGCCAATCCAAAATCCAAAATCCAAAATCTAAAATCCGCCGGCCTGCCCCTGAAGCCTGCGCTGAACCTCCTTCCGTACCAGCGCCGCTGGGTGGAGGACAACGCGCCGCTCAAGCTGGCCGTCAAGGCGCGCCAGATCGGCTATTCCTTCGCCGCCACGCTCCGCGCCGTGCTGCGCTGCCTGGAACACAAGACCACCTGGATCTTTCTCTCCAAGGGTGAACGCCAGTCGCGCCTGCTGATGGAAAAGGTGCAGGACCACATCCGCTCCTGCGGCATCGTGGCGCGCACGCAGGAATCGACGTTTTTTGAGGGCACGCTCATCAAGCAACTGGAGACGCGCTTCCCTAACGGCTCGGTCATCTACGGCCTGCCCGCGAATCCCGATACGGCGCGCGGCTATTCCGGCCACGTCACGCTCGACGAGTTTGCCTTCCACGCGGACGCCGACAAGATCTATGCCGCCCTCTACCCCACCATCACCCGCGGCTACGGCCTGGAAGTCATCTCCACGCCCAACGGGACGCAGGGGAAGTTCTATGAGCTGGCGAAAGCGGCGGGACTCACTGAGCAGGGGTTAGGGATTAGGGATCGGGGGTTAGGGAAAAACCGTGCGGCTGCTAATCCCCAATCCCTAATCCCTAATCCCTGGTCGGTGCACGACTGCGACATCTACGACGCCATCCGCCAGGGGCTGAAGATTGATCTCGAACTGCTGCGCGCCGGCTGCGAGGATGAGTCGGCCTGGCAACAGGAGTTTTGCTGCCAGTTCGTTTCCACGGCCGAGAACTTCTTTTCGCCGGAACTTCTGGCCGCCAGCCTCAGCGCCGAGGCCAGTACCGACATCCCCCTCCCTCTGCTGGTCCGCGAAAGTGGAGCGCCATCTCCCGTGGCGTCCTCGGCGCCTGGCGCCTTGGAAGACAGTCGGCAGTCGGCAGTTGGCAGTCCCCAGTGCTCACTCGAGGACGATTCTCGGATTTCAGGGTTCGGCGACGCAAATCCAAAATCCAAAATCGAAAATCCAAAATCAGGTGAGTTCTTCCTGGGCCTCGACATCGGGCGGCACCACGACCGCACAGTGTTCTGGCTGGATGAAGTGACGCCGCTCGCGGCGAGCGGGCGTCATCCTGAGCGAAGCGAAGGATCTCGGCATTCAGAGGGTCTCCTCAGCGTGATCGACCGAAATGCGGAGATGCTTCGCGGAGTTTACCCTGAGCGAAGCGAACGGGCTCAGCATGACAGTGTGGCCGTTGCCCGCCTGGTACGAACATTCACCAACACCCCGTTTGCCGAGCAATTGAGCTTCGCGCGCGAGCTGCTTTCTCTCCTGCGGGAAGACGGCCGGCCGCTGGTCCGCCGCGCGGCGATCGACGCGACGGGCATGGGCGCGCCCCTGGCCGAAGCGCTCGCGCGCGAGTTTGGTCCCCGCGTCGAGCCGGTGGTCTTCACCTCCGCCGTCAAGGAAGACCTGGCGTTTCGCACCAAACGGCGGATGGAAGCGCGGCTCACGCTGCTGCCCGACACGCGGGAAATCCGCCGGGCCTTTAGCGCCGTCAAGAAAATCGTGACGCCCAGCGGCAACCTGCGCTTTGACGCCGAGCGCACCGAAGCCGGGCACGCCGACGAGTTCTGGGCCAAGGCCTTGGCAGACCTGGCCGCTGATTCCCGTCCCGCGGCGAGCCACGAGGAAGCGTTCCTGGTGGACGGCGCGCCGCTCATTCATCCGGCGGCGTTTGCGGAAGTTGACAGCGGATTGTTGATTTTGGATTTTTGATTTTGGATTTCTCTACGGAACTTTTGGTGAAGGGCCAAGAAAACCAGAGTGTCAGTTGTTCTTCATCCGTTACCGGATAGCTTCTCGGAACCGGTTTTCCCCGTGACCACGGACAACTGACCACTGACAACGGACAACGCTTATGAAACTCGGACCACTCGAAATTTCCTGGACGCAACGTGGGAACGCCATCCTGACCTCTACCGGCAAGGGGGTGGGCGAAGCCAATCCAAAATCCAAAATCGAAAATCCACAATCGCCTATCGGCCTTCCCGGCACGCCCATCTTCGGCGGCTTTCTGAAAGATTTCGGCGAGTACAACTCGCAGCTCGAAGGTCTCCCCGCCATCCGCACCTACGAAAAGATGCGCCGCTCGGACGCGCAAGTGGCCGCGACGTTGCTCGCCTGTGAACTGCCCATCCGCGCCGCCATCTGGGACGTGATACCGGCGAGCGACGCTCCCGCAGACCGCGAGATCGCCCGCCTGGTGCGCGAGAACCTCTTTGGCGGGCTCGAATACGTTTCGCCTTCCGGCCTGAAGGTCTCGCAGTGCTGGGACGACGTGCTGCGCAACGCGCTGCTGATGCTCGCCTTCGGCGCGGCAGCACACGAAGAGGTTTACGCCGTGGACGGCGCACGCGTGCGCCTGGCCCGTCTGGCGCCGCGCCTGCCCATCACGTTCTATCGCTGGATCACCGATGCGGACGGCGAAACACTGCTCGCGCTCAACCAGTACGGCTACCGCAACGCCGGCTTCGAGAGCGTCGAAATCCCCGCCGACCGTTTGGCGGTCTTTACCTTCAATCAGGAAGGCGCGAACTTTTTCGGCCGGTCCATGCTGCGCCCCGCCTACATGCATTGGTACATCAAACATCAGCTCTATCGCATCGACGCCATCGCCGGCGAGCGCAACGGTCTGGGCGTGCCCACCATCGAGCAGGGGCCGAACGGCTCGAAAGAGGACCGCGAGGCCGCGGCGAAGTGGGTGACGCAACTCGCCGCGCATGAAAAGACTGGCGTGTCGCTGCCCCACGGCTGGACCTTCTCGCTGAAGGGCGTGGAGGGCAACGTCCGCGACCTCTACAACTCCATCCAGCACCACAACATCGAGATCTCGCGCACCGCGCTCGCCTTCTTCATGAACCTGGGATTGGGAGCGCGCGCGGGCGGCAACCGCGCCCTGGGCGATTCGCAAACCGATTTCTTTTTCCTCGCCGTGCAGGCTACCGCCGACCACCTGGCGCGCACGCTGAACGCTACGTGCCTCAAGCGGCTGGTGGACTTCAACTGGGAAGGCGTGCGGCGCTATCCCACGCTCGCCGTCTCGAACCTACGGGCGCGGAGCTTCGATCAGGTGCTCGATACGCTGGCGCGCCTGTCACAAACCGGCGTGGTGGCACCTTATCCCGAACTGGCGCAGTACATCACCCGGGAATTGGGCTTGCCGCAGCCGGCGGAAAGCCAGGGACTAGCGGCAAGGGACTAAGGGCCTGGGAAGTTTGAATTGTTGATTTGCTTTTCGTAGGAGGACGCAATGCTCGCGCCGATCTCAGATTTCAAAGCGCAAATTCCGAATGTTCGCCCCAGCCCCCGGCCCCCGGCATCCAGTACCTCACAGCCGCCTCGCTTCGTGATGACGCTGAATGCCGAGGGCGTGAGCGACGCCCTGATCCGCGTGCCGCTGGCGGTCACCGGCAAGTGGGTGCGCGGCAAAACCCTCTTCGCCATCACCCGCCAGGATCTCGAAGACATCGTGCGAAATTTCCGCGACCGGCAGAACGGTGAGATCAACGTCGATTACGACCACGCCAGCGAAATGCCGGAGGTCGCCGCGGGCGGGCCCGTGCCGTCGGCGGGGCGCATCGTGACACTGGATCGGCCGGAGCCGCTGAACGGAAGTAGGAAGTTGGAAGTAGGAAATAGGGAAGGCCCCAACTCCTTACTTCCTGCTTCCGGCTCCCGCCTCATTCTCTACGGCTGGTACGAGCCCACCGAGCGCGCCCGCGAGCTTCTGCAAAGCCGCGAGTACCGCTACATCTCGCCTGCGATCGACTGGACGGCGCACAACAAACTCACCGGCAAACCGCAAGGCACGACGCTCACTTCCGTGGCGCTCACCAATCGGCCGTTTCTGGAAGAACTGCCGCAGGTCCGCCTGTCCGACCCGGCGTTCCAGCCGGCAGACGAAGGCGAAACTCGAAATGCGAAAACCGAACATCGCCCCGCCGCTCGCAACTCCGCAGTTTCGAGTTTCCAGTTTCCAGTTTCCAACTCAGGAGGTTCTATGAAGCACGTCAACCTTTCCGTGGTCGAGGGACAAATCCGTCTCGGGCACGACGATTTCAAGGACGAGTATTACCTGGAACCTGAAGACGCGAAACGGTGCCTACACGAGCTGGGCATGATGTCGGAAGTGACGCCCCCGAGCGCAACGCTCGCGGACGCCTCGGCCGCCGTCACCCTGGTGCAGGCCGGCAGCCTGCTCTCGGAAGCCGAGGCGCGCGGCAAGTCGGTTCCCGCCCTCGAGGTCTTCCACGCCCAGGTGGAACACGAGCTGGAGCAAGCGCTGCAGGCCGGCAAGATCTTGCCGCGCCAGCGCGACGACTGGCGAAAGATCGCGCTCGCCGACTTCCCCGCGTTCCGCAAGATCCTGGGCGGGCAGAAGCCGCTGGTGCCCGTGCGCCCCGTCGGGTTCACCGGCGCCGGTCCCGGTGACGTCCAGGCCCAGGTGAAATTTCTGGCCGAACAGCGCATGCGCGAACAGCACATCAGCTTCGGGCAGGCGTTGAGCGACATCGGCCGCGAACAGCCCGACTTGGTCCAGCAGTACCGCCGGGCCGTGAGCGGCAACGAGTAAGCATAGGGACTAGGGATTGGGGATTAGGGGTTAGCGGTGGCTCTTCCCTAATCCCTAACCCCTGACCCCTAACCCCTATCGTTCTGGAGGATCAATGGCAGGAGCAACCTACGTTCTGGATAAGACCTACAAGGTGACCGAGGCCGCCGGCATCACAAAGTGGCGCGCCGTCATCCCCGGCACCAACGACGGCGAGTGCAAGTTGCCTACCGCCGCCAATCAATTCTCGCTCGGCATCACCCAGGAAGCCCAGCCGAAACAGAATCAAAACGTGGCGGCGCGCAAGTACGGCATCTCGCGCGCCTACGCCAAAGGCGCCGTCACCAAGGGCGACTACGTGGAAGTGGGCGACGCGACCGGCGCGCTGCGCAAGGCCGACCTCTCGACCGTGCCGGGCGCGGCCACCCTGCACCACGTGCTGGGCATCGCCGAGACTTCCGCCGCCGACGGCGAGATCTTCTTCGTGTTCCTCTCGCCCAACCCGGTGGTGATGCCGGTGAGCTAATCGAGCCATCGGGCCATCGAGCCATTGAGTCACTGCCGGGATGCCTGGCGATGATTCGATGATCCGATGGACCGATGACTCAATTCCTCCGCGGGTCCGGTCCCCAGGGTCAGTCTTGGGGACACGCTGCCCCGCCGGCGAGCGAGCGACCTGCTGACAGGTCTCCGCGTTCCGCCCTCACTTCGCCCCGCTCTCCCTGAGGGCGAGGGGGTGAGGGGTTCGTCCCGCGCGCGGAGCGCTCCATGCCCGGCGGTACGACCGAGCAGGCTCAGCCCTGCTCGACAAGGAGAAGAAGCCATGCCTGACATTTCGACGGTCCACGTGGATCAAGCCCTGACTGAAGTGTCCATCGCCTACCGCAACCTGCAATATGTGGCGGACGCGGTTTTCCCCGTGGTTCCGGTGAGCAAGCAGTCCAACAAGTACTTCATCTACTCCAAGGACAACTTCCGGACCCTCGACGACGCTCGCCGCCCCGGCGCGCGCGCCAACGAAATCGAGTGGATGCTCTCCACCGACACCTACTACTGCGAAGGCCACGCGCTCGCCCAGGCGATTCCCGACGAGCTGCGGGCCAACGCCGACCAGGCCATCGACGTGGACGTGGACACCACCGAGATGCTCACTGATCTCATCTACCTGCAGCGCGAGATCCTGGTCGCTTCCAAGGCCACCGACAACTCGATCATCACGCAATCCACCACGCTTTCGGGCAACAGTCAGTGGTCCGACTTCACCAACTCCGACCCCATCACCGCCATCGAGGACCAGAAGGCGACCATCCTGAAGCAGATCGGCCAACTGCCCAACTCGATCTTGGTGAGCTATCCGGTCTTCAAGTCCCTGCGCAATCACCCCAAGATCATCGACCGCTTCAAGTACTCGCAGGTCGCGGTCGTACAACCGGACCACCTGAAGTCGGT
>JBEKCQ010000106.1:0-12752 GCA_050014795.1 Terriglobia bacterium | reverse complement strand
GTTACGTCCGGCATCTCCTATCAGCACGTTCGCGAGGCCGCCCCTGAAGCGAGTGTGCTGAAGTTGGGCATGACCTATCCACTGCCGTTCGAGCTCATCCGAAGGTTCGTCTCCACGGTCGAGCGCGCGATGGTCATTGAGGAGGGCGACCCTTACTTGGCGGAAGCGGTGCGAGCGGCGGGTATCCCCGTCGAGGGCAAGGCCGAGATGTTTCGCCTTGGCGAACTGAACGTCAGCCGGGTGCGCCGAATCCTGGCCAGCGATGTCTCTCCCGAACCGGAACTGCTGCCGGGCAAGCCACCCGCGCTCTGCCCAGGATGCGGGCATCGAAGCGTCTTCTCCAGCCTGAGAAACCTGGGCTGCATCGTTTCCGGGGATATCGGTTGTTATAGCCTTGCGGTGCTTCCGCCTTTTGAAGCCATGGATTCCGTTGTTTGCATGGGCGCCTCGATTGGAGTGGGTCTCGGCTTGAGGCACGCCCTTCCACCCGAGCAGGCCAAACGGGTGGTCAGCGTCATCGGCGACAGCACATTCTTTCACAGCGGGATCACCGGACTCCTGGAGATGGCTTACAACCCGCCGCCCACGGGCCATGTGGTGGTGCTGCTCGATAACGGCACCACCGCCATGACAGGTTTCCAGGAGCATCCCGGTACGGGGCGAACGCTGGACCATTCCGCAACCGCCAAGGCGAGCATAGAAGGGCTGGTCCGGGCCGCTGGCGTGCGGAATCTGCATGTGATCGATCCGACCCTCGATCCCGCTGCTTTCGAGCGCCTGGTGAAGGAGTGCCTGGACAAGCCCGAACTCACGGTCATCGTGGCCAGACGGGATTGCCTGCTGGCGGCAAGGTACATTCGCGAATACGAGAGGATGAATGCGCGGTGTAACTAACATCGTCATTGCCGGTCTTGGCGGTCAGGGCGTGCTCACGGCTTCAGACATCGTGGCCGATGTGGCGCTTCACGCGGGCTTCGACGTGAAAAAGAGCGAGCTCCATGGAATGAGCCAGCGCGGCGGCTCCGTCGCCAGCGATGTGCGGTTCGGGCCCCAAGTTTTCAGCCCAATGGTTCCAGCGGGCGAGGCGGACTTTCTGGTGGTGGTCGAGCCGGATCAGGTTTCCGTGAATGCCGCTGCCTTGAGCCCGAGCGGCATTATTGTGGAGCCCTCGCAATTCCACGCGGAAAAGCTGCGCAACAAGAAAAGCCTGAACGTGGCATTGCTGGGCGCGCTAAGCCGCCATCTGGAGTTCTCCGAAGAGGCCTGGATTGCGGCAATAAGGCGCCGGTTACCGGAAAAGCTGGTTGAAGCCAATCTCGAAGCGTTTGCTTTGGGAAGGGGCTGAGGTTTTCGAGGTCCGGCCCCGCTTAGGAAATATCTTGAACAGGAGAAAGAACAATAAAGCTGAATAAGGCCCTTCAGGGGCTGATTTGCCAGGTGGCATGGAGACGGCGTGTGGAAGGTAGGGCACATGAAGGCTTACGCCGATGCGACGGCTCCGGCCCCCGGTACCTTGCCGGACCTTTAGCGAGACGTTCAGCTACGCGGACGAAGAACAATACGCTCACCTTTGCGAATACCTGAGCGTAGCCGCGCCGGACGTAGAAGTTGTAATCGCCACTCTCGCACCCGCTGTTGCTCTTCCGGAGTCCATTCTTCGAAGCCGCAGATGGCCTACGTGGCCCTGTATTCCCGCGCCAACTCTTCCCCGCACAGCACGCGCAGCACGCCGTCGGCGAGCGCCTGCAATTCGTCTTCACCCGGATACACGGCCACCGGCGCAATCCACCCCACCGCGGCCTGCACGGCCGCGACCAGCCTAGGCGAATGCGCCATGCCGCCTGTGATCAGCAGCGCGTCCACGCGGCCCAGCAGCACCGTGGCCATCGCGCCGATCTCCTTCGCGATCTGGTACGCCATGGCATCGAACACCAGCGCCGCACGCCCGTCGCCGTTGTCGATCCGCTGTTCCACTTCCGCCAGGTCCTTGGTGCCGAGGTACGAGTAGAATCCGCTCCCGCTCCGCAGCAGACCTTCCATTTGCTGATGCGTATACATGCCGCCGAAACAGAGGCGCACCAGCTCAATAGTCGGCAGCTTGCCGGCTCGTTCGGCCGAAAACGGCCCTTCACTGACAGCGTCGGCGACATCGATCATCCGGCCCCCCTCGTGCGCCGAAATGGATATTCCGCTTCCCAGGTGTGCGACGATCAGGCGCAACTGCTGATACGAACGGCCGACCTCCCGTGCATACCTCTTGGCAACTGCCTTCGTGTTGAGGGCGTGCGAAAAGCACTGGCGCTCGATCGACGCAAGCCCCGACAGCCGCGCGTGCTCTGGCCATTCCTCCACGCTGACCGGATCGACGATGAAGGCATCCACGCCGGCCCGCGCGGCCATGTCCCGCGCCAGAACCGCCCCCAGGTTCGAAGCATGCTCCCCCCGGCGGGCCTCCTTCAAGTGATCGAGCATCACCTGGTTCACCCGATACGTCCCGCTGCGCACCGGTCCCAGCAGCCCTCCTCGTCCCGCCACCGCATGGAAGCCGGACGGATCCTCGCCGGCCGCGACGAGATCACGCTCCACCGCCTCACGCCGGAACTCCTCCTGGTCGAGTACCGGCCTGCCCCGGAACGGCGCCATCTCCCCTGCGGAGTGCCGCAGGTTTCGCACCAGAACGGCCTGGGAGCCGGCGAATACGCCGAACTTGGTTGAAGTCGATCCTGGATTGATCGCCAGTATCCGATACTCAACGGGTGGCAAAGATCACCCCCAGGGCGATGGCGTTCACCTTGTCTTCCGCGCTTTCCACGCGCGACGGAATGAGGATCGGCGCCTTTGCCCCCACCACGACGTGCGCGCAGGCCGAGCCTCCCAGGTACTTCGCCGCCTTGGCGAACATGTTGGCGGCCTCGATGTTCGGCGCCACCAGACAGTCCGCGCGGCCCGCCACCGGGTTGTGGATTCCCTTCGCCGCCGCCGCAGATTCCAGCAGTGCGTTGTCCACGGCCAGCGGACCATAGACCTCCGCGTCCCCGAATGCTCCCTCCGCACCCATCGCGGTCAGGGCCTGCGCGTCTCTGGTTGAGGGCACCGCGTCGGATACCACTTCGGTGGCACTCATGATGGCGATTCTCGGCCGCGCGATTCCGAGGCTGCGCATCACCTCGATGGCGTTCTCGACAATCTGAATCTTCTGTTCCAGCGTGGGAGCCACGTTCAGCCCGCCGTCGGTCACGCCCACCAAGCGGTGCTCGCCGCTCCCGTATTGGAACAGCAGCACGTCGCTCAGCAGGCGGCCCGTGCGCAGACCGTCCTCTTTGTGAAGCACGGCGCGCAGCAGTTCGTCGGTGCGCAGATGCCCCTTCAGCAGAATTTCCGCCCCCCCCGCCCGCACCAGGCGGACGGCGGCCGCCGCAGCGTCGCTTGGTGCGTCCATGAACTCCGCGCGGTCGATAAGCCCGCTGAGTCCTAGTGCTTCCGCGATTTCGCGAATTTTCCTGAGATCGCCGGCCAGCACCGGTAGGGCGATGCCCAGGCGCAATGCTTCCGCCGCCGCGGTCAACGCCACTTCATCGTCCGCCGAGACTATGGCGACGCGCCGCGGGCCGAGGCCTTTGGCGCGTTCCCGAAGTTCCTCAAAAGTGCGGATCGTCATCTCAAAAGACACCGTACCTGTATACCCTCGGCGGCACCGGGTTCAATTCCGCCTCGTCGATCTGTGCCACGAGCCAAAGGACGGAACCATCGCCCATATACCGCGCAGCAGGAAGCGCATGATGGATACACGCTTCCCCAGCACAATCCCGATGTCGCCGCCCACGTTCTCCTACCATCGGCCCTAGTCCAATGCAACAATCCACCACAGGCGCTAACGTGGGCCTCGTGCACACGGTTTGTCGACTAGCCGCGCAGGATAGCACCCCTCACGGTACTTTCCAAGCGTGCCAGCAGCTTTCGTACCAGCTAGCTTTTTGAGTGCAGGGTCTTTCCGGCGTGGTTGAAACTTGTTCTTCGCCAAAACGCGATACTGGTGCTTCGCTGCAAAAACAGCCACCCAAAGACCGCAGTCTCAGCCCTCGCTCTGTGCCTCGGTCTCTGGTCCGCGATGTCCCCGGGCTGGTCAAGCCTCCGAACGGACAAGCGCCCGCCTTGCGCGAGGCTGGCTGCAATTTTCCCGGTAAGGGAACGGCAGGCCCATGCTGCCCTCGGTTACGCAGCGCGCCGTTCGCTGCGATGGTGCACGCCACCGACCTGCGGGATTTCCACGGTCTGTCCAGCCTCCGGCCCCTGCACGACGCGAGTTGTCGGAGCTTCCTTGGCAAGTATCCATCCTGTAGACCCATTCCGGCGAGGCCAGAGATATGCTCGGGGCAGGACGTGAGGGAAGGTTAAGATGTAGGGGCTGGTTGCCGGGCCGTCTTCCACTGGTCGGGGAGCAGTTCGGCGATCCGGGGTTTGGTGTGGGTAGCGATGCGGCCGAACAGATCGGGTAGGTAAGCGAAGGGGTCGATGCCAAGCCTCTTGCAGGTGACGACCAAGCTGGTGGACATGGACTGGTGTAGGCCCTTGAAGTGAGACAACCAGTCAAGGCACTACTTATCACCAAACAGTAATTCCTTCTTTTGTCCCCTGCAAGCGATCCGCTCTCGTGTCCACTCCTGGGCCCAGTGGGGGGACGAAACGGTCATTGTCACGGAAGGGCGTTTGCACTAACGTTTTTCGTTCCCGATCCACCATTGCAGCCGACCTCGACTCTGACCCCATTCGGTGAACCGGCACACTTCTCCGTATAGGGCGTGATCCGGGAGGAACCAGCGGCGCCTTCTACAGAGCCCGGTTATGAGAACTGATCCACACTGCAGTTGGCGGGGCTGGTCTGTGGACCCTGCCACGGTAGTCAAGGAGGGTCGGGCTGACCATACGATCTTCCTTCTTGCCTGCCTCGGCTCGCCTCAGAAGCCGGGCGGCCGCCGGTCAGCGACGGCGAAGGCGCGCTCGAGCGCGAGAGCGGCCAGACCTAGCGTGCCCTCATCAAACAGCCGCCCGATCAGGGTAACACCGTGAGGGACGCGGCGTGGCGGGCAAAACTTCGGGAGCGGATGGTGTGGGTCGGGAGCCCAATCACTGCGCGCTTGTGCGACTTCGACGAAGCCGGCGCGGAGAGTAAGCGACGGATGGCCAGTGCAATTGGAAATGGTGAGCATCTCGTCGCGCAGAGAAGGAACCAGGAGCAGGTCCACTTCCGAGAAGATACGGGCCATTTCCTCCGCGACCCGGCGGCGGAAGCGGTCGGTCTGGACGAAATCGACGGCGGAAAGGAAGCGGGCTTGGCGGAAAAGGTTGGGCCAGGCGTCGGGCGTTTGAACTCTAAGCTGACGATCAGCATGACTGAGCGTGAGCTCCTCGAAGGCCGCCGCGCCCTCAGCGAAAAGGATGAGGTTGAGCGTGCCATAAGGCCAGTTCGGAAGGGCAACTTCCACCGGCACCATGCCGAGTTCTGGAAGTGTTCGGAGGGCGGCGCGGTCCACATCCGTGGCGGGACTCTCCTGCATCCACGCGGGGAAGCAGCCGACGCGCAGGCCCTTGACGGGCGCATTCGAGTCGAAGTCGAGATGGCTGGGCACGCTGGAAACGTCGCCAGGGTCAGGTCCGGAGATGGCTTCGAGCACGAGCAAAGCATCTTCGACACTACGGGTCATGGGTCCGAGCTTGTCGAGGGACCAGCAGAGGGTCATGGCGCCGGTGCGCGGGACACGGCCATAGGTAGGTCGAAGTCCCACAATCCCGCAGCGCACGCTGGGGCTGACGATGCTGCCGCCCGTCTCGCTGCCAATACCAAAGCCGACTAATCCAGCGGCGGTGGCGGCAGCGGGGCCAGCGCTGGAGCCGGACGACCCCTCCTCCAACAGCCAGGGGTTCATGGTTTGCCCCCCGTACCAAATATCGTTGAGGGCAAGAGCCCCGAGGCTGAGCTTGGCGACGAGGACCGCGCCCGCCGCGTGCAGGCGCCTGACGACCACTGCATCCTCCCTGGGTATGCGGTCCCGGAAGGGTTCGGCGCCATAGGTGGTGGGGATTCCGGCCGTGTCGAGGAGGTCCTTGGCGCCCCAGGGAATGCCGTGAAGCGGCCCTCGGTACTTGCCGACCGCGATTTCCTCATCGGCCTTTTTAGCTTGTGCGAGCGCGAGCTCGCGGGTGAGGGTGATGACGCAGCGCAGTTTGGGATCGAATCGCTCGAGTCGTTGGAGATAGAGACGGGTGAGGCGTTCCGAGCTGAGTTTTCCCTGCTCGATCCAGCGGGAGAGCTGTGTAAGCGGGGCGAAGGCGAGGTCCTCATCGCGTGCCGGCAAGGGGCCGGGATCCGCATGGCTGCGGGTAAAGCGATCCCGCGGCGGGCCCGGCTTCTGGTCGGGTAGTAAGCAACCGTAGCGCGACCAGGGTGCGAGTGCAGCCCCCAAGGGCACGTTGCGCGGACCGGTGCGCCGTTCGTAAAGCGATGCCATATTCACACGCCAGCTATCCGCCGCCAGGACGCGCTCGGTGGCGGCCAACTCCACCTGTACGAGTTTTTCTGCCTCGGCGAAGGTGGCAGGCGACACTGGCGGCCCCACAGCCGATCCCGTGCTGAACGCTGGGGGCGCGCCAGGCGGAAGCTGGTTCGACTGCTGTGGCTTGCTGCCATAACACGCGGTTGCACCGATCAGCCCGAGCGAGGTTTGGGTCAAGAACCGCCTGCGCGATTTCGACATGTGCCCTCCGAGCTGCATTGTAGCCGAGTCTCGCAGTCAGAATGCATGGAGCTTAGGGACCGACGTTGATGCGGGATCCCACGGACACAACAACGCCCGCCCAATCCTCAAACTTCTCTTATGATGGATGTTCCTCTTCGCGATGTCCGGTAAGCGCGTTTGAACACCATTCAAATTCCATGGCGTACATGCCGCGGCTTCGTTCAAACGGCTTTATCGAAAGCGCGCCGCTCGGCGTTCTTGCGCTGCTTCGGTGACTATTTCACCGGCGCGCTTCCGATAAAGCACTAACGTTTTTCGTTCCTATCCGGTTCAAGTCGTGGATCGGGCTGTGCTCGCTAGTTATCAGTAAATACTAGGCGACTAATCATTAGTAATTCGGCGAAGCATCCCCTTCACCATGGGTTCCGGGGCACCCAGCATCCAAGCACAACCGTCAGATATGACAGCACGGACCACATCCACGGTTTTCCGACAATACATCCAACTGGTCGGCCCACGCTCACGAGTGCTTACGTGGAATGGCAATTTGACAGGCTGTGGGTGATACTCGAAGAGTCGGAATAATTATAAAGATAGCAGTTAGCGGCTGGAGAACCAGGTCTTTGCCACGCGAGGAGCTAACCCGGGAAATTCATCCGGCGCAGGAGGTCCTGGGACCGCGGGTCGGAGCCGGTGGTGAACTAGGTCGAACACTGTAGCTTAGCGGACCTCACTCCACGGTCTCACTTTCGTTGAAGTCGAACATCCGCTGCGATCTCGCTTGGACCTGGGACGGGTATGGGAATGGATACTATTCGCGCATAACGGTTGTTCGTTGTCCACCCTGCGCGTGGACTGGAACATTGTGTACAGGGGTGGTCACGTGTAGACTACCGCCCGGCGGGGAAATCAAGATAGAAATCCCGGCAGACATCGGGTTCGAGGCACTTGCCCGTCTGCGGGCGGAACTGACTTCTCGAGAGGAGGAGCTATGACCAATCAATCGATATCCCGTCGATGTTTCCTATCGGCGGCGGCAGCGCCGGCCGTCCCAGCATTCTTCCTATCGGCGGCGGCAGCGCCGGCCACCCCGGCATTGCTCACTTCCGACAGAATCGCGATCTTCGACCCGCCCCCCGAGCGGATCCGGATTGCCACAATAGCCACGTCCTACGCAGCTCCGCCGACCACGTTCTCACCCGCTGAGATCCAGCAGATTCAGTCGCAGGGCAAAAACATCGAATTAACAGTGACGAAGTCCCTCGATGAATTGAATCGCCTTCTGCCGGAGGTCGATGTCGTCATTGGGGCCGTCAACGCCGAAATGCTCGCCAAGGCGAAAAGCCTAAGATGGATGCAACACACCGAAGCCGGCATGGACACGGTGCTGTTTCCGGAACTGGTGAAGAGTCCAGTAGTAGTGACCAACATGGCACGCATGTTCGCGCCGTGCATTTCCGAGACCGCCATCGCGATGCTGCTGGCGCTGACGCGCGGCCTCAACAAATACTACGTCCCACAGTTCTCGCAGAAGAAATACTTCGCTGAGCGAACCCTGGTGGAGGTGGACGGCATGACGATGGGGATCGCCGGAATGGGCGGCCTCGGCTCAGCAACGGCCATGCGAGCGCACTACGGCTTCAACATGCGGATTCTCGCGACCGACGCCAAACCCATGGTCAAGCCCATATTCGTCGATACGCTGCGCGAGCCGGGATGGCTGATGGAGATGGTTCCTCAGGTTGATGTGCTGGTCAATGCCGCGCCGCTCACCAAAGAAACCACGCGGATGTTCGACGAGAAGGTGTTTCGGGCGATGAGGAAGACAGCCTACTTTCTCAGCATTTCCCGGGGCGGCTTGGTAGACCAGCCGGCGCTGATCCGGGCATTGAAGGAGGGTTGGATTGCGGGGGCGGGGCTCGATGTGGTCACGCCGGAGCCTTTGCGGCCGGATTCGCTGCTGTGGGACTGCCCCAACACAATTCTCACGTGCCACACCTCAGGATTCTCGCCGCAGCGCCGCATCCGCCAGATGGGGCTGATCGCCGAAAACGTGCGGCGGTATGCAAGCGGATTGCCTCTGATGAACGTAGTCGACAAGCAGCGCGGTTATTGAAGAGAAGGCATGCACATGAAAAGAGCGTTCTGGTAGCTTGTGGTCTGCTTCGTCGCCGCCAGCTTTGCGCCATATGTCCGGTATCCCCATTAAGGCGGGCTGCTCAAATACCGAGTTATGATCTGTTTTGGCGAAGAGCCGGATACGTTGCCGGACCGCTGGAGGTTCGGGCGCGTGTCGGCGGCCGGCGCCGATAAGGCCAGAAACGTGTATGCGTTCCCCCGCGGTCCGAAAGCCGACCCAGTGGTGGTTTTCGAGGCAAACGGGAAATTCATACCCTGCCGGAGACACCTTCAATCGGCCAACCGACATTGCGTTCCTGCCGAACAGCGATTTCTTCGTGACCGACAGCTACGGCAATTCGCGCGTGGTGAAGCTCTCGGGCGACGAGAAGTACCTGCTCGAATGAGGCAACGGCGGTAGGGCTCCCCGCGAGTTCGATACGCCGCGTGAGGAAGCGCCCGGGACGGTAAAGTAGTGTATGCTTTCCCCGGACGTGCAGGTTCAACTCCGGTGAAGAGCCTTCGAGGGGGGCACTTCAATGATGAGATTGACTTTGATTAGAAGAGCATCACTTCCGTTTGCCGTCATGGCAATACTCGGCATGCGGGCGGGCGCGCAGCAGCAGGGCCAGGGTGCCCCGGAGGCCAAACCGTACAACACGGCCAAACAGAAGCTTCTGGAAGGCCAGCAGGTCTTCAGTTTCACCCAATCGCAGTTGGATATCCAAGGCTATTGCGAGGCGGCTAAGCATTACGACTATACCTGGTTCGAAATGCAGCACAGTACGCTGGAATTCAAGGACATAGAGAGAATGCTCGCCGCGTGCCCGCACGCCAGCGCGACTCCCATGATTCGCCTGCCGGACGCGCAGGAATGGCACATCCAGCATGCCACCGACATTGGCGCGCTGGGCATTATCGTTCCGACGGTCGATGATGCGGACAGGGCGCGGGAAGCCGCCAAGTGGGTGCGGTACCCACCGGTCGCACGGCGCAGTACGGGGCAGGGGCAGGCAATGACCATTTGGGGCCCCAACTATGCCCAGACCGCCAATGACAATATGCTCTTGGTGGTCATGATCGAAACGCCGACCGGGGTTGCGAATGCGTACGACATTGCCTCAGTACCCGGCGTGGATGTGGTCATCATCGGGAACCACGACCTGAGCGTGTTTTCGGGATTCCCACAAAACGACATTCGGTATCAGCAGATGGTGACGAAGGTTCATGACGACACCCTCAGGGCGGGCAAGATCTTCGGGCAGGCTAACGCGACGTATGCCACGGGACATCCGCTCAGCAAGGACGCCAAGTTCTTTCAGAATGGTCCCTCGCATGACGGCTGGAAGCCTCCCGCTCCTGGGGGGCGTGACGTCAATCCTAACGCGCCGCCGCCGGGAGAGCGGCAGTAAGCAACATTGCGAAGCGGCCTCGCCCATCTCCTGAAAACAGAGGAATAACAAGAGCTTCGGCCCTTGCGGCTCATGGGGTTACAGTTCGGCGCGGCTCAGATATCAGGGCTATGTCAGCCCCATGGATCGGCACCACGATCAGGCCTAGCTCCGCCTCTAAGCCCACAGGGGTTCCGGGAATCAGCAGCCGCCCTCTGCTCCGGCGCCGTACTGCCCGGCAAGGGGTCCCGCCACCCTTGTGGGGCGCGGATTAGGGAAGGCTTACGAAGCGCGAGCCCGCCATTTCAGAAAAAACAAAATACGAACTAAGCGTGACACCACATTTGAGGGGCCGATCTGAGAATCTCCGCACACTCGGGTGCTTCCCTAGAAGGGAATCCCAACTCAGGCAGTTGCCTCATAGACAGGGCGTCAAGATGCACATGGGGTCCCCCACAAAAGTCCCCACAGTTCCCAGAAATCCGCCGGATGTTGGAATGAAGCGGCTCCGACAGGATGATTCTGGGCAGCATCTCAGTTTCCGAGAAGTCTGTATGCGGCTTGGCTGGTGAGAAGGGCTGTGCTCCCTTGTGGTCATGTATGCCAGTCGATTCCGCAACTGCGTATGTACGGAACGGAATCGCATCGGAGGCAGAAGTAAGAAACGGGGGAGGCAAAAGCCGCGGGCGACCTTATGGTGGGAAATTCATGCGGCGCAGGAGGTCTTTGCAGCGTGGGCTGAGTTTTCGATTCTTCTTTGTTGAGAATCTCCGCCCGGTGAAACTCCTCGGCCGCGCCCGCGAGGTTTCCCTTCTGCCTTAGGGCCGTGCCCAGGGCTGGATGTGCTCCCGCGTCCTTGGGGTCAAGTCGCAGGGCGGCCTGGAGTTCTTCAAGCGCCGCATCCACGTCCGCTTTCTGACGGAAGACGGAGCCGAGAATGTCATGTGCTTCCTCGTAATCGGGCTTGGCGCGAATGGCGGCGCGCCGCCGGGTTCGAGGGAGTAGAGACTACCTCGATCTCTAATAGGTGGCAAGCGAGACGCGCAGCACCACAGGCTCCGCGCCAAAGTTGAGGCCCCAGTCCGTCTCGTCGCCATTCCAGATGCGAAGGAACTTAAAGACGCCGTTCTGATAGGTTCCCTCTTCGACACGCAGGAACTGCCGGTGCTGCCATTTACCGTCGATCACGGCGGAGGGAATCTGTCCGGTTCCCTCTTCGACAGGCCGGTGGTGCTCGGCGCCGACCGGCCGGAAGTCGACGCGGCAAAAGAATCCGGCCACCAGAAACTCGTTGTCGTTAAGCTGGGCAACCAGAACGCGCCCCGTTGGCTCCGGATTCCCCACGGGCCGATTGTTGCGGGACGCTCCATACGACACCACGGCGTTCCAAGGTCCGAATGGCAGGGTCTGCGTGACCTTGCCTTTTTCCTCGGCCACGGCTTGGAGCTTACCTTCGAAATTGAGGCGGGCGATCTCCCGCTGCGCCGGGCCGATCAACCGGTAGTTCATCGCCCAGGGAGTCAGGAACTCCTCTCGTGGTCGGGAACCCCCGGCAGCGTCGCCGCGGTTGCTGGTGTAATCCATCCCGAACGGCGAGAATCCTATTGCCTGAAGGCCGAGCGCCGAGAAGAAGAAACGGGCATTGCCGGCGCCACCGGTCTCGGGCACGAATAAGGGATTGTCGTCGCGATGATAGAGTTCGAGCACCTTCAAATACGCGGCGGGGTCGTTCTGGTAAATGTCGGGCGCCAAAATATCCAGCGCCGGCGCCGCGACTTTCCAGATGGGGAGCACATTGTCCGTAGGGCCGCCGCTCTCGTAGCTGCCGGGAGCGCCCGGCTTGAGCGGGTCGCGCAAAGCCGCGTTGGCGTAAAGCGGCAGCGGATAAACGGCCTTCCCCGCGGCGGCGACTTGCCCGACATATCTCGCTACCGACCAGGCGTGGAAGCAGACTTCGGCTTCGGGGCCAAAGGCTTCCTGCCAGTTTGGGGATGGCGAAGCGGCCTTCACCTGCATTGCGCTGAGGACCGCTGGCGGCACCGGCGCTTCGAAGAATTTCTGCGCGGCCGGGGAGTAATCGCGGACGCTGCCCCAGGTGCCGGGTTCGTTCTCCACCTGAACCATGATTACGGTGCGCTGCGGGTCGGCTACTTTGAGGTGCCGCATGAAAGCGGTGAACGCACTTTTGTCCGCGTCGAGCGCCGCGCTGGCGTAAGGTGAAGGCGAGTCCACCGCGCGCCCGTCCTTATCAACCATGTGCGGATAGCGGTCAGGGGCCAGTTTCATCCACTCGGGCATGTAGTGCTGGCTGCCGTTTTTCCAGGTTCCGAACCAGAGCAGCACTAGTTGAACGCGATGCTGGCGAGCCTCTGTCAGGAGCGTGTCGATCACCGTGTAGTCGTACTGTCCGTGCCGCGGTTCGAACTGCTCCCAGTAGACCGGAATTTCGACCGTATTGACATTCAGGTATTCCATGGCGGGCCACACTTTCGGAAGCATGGCCGGCCAG
>JBEKCQ010000105.1:0-14461 GCA_050014795.1 Terriglobia bacterium | reverse complement strand
TGCCTCCTGGTCTGGCTGTGGGTGGAGCGACGCTTGGCGCGGACGGACTCGGAGGCCGCGCGCGTGCAGGCCGAGAGCATTCGGGCCCAGGCAGAGCGGGAAGCCGAGAACCTCCGGAAAGAAGCCGCCCTCGCGACGCGCGAGGAGGCCTTGCGGCGGCGCCACGAACTCGATGAGGAAGTCCGCCAACGGCTTGGCCTGATTGAGGAGCGGGAAAGGCAGCTCCCGACCCGTGAACAGGAGCTGTCCCGGCGCGAAAACGAAGCGAGCGCTCTGGGCGCCAGCCTGAGCCGGCGCGAGAGCGAGCTCAGCCGGAAGGAAGAGCAGATCCGGTCGCGTTACCGGGAGGCGGAGACGCTGGCCGCGAGCCAGAGAAGCAGGCTCGAGGAGATTTCCGGGCTGAGCGCGGAAGAAGCGCGTCGGCTCTTGGTTCAATCCCTGGAGCAGGATGCCCGCCAGGATTGCGCCGCGGCGGTGAAGAGGCTGGCGGAGGAAGCCCAGGAGAGAGCGGAAGACGTGGCGCGCCAAGTCGTGACCGCCGCCATCCAGCGTTGTGCGGTGGATCAGACCATTGAGAGCACCGTGAGCGTGCTGAGCCTTCCTTCCGATGAGATGAAAGGACGCATCATCGGGCGCGAAGGCCGCAACATCCGCGCCCTGGAGCTGGCCACGGGCGTCGATATTGTTGTAGACGACACCCCGGAAGCGGTTGTCCTCTCCGGGTTCGACCCGTTCCGTCGCGAAGTGGCCCGGGAGTCGATCTCCCGGCTCATGAAGGATGGACGCATTCAGCCCGCCCGCATTGAAGAGGTGGTGGAAAAGGTAAAGGTCGACCTCGAAGCTCAAACCCTGCGTGACGGTGAGGCGGTGGCCCTCGAACTGGCGGTACGGAACGTTCATCCCGAGTTGCTGAAGTTGTTGGGTCGCCTGAGATACCGGACCAGTTACGGGCAAAACCTCCTGGATCATTCCCGGGAGGTGGCTTACCTGGCAGGCTTGATGGCCCTGGAAGTCCGGGCGGGTCACGCTCTGGCCACGCGAGCGGGATTACTCCACGACATCGGGAAGGCCGTGGACCGCAGCTTGCCAGGCACCCACGTCGAGATCGGCCTGGAACTTCTCCGCAAACATGGCGAGGCGGAGGACGTGATCCGCGCCATCGAGGCGCACCACTTCGATGTGGAGTTCTCGTCTCTGGAGGCGCAACTCGTGCAGGCTGCTGACGCTATCTCGGCCTCGCGACCCGGCGCGCGGCGGGACGTGCTGGAAAAGTACGTCCGGCGCTTGGAGAAGCTGGAGCAGATTGCCCAGTCGTTCGAAGGCGTCTCCAGGTGCTTTGCGCTGCAAGCGGGTCGGGAGGTGCGCATCATCGTGGAGGCGGAGAAGGTCAGCGATGAAAAGGCCGTCTGGCTCAGCAGAGACATTGCGCGGAAGGTGGAAGCAGAACTGCAATATCCCGAGCAGGACCCGAGGGAAGGAGCAGTGTGAACAACTCGACAAGAATTCTATTCATCGGCGACATCGTCGGCCACCCAGGCCGGCGAATCGTCAAGGAGCTGCTGCCCGGGTTGGTGGGGGAATACTCGCCGGAGTTAGTCCTGGCGAACGCGGAGAATGCCGCCGGGGGGTTCGGTATCACTCCGCCGCTGGTGGAGGAATTGCTTGACCTCGGGATTGCCGTGCTGACCTCCGGGAACCACATCTGGGATAAGAAAGAGATTTTCCCCTACCTCTCCGACCACGCCGACGGCCGCCTGCTGCGCCCGGCCAACTACCCCGGAAATGCTCCCGGCCACGGGCTCTACGTGGGCAAGACCCGCGCGGGGCTGGACTACGCGGTTTTGAACCTTCAGGGCCGCGTTTTCATGCCGAGCATCGACTGTCCATTTCGGACCGCGGACGCGCTGCTCGAGAAGATTCCGCCGGAGGTCAGAATTCGAATCGTCGACATTCACGCGGAGGCAACCTCCGAGAAGCGGGCCATCGGCTGGTACTTGGATGGCCGCGTGACCGCCGTGCTGGGAACCCATACCCACGTTCCCACTGCCGACGAAACGGTCCAGCCGAAAGGGACGGCCTACATCACAGACCTTGGGATGACCGGGCCGTACGATTCCGTCATCGGCATCGAGAAGCAGCCGATCATCGAGAAATTCCTGAACCAGATTCCCGCCCGCTTCGAAGTGGCCCGCGGCGACGTCCGCCTCTCAGCCGTCCTGATTGAGGCCGACATGGAAACCGGCCACGCGTTCGCCATCCAGAGAATCCTCCGAAAGTAGAAACGGTCCGCTGGGACGCCTTAGTCTCCCCCCAGCAAGGTCGTCGTCTCCTCTCGCCTCTTCAGACTGAGACCCTTCAATCCTACAGGGGGGATACGATGTACCTTTCCAATTCCAACGCCACCGCTCGTTTGACAACTCGCGGGACTTCCCCTAGACTGGCTGGCTTCGGCGCGGACAGCCCAGATTGTCACTCCACCTCAATTGGGTCCGCCTGGAAAGGTCCCTCCGAAGCAAATCCATTCGCTACAGGAAACTAGCCGATGCCTGGAATTATCAAAGAGAGGCTTTTTACTCCCGGCCCCACGCCGCTGTTGATGGAGGCCCAGGCGCGCGCGCTCACCGCCACCCTGCATCATCGTACGGAAGCGTTTCGTCAGCTGATGCGTGAAACGCTCGAGAACTTGAAGTACTTTTTCGACACGCAGAATGATGTCCTGATGTTCTCCAGTTCAGGCACCGGCGCGATGGAAGGCGCGTTCGCGAATCTCCTTTCGCCCGGCGAGCGTGTGTTGGTCGGCACCGCAGGAAAATTCGGCGAGCGCTGGCTGGAACTGGCCAAGGCTTACGGTGTGGAGGCGGTCAAGGTTGAAGCGCCTTATGGCCACCCGCTCGACATCGGAGAAATGGAAGCCCGTCTGAAAGCGGATGGGCCGTTCCGCGGCGTGTTCGTGCAGGCCACGGAGAGTTCCACGGGCGTCCGACACGACGTCACCACGCTGGGGGCGCTGGTGCGGGAGTATCCCGAGACCTGCTTGGTGGTGGACGCCATCACGGGCCTGGGCACCACCGACCTGCGGCCGGACGAGTCGGGCTTGGACGTGGTGCTGGGCGGCTCGCAGAAGGCGCTGATGGTGCCGCCCGGGCTGGCGTTTGCCAGCGTGAGCGAGAAAGCCTGGAAGCTGATTGCAAAATCCAAGATGCCCCGCTACTACTTCGACTTCGCCAAGGAGCGCAAGAACCTGGCGAAGGGAGAGGCCAGCTATACCCCGGCGACCACGTTGGTGGTGAGCCTGCACGCGGCTTTGAGTTACATCCGCCAGCTCGGCCGCGAGAATCTGGTGGCCAACGCTGCTCTGCTGGCCGAGGCGACGCGGGAAGCCGCCCGGGCCTGGGGGCTGAAGCTCTTCGCCGTTGCTTCCCCGGCGGATGCGCTGACGGCCATCTGCGCGCCGGAGGGCATGGACTCCGGCGTGATTGTGAAGGAAATGCGCTCGCGCTTCGGCGCCATTGTGGCCAACGGCCAGGGCTCGATGAAGGGCAAGATCTTTCGTCTGGCACACCTCGGGTACTACGATGCCGCCGACCTGTTCGCCGCGCTCGCGGCCCTGGAAATCGTTCTGTTGAAGGTAGGACACAAGGTGGAACTCGGCAGCGGCGTGCGTGCTGCGCAAGAGGTCTATCTGCGGCGCGCTGTGTAGGGCTTTCACAGGCCTGCCGCGGGAGCGCCGCAAGGGTGCTCCCTTACGGTGATCTGCTGCAACGCCAATTCATCTCAGGAATCATCACTATGAAAATCCTCGTCGCTGAAAGCGTTTCGGAACGCGCCCTCGAGGTTCTCCAGGCCGAGAAATCCTTTGAGGTTGTGTACCTGCCCGGCAAGCCGCAGGCTTCCGTTACGGATGAGATCCGGGACGCCGACGGCCTGGTGGTGCGCAGCGCCACGAAGGTCACGGCGCAATTGCTGGAACATGCAGTGCGCCTGCGCGCCATCGGTCGCGCTGGCGTGGGTGTGGACAACGTGGATCTGGACGCCGCCACCAAGAAAGGCATCGTGGTGATGAACACGCCCGGTGGCAACGCGGTGGCAGTCGCCGAGCACGCTGTAGCGCTGATGCTGGCGCTGGTGCGACGCATACCGCAGGCGGATGGCGCGCTCAAGCAGGGGCGCTGGGAGAAGAAGAAACTGATTGGGACGGAGTTGCGCGCCAAGACCATCGGCCTGATCGGTTTGGGAAAGATCGGGATGGAAGTCGCGCGCCTGGCCCAGGCGTTTCAGATGGAGGTTATTGCCTATGATCCCTACGTCTCCTCGCTGATGGCGCGCGAGCAGAACGTGAGTCTCGTCTCGCTGGATGAGTTGCTGAAGGCGAGCGACTTCATCAGCGTGCACGCCTCGGCGACGCCCGAGACGTGTCACCTACTCAACGCGCGGACCCTGGCGCTCGCCAAGCCGGGCGTGCGCATCGTCAACTGCGCGCGCGGCGAACTCATCCATGAGGAGGACTTGCTGCAGGCGCTGGAGAGCGGGCAGGTCGCCGGCGCCGGCCTCGACGTCTTTGAGAGCGAACCGCCCAAGGACTTCAAGCTGGTGAGCCACCCCAACGTCATCGCCACGCCTCACATCGCGGGCTCGACGGAAGAGGCGCAGGAAATTGTCGGCGTGCGCATCGCCGAGCAGGTGCGCGACTACCTGCTTCAAGGCGTGGCGCGCAACGCCGTCAACATGCCTACGATTTCGCCCGAGGAGTACAAGAAGCTGGAGCCTTACATCCAGTTGGGCGAGAAGCTCGGCGCCTTTGTGGCCCAGATTGCGGGCGGGCGATTGGAGGAAGTCCACATCAGTTACGACGGCGGCTTGGCGGAACTCAACACGCATCTGGTGAAGAACGCCGTGCTCAAGGGCGTCCTCAACCAGGTGCTGTCCGAGCAAGCGAACCTGATAAACGCGGGCACGCTCGCGCAGGAGCGCGGGGTCGAGGTGACGGAGCTGCGCAGCGCGCGCCGCGCGGCCTTCTCCAACTCCCTCGGCGTTGGCCTGCGCACCGAAACCGATTCCGTGTCGGTTCTGGGGATGGTGGGCCTGCGCGGCAGGCTGCGCATTCTGGGTATCAGTGACATTGATATCGAGGCCCCGCTGCGCGGCGTCATCCTCTTCATCCGCAACCAGGATGTCCCGGGCGTCATCGGCCGCGTCGGCACGCTCCTGGGCGAACGCGGCATCAACATCGCCAACTTCGCCTTGGGCCGCAGCCAGGAGGCCGCGGAAGCCCTCGGGCTCGTCAACGTGGACAACCCCATCCCCGAGGCTGTGCTGGCCGAGATCCGCGCCATTCCCGCGGTGCGCGTCGCACACGTCGTGGAGCTCTGAATCTGTTTCCAACCTTTGGGACAGAGGTATACTAAAGCAACAGCCGCCTGGGTCGGACGGAGGCGGCGAGCGTTTCCTGGCCTTGTACATGACGGGGGCGCGCCATGACTACCCGAATCGCGACCGTGCTCCTTGTGCTTGTTTCCAGCTCGGTATTGCTTGACGCCCGCGCGAGCGACCTCAAACAGATGGAGCAGGCACTCAACGCAACCTACAAAGGGAAGACAATGATCCTGCGAAATTTCTATCGCGGGAAAAAGCTGGACTACGACGCTCAGGGCAAACTCGTGAAGGGCGGCCGCAGCGGTCCGTGGACCCTGTGCGCGGGTATCGAAGTGGGCAAAGTACGGCTCCGACCTAAGAACCTCACGATCAATGGCACACGCATCTTTCTCATCCCGCGCAGCAAGGACAAGTTCGAGCACAGACCCGATGAGTGGGTTAGCATTCGTGTGGAGATGGCCAGCCCTCCGGCCAGCATGGAGCCTCTTCACAGGCTTCTAGCCACCGTCTTCCTCTCCGCGGAGGAGAAGCTCGCTGATGTAGTACCTGACTACTGGAAAGGTTTCTTCTACGGCGAGTCCACGCCGGAGCCGCGCGGCGGAGATGGAAATGCGGGCGCTGCCTACTCTTATCTGGGGAAGGACCCCAGCGTCACGCCCCCGATTCCGATACATAAGCCCATGCCCGGGTATACCCCGGAAGCGCGGGATGCCAAACTTCAGGGCACAACAGTCCTGTTTTTCGTCGTCGATGCTCAAGGAGGTGTTGCCGACATACGCGTGGTCAAACCGCTCGGTTACGGGCTCGACGACAACGCGGTGGAAACCGTTCGAAGGTGGAAGTTCAAGCCTGGCGTGCGCAACGGGCGTCCAGTGGCGGTGTGTCTGATGGTGGAGGTGGCCTTCCGCTCATTCTAAGGCAGGACAGCAGCTCGGATGCAGAATCTGCTGGCCGAGGCGAACGAACTGGTCGCTATCTTCGTGGCTTCGCGCCGAACAGCGAGGGCGGGCGGCGCCGAACGGTAGGGCAACGCAACAGCGCGATGCGGGTTTTGCGTTCACACAATCACTCAATCCTTCAATTACTCAATGAGAGTTTGGGTTTTCAAAGTCAACACGAAGCGTGGGTGGGAGTTTGAGGAATACTTCCGCGCGCGCACGCGCGGCCCTTACGAGATGGGCGACGAGGGCTGGATCCGCAGCGCTTCGAGCCTGCGTTATCTGCGCGAAGAGGTGAAGCGCGGGGACATTTTCCTTTGCTACGAAGTGGACCGCAAGCGGGTCGTAGGCTTGGCGCGGGCCGCCTCCGACGGTCGGGACGTCGGGATGGGGTCGCTGATAGATTTCTGTTCGCCGGGCGAAGCCGTCCGTTTGGAAAATCCTCTGGCGCGGAAGCCGGACCTGGAGCACATTTGGGCATTCTCGCCGTACCGCGGGCGAGGGACGGTGCAGAAAATCGATGCCGATGAGTTTGCCTGCCTGCGTCGTGTTATCCTGCGCAAGAATCCGCGGCAGGCGGAGGCACTGCGGCGCTTGCTGGGGTAGCGGCTTCGTAGCGGCGGCCTTTAGGCCGCCAGAGGTGGCCACCTAAAGGTGGCCGCTACACGCTGACGTCCAATAGAGGAGAACCCTATGAAGAAATTTCTGGCAGGAATCGTCGTAGGAATCTTGCTGTCCGCGCTGACGCTCTTCGCGCAGAAACTGGCCAGCGAGAAGGTTGTCCAGCCGCAGGTGCTGGTGGACAATCAGAAGGTGAAGATTGCGCGCTGGGTACTCAAGCCGGGCGAGGGCACGCCGCTCCACACGCATGCACTCGACCACGTCTCGGTAGTGATCCGCGGCTCGACGCTCCGGGATGTGGCGGCCGACGGCACCGCCAAGGAAAACGTGCAGAAAGCCGGCGACGCCGTGTTCGTGCCCGGTACCGGCCGCACGCACTCGTTCGCCAACGCGGGCAAGGAGACCTTTGAGTCCATCTCGATTGAATTGAAGTAGGTCCATGAATTATGAATGCTGAATTCTGAATGATGAACGCCGGTCTCGTGCCGGCTGAATTCATCATTCATAGTTCAGCCTTCTGCATTCCCATGCGTATTGCCCGGTTCTTTCAGCTAGAAGCACATGGCACGACCGTGCGCCGGGAAGTGCTCGGCGGCATCACCACCTTCCTGGCGATGTCGTACATCATCTTCTTACAGCCAGGATTGCTGTCGCAGGCGGGCATGGATTTTCGCGCCGTGATGTACGCCACGTGCCTCTCAGCCGCCCTGGCCACGTTCCTCATGGGCCTGCTGGCCAACTATCCCGTGGCCCTGGCGCCGGGCATGGGGGAGAACTTTTTCTTTGTTTATACGCTGTGCGGTGTTGCTCCCTTGGGATTCGGCCTGACCTGGCAGCAGGCGCTGGCGGCGGTGCTGGTGGCCGGCGTCTTCTTTATCCTGCTTACGCTGTCGGGGATCCGTTCGAAAATCATTGATTCGATCCCGCATTCGCTGAAGTGCGGCATCGCTGCGGGGATTGGGCTGTACATCACGTTCATTGGCCTGGAATACGGCAACCTGGTGGTGTCGAGCCCGGCCACGCTGGTGCACCTGGGCGATTTCCGTCAACCCGTGGCGCTGGTCAGCGTGCTGGGCCTGCTGGTGATGATCGTGCTGCTCGCCTACCGCGTGCGCGGGGCGATTCTGGTCGGCATCCTGGCTACCACGGCGATTGCCGCGGGCTTTGGGATGGTTCACTACCGTGGTGTTTTCTCCGCGGATTTTGATCTGACCCCCACGTTCTGGAAGTTCGACCTTCGGGGTCTGCTGGGGGTGCATCCCGCGACGCTCGCCGCAGCCATCTTCGTACTGCTTTACTTGGCTCTGTTTGACACGGTCGGAACCCTGGTGGGCGTGGGACAGCAGGCGGGCTTGCTGCGCGCAGGGAAGTTACCGCGCTCGGGTCAGGCGCTCTTTTCGGACGCAGTGGGGACGACCGCGGGCGCAGCGCTCGGGACCTCCACCGTGACCGCTTACATCGAATCCGCCGCCGGCGTCTCCGACGGCGCGCGCACCGGCCTGGCCAACATGGTGACGGGGCTCTTGCTGCTCGCGGCGATGTTCTTCAGTCCGCTGGCCTCCATGATCGGTGGGGGCGTCACGGTGGGCGCGGATGCGGCCAACAATCCGATCGTCCGCTACCCCACGCTGGCGCCGGCCCTGATCGTGGTGGGAGCGATGATGCTCAAGGTGGTGCGGGAATTGGAGTGGGAAGAACCTACGGAGTACCTGCCCGCGTTCCTCACCTTGGTGGCGATTCCCTTGACGTTCAGCATTGCCTCGGGAATTGCCTTCGGGTTCATTTCCTACGCGGTGGGGAAACTCGCCACGGGCCGCTGGCGCGAATGCCCTGCCCTGACTTACGTCTTCGCTGTGCTGTTTGTGGTGCAGTTCCTGGTGCTGTAGTTGTGGGTCATGGCTTTCTTGTGGCCACTTCACGGCGCTGCAATCGATGATTTCGTGAGAGTGGGCGTTGCCACGCCCCGCCTGACTGCCAGGTATGCGTCTCGGCCGGTTGTGGACCACAAACGCAAAAGGCCTTCCTGGTGGAAGGCCCTTTGTCGATAGCTGCCCCGTTCGTTCCGGTTACTTTCCGTTCAGTCCCTTGTTGCTGCCGACTCCCGTAACAAAATCCCAACCCAATTTGGCACTATAGCTGCCCGCTGTGCCGGAAGTGATGTCGCGAAAGTCGCGGGGATAATGGGTGGGGCTTGCATAGTCCGCGTAGATCGTGCTCAGCTCAGGCCCGGTATTCAGATAGAAATGGCCGGCGAGGTTGACAATCCCCGCCAGCGAGGGTGAGGAAACGCTGGTCCCGCCGAAGACCAGCCAACCGCTCGACCCCTGGCAAGGGGTGCTGTCGTACACGGAGACACCTGAGTTCGGGTTCGCATCGAAGGAGAAATCAGGCGCTCCGCGCCTCGATCCCACGATGGTGATGATCTTGTCCTGGTAAGAGGGGCGAGGCTCGTACTTGCTGGGGCCGCCTCCGCTGCCGCTCCAACCGGTCTCGCTGACGAAATGGCCGCTCGCGTCGCGGTTGATGGTGGTTCCTCCGGCAGAGACCACGTTGGGCGACACGCCGGGGTAAATCGTCTTGCCGCCAGCATCGCCGCTGGCAGCAAAATAAACAACGTCATTCGCCGTGAAACGTCCGTCGTTAGTGGCCTCGGTCGAGAACTCACTTCCACCCCAACTCATGGAGACTTCGCCGGAGCTGAGCCCGCTCTGGACACCGCCGGTCAACACGATGTTGGTCGCAACTTCCACTGCCTGAAACAGGTCGGAAAACCCGTTGGAGGCAGCCTCCACCAGCACGATCTGGGCGTAGGGGGCCATGGCATGCGCCCACTGGATATCAAGGGCTGCTTCCTGTGCCCAGCCACAGTTGGCCTTGGGCTTCTTTCCGGCTGCGTACACCTTCTGGAAACATGGATTCGCGCCGTTGCACACTTTATCGGATGACAGGTGCAGACTGAACTGTCCCGAGAAGGTATCAAAATCAGCCTGTGCGGTCGGGTAATCGAACGCATCGACAATCGCGATCACTCCCGCCCCGCCGGTCGCAGGGAGGCCGTAGACGTCACGAATAGAAGCGGGTGTCTCTCCCCAGGGCGCTGTGTAGGTCGCTCCCTGGCGGAGGAAGATTACGTGGTTCGTGTGCGCTTTCTTCCCCACGTCCTCAGGGTGCTCGAGACTGGAATCGGGAACCATGACCCAACCCTTGTGCAGGCCCTGACCCTGCGCCAGGGCAGGCTTCACTCCAGAGATGAGCGCAACGACAATCAACAAACCCGTAATCTTGTGCTTCATGGTGGACTCTCCTTATCCCTCCTCGGCCTTACTGAAGCTATATGTCTTTGATGCCTTAGCCCAGGCGGAAGATACCACAAAGAGGACAAAACGTCAAAGGCGGGATCTCGTGCCGCGAGTGCGGGTCAGCCGCACACAAAGCCCCCCTTATGGGCACCGAAGGGAAGACCTTGTCCCAGAACCCACGGCCCGAAGGCGGAGAGAACCGGACCAGCCAGGATGCGCCTTCTTGGCTGCCCGGCGCCTGCAGGGCTAAACGACCTGGCGGCTGACCTCGATCTCCTCCTCGATCTCCTTCGGGAGTTCTTCCTGGAGTTGCCGCAGTTCCTCTTGTAGGTTCTTCTGTTCCTTCTGGAACTCCTTCTGGAATTCCTTCTGCTCTTTCTGCCACTCCCCCGCCTGAGCCTTGTACTCCTGGGCGTGGGCCTGCGCTTCGGCGGCCAACTCTTGCATCTCCTCAGGCTCAGGACCCACTATCCCCGTGACCCGGCGCGGCGAAACTGGCTCCGGGGGCTCGAGTTCCACCGCGACGGTTTGCTCGCGCTTGTCGCGCACGATAGTTAGCGTCGCCTTGCGCGCCTCTTTCTCTTCCTTGTCTCCTGCCAGAGCGCGGCGCAGCTTCGACACGGAGGTCACCTCTTTGCCGTCCACCGCCACGATGATGTCGCCGGCCTTGAGCCCCGCCTTCGCGGCTGCGCTGCCCACCACTACCTCGCGCACCAGAACGCCCTTGCCTTGTTTCACGCCGAAGAACTCGGCAAGCTGCGGAGTCAGGTCATCGCCTGAGATACCCAAGCGTGCGCCCTGGGCATGCCAAACGAAGTCGAATTCGGGGACTTCGATCTTGGGCATGTCCGGCATAGGCGGCATCGCCGGGAGCTGAAAGGTCCGGTCCCCGCCGGCTTCCAGCTTGGCGGTCAGAGTGCGCGTCTGCCCGGCGCGGCTGACCTGAAGGGACACGGTCCGCCCCGCGGGGGTCTCACGTACCAGACGGCGGAAATGAGCGGTGCCGCGGACTTTCTCGCCTGCAAATTCCAGGATAACGTCCCCCTGGGCCAAGCCCGCCTTGGCTGCCGGGCTGTTTTCCTCCACGTCCTTCACAATCACGCCGTACTCACCCGCGAGCTTCAACTCTTTTGCCTTCTCGGCGGTCACCTCTTCGAGCCGCACTCCCAGCCATGCTCCGCCTCCCTCACCGGTGCGAAACAAGAACGTCTGGCGCCCAGGGTGGGGGAGAGCCATCGGGTGCGGCGAGGGTGCGGCCGCAGGGGGCTCCTCTTCGTCCTCGCCGGCACTAAGGTACAGGACATCCGGTTCATCTCCACCCTTGATCACGGTCGCCGCGTCGGCACTAAAGTACAGGACATCCGGTTCATCTCCAGGCGCGATCACGGTCACCGCGGACTTAGTGGACTCCTGTCCGGCCCTGAGTGAGCTGATGCCCAGCAGTGCGATAACCAGCAAGCTTCCCAATAACACCAGGGTGTTGCGTTTCATTGTTTCCTCCAGTTCTCCTAAAGGCTTCCTATATGGCCGGGCTTCACAGCAGTTCCTCGCTCTCAGTCACCCGGATATTGCCGCGCACGGTGCGCAACCGAACCTGCACGCCGCCTCGTCCCAAGCGGGTGCGCCACGAGGTATCGCCAGGCACATCGCTCACCGTGAACGCGTAGTTCCCTTCAATCCGGCCTGCCACCGCACTCAACTGCAAATCGGCATTGGCCTGGGAAGGTAAGGAAAGAAAGATGTGCCCGTTGACGGTATCCAGTTGGACGGGAGCCGCGCGGTCGGGCAAGGCGCGGAGGGAAACCGCGACGTTACCGTTGATGGCGCGCGCCAACACGCTCCCGCTGATGTTCCTCGCCTCGATGTTCCCGTTCAGCGTGCTGGCGTCCACGCTACCCTCGATCCCGCGAGCCCTGATGCTACCCTCGACAGTTCGCAAGCGCTCCAGCCGGACCTGACGGGGCACCCGCACCTGATAGTCCACCCTTACCGGTTCGTCCGCCTGTCCCACGTACAGCGTGCGCAAGATCAGCGCGCGGCCGTTGGACTCGACTTCGATCCGGACGTCGTCCGGATTCGCGCCAAGCCCCAAGGCGGTTTTGACGACCACGACTTCCACTTCCGCCCGGTCCCAGGCCTCGACGTCAATGTCTCCCTGCACATTCTCCACGACCACGCTGCCCCCGGCCGGGAGCGGATAGCGCCCGCTCCACACCTCCTGCTCCTGCGCGCTGACCGGCATCGCGGCTAAAAGGCCCGCGACAACTCCCACCAGAGTGATGGCTCTCACGTGAGTCTCCCCGCGTTTTCGAGTTACTCCTCTTCGTGTTCCTGCCGTTCTTGTTGCTTCTGCTGGCGGCGTTCCTCTTTCTCTTGCCAGCGCTTCCAGAAGGATTCCTGGCGCACTCGGAATTGCTCCAAGGTACGTGGGTCGAGCTTGCGGATCTCGATGTTGCCCGCCACGGTGCGCAGGCGCAGCACCTCGCCGCCGCCGTTCAGCGCGCCTTCGCCCCGCAGCTTGGTGGGAACGAAAGCCTCTCCCTCCTTCTGGATGTTCAGGGGAAAGTCGGAAATGATCTTGTGGCCAGCCGCCATATCAATAGCCGCGTCAACGGTCACAGGAAGGTTGGGAGGTAGGAATACCTGGATGTCGCCCACCGAGGTCTGGAGTTCGGAGGCGGCGAACGTTTTCAGGTCGCCGTCAACCTGGGCCAGGATGGCGCCCGCGGCCGTGGTGGCACGAATGGCGTTCTGTATTTGCAGGAGGTCAATGCTGCCGCCGGCAGTCCGCGCTTCCACCCGCCCGCGCGCCCCCTGGAGACGAATGCTGCCGCCTGCCGTCTGGGCGATGACGTTGCCACCGCACTGCCCGACCTGGATCTGCCCTCCGGCGGTCCGGGCCTCAATGGGGCCGGAGGCGCCGCGCAGGATGAGGTCACCGCCGGCTGTCTGGGCGCGAAGCGTGCCCTGAATCAGCCCCGCTACGATTTCGCCGCCGCTGGTTTCGAGAACGGCCGCACCGTGAACGTCCCCAACGCGGATACTCCCGCCCGCGGTTCGTGCTTCCACAGGGGCTGCAATGGTGCCGAGCTGGATGCCCCCGCCCGCGGTCTCAACCCGCACGGGGCCGGTCACGTCACCGGTGCGAATGGACCCGCCCGCCGTCACCGCTTGGAGCTGGCCCTCGAGCTTCTGCACCTCAATGCCGCCGCCCTTGGTCTCCAAGTCCAGGTTGAACCGCAGCGGAACGGTGATGGCATACTCGGCCCCCAGCGACATGTGACCATGGCGTTGCTGTGGCAGCCTGCCCGTCAGATAGAGCCCGCCTTCTAGCTGGCGGAGGGTCAACTCGAAGTCCTTGAAGTACCGCCTGGCCTCGTCTTCATTGGAGGTATAGGCCCGCAGGCGCACCTGGCACACGACGCGGTCGTTAGCTCCAGGCTTGACATCCAATGAGCCGAAGTCCGCCCGCACCACCAGGCGGCCGCCTTCGCGCGCCGGAATGCTGCATTCGGCCCGCTCTTCCCAGTTATTCCCCTGGCGCTGCGGTTCACCGCGCTTCACGCTGCCCTGGTCGGCAGGTTCGAGCGCCAGGCAGGTGCCCGCGACCAGTATCGCCAGTATGGATAGAGTTCGGTATCTCATCTTGCATCTCCTATTAATCATTTCCTTCCATCTTCCGGACCGCGGCCTGGCACTGGAAGCGCACGTAAGCATTCTGATCGCTCGCCGCCAGCTTCACCAGGACGGGCATCACGGTCTCATCCTGTCCTTCTTCCGCAGCGTGCTCCACTAGCGCGTTCACCGCCGCCACCCGCACTCCCGGGTTCGTGTCGTGCTCCAGAGCGCCAAGCAAAGCTTCTTGCATGTCTCGACCCGGCTCCATCCCCCGCACGGTCTTTAGCGCTTCCAGGCGCATGCCTGCATTGGGATCGTGCCGGATGGCAAACAGCATGGCCGCCCGCACCGAGGGATTGGCGCGCTGCGTCCTCAGGGCCTCGAGCGTATCCCGGCGGATGCCCGGGTTGTCGTAGCTTCTTACCGTGTCCACCAACACCTGGCGAATGCGCGGGTCATCCAGCGAGCCCTCCAAGGTCACGCGGCGTTCGGCGTCCAGCGTGATACGCACCCCGCCGGATTGCGGGTCCGGCGCCACCTCACTGATGTGGCGAATGCGGAGATCGTTCAGGTCGGCGCCTGCGAGCGAGGCCTCCGTTCCTCTGGGAGTGA
>JBEKCQ010000104.1:0-26037 GCA_050014795.1 Terriglobia bacterium | reverse complement strand
CAGAGGCGCGGTTGCGGCCCCGGCGGCGGTAGGCACCGGCTCCAACAAGGCCAGCGCCTGCCGCGCGATTTCCTTGGGCGCCAGCGTGTCCAGGGCTTCCAGAGCGTCGGCGCGCAGTCGCGGATCGCCCGACTGGAGTTTCTCGAAGATGGTCAGCATCCGGTCGCGCCCGCAGACGATGCCCAGCATATGGAAGACGCGTTCCTCAATCTTCACTCGGTCTTCTTCCAGGCCTTGGGCCAGCATCCGTTCCGCCTCACTGGCCGGGTGCGGCACCAGAGCCTGTGAGCAGAGCAGGCTCTGGCGGAAGGCGGTCAGTTCCTCGTGGGCGAAGTTGAAAAGGCCCGTCCGCGCCGTCTCGGGCAAAGGGCCGGCGCGGGCCAGACGCTCGAAGGACTTCAGGACTTTCCAGCGCACGCGCCATTCGGGATCTTTCAGAAGCTGGAGGAGCGTTTCGACGACCTGGGGATTTTTCAGGCGGCCCAACACGTCGGCCAATTCACTGCGTATTTCCGGGCGATGGGAGCTGGCGGCGGTCTGCATCAATTCCTGGATGCACGTCGGGCCGCATTTCGTGACGATGGCTGCGAGGCTGCGGCGCGCGTCGTGGCGCAGTTGAGGTGGACCGGCTAGGGCTTCGATCAAATTCGGCATGACGCGGGGCGAGCCGACGCGCCCCAGAGCCTGCGCGGCCTCGCAGCGGATCCGGGGTTCGGGGTCGTTGAGCAGCGCCGCCAGCAGGTCCACCGACTGCTCCAGAGGCAGCCGGCCCAAGGCGTAGGTGGCGGTGGCGCGGGCCGTGGCATCGCCGGCGGCCAGTTCTTGCATCAACGGCAGCGATTCGAGGGCTGCGGAGACGCCCTGAATGGTGGCGATGGTGAGCACGGTGTTGACCCGCGCGCGGGTGGAAGGATCCTGAAGCAGCGGTCGCAGTTTTTCCACCAAGTCGGGATCTTCTACCGTCGCCAGCGCTTCGACAGTGTTGGCGCGGACCCGTGCGTCAGGGTCGTTGAGAAGCGGGGTGATCTGATCCACGCACCGGGCGCCCGCCCGTCGTCCCAGCATGCTGACGGCGGTGGCTCGCACCCGCGCGTCCGGGTGATGCAGCAAATCGATCAGAGCCTCATTGGCTTGCTCGGCGCCGAAGCTCTCCAGGAACTGCATGGCCGCCACCACCCGTTCGGGACTGGCGCTGCGCAGCGTTTCGGCGAGGATGGCTACGCTCGAGGGGTCTTTCAACTTGGCGAGAGCGGTCGCGGCTGCCTGCCGGAGGGCGGGACTATCTGCCTGGAGGTTCTGGAGCAGGGCGCGAATATATCCCTTCTTGGCCGTGAGCGCGGCGGCCAACCAGCCGAAGGACAAGAACAACCCGATCATCGAGATTTGCCGCGGGCTGAGATACCAGTTCCCCAGCAACAGCAACACCCCTGCCACGGCCATGGAAATGGGTTTCACGAAGCCATCAATGAAGCCTCGAATTCGCGCCCGCCTGTCCAACGGCACGGGGTTGTATAGGAGCTGAAACGAAGAGTCCTGAATGGTGTAGAGCAGCACGTGGTCGCCCATCTTGGCTGTATAGACGGACGGATTTCCAAAACGCCAAGTCATCCAAAGCGTTGAAAGGCTGAGGAAGGTGGGGTGAAAAGCAATCGTCGCGCCGATACCCAGACGAGAAATCAGGGGTGAGGTGAGGAAAAGTTGCACCATCAGGCAGAGAAAGCCGGCCCAGCCGCGAAAGCTTCCCAGAAAAGCAGTGAGTTCGTTCTTGTTCGGGTAGGTATCAAGTGCTCTCTGGTTGAAACAGAAATCCACCACCGTGAAGACGGTCCAAAGCAGGAGAGTGATAAGCGCCATGGTGCGCAGCAGCGGTTCCTGGCGCAGGCGGGAGGCGCCGTCTTTGAATTTCTCCCACTCGGAAAGTCTCCGGGGAGGGGGAAGCGAAGCGCGGTCCTTGGCGGCCGCGGCCTTTTCCGGCCGGTATTTCGTGTATACGATGCCCCCTAAGACCGACGCCGCGAAAATCACGCCGGCCCACACCAGCAGGAGATTCTCTGTGCCGATGGCCCCCACCAAGGGGCGCGAGGTCAAGCCCACCCCGATCATGCCCAAAAGGCTGCCGATGGCCACCAGGGGAAACAACCGCTTGGCTTGGCGGGTGTCGAATAGGTCAGCGAGAAAAGTCCAGAACTGCAAGAGCGAGAAGTTCCAGATGGCCTGGGCAAGGATGTAGAGCACCGGGTAGAACCAGCGCGGTTGGCCGAGGAGGATGGCCCGGCTGCCGATCAGAATCACCACGAAGATCAGCGACACGCTGGCGAGAAACTTGCCCCGCTCCACCCGGTCCACCAGCGAGGTGTAGAAGATCGAGCAGATGACCAGTACTACGGCGTTCGCGAAGTACATGTAGGGCAGGTACTGAATGCCGAAGCTGGAAAGGAAGAGGGAGTCGCGGGCATTGCGGCCGAACATGATGCCCACGAAGACAAAGAAAAACACGGTCAGGCAGAGGCCGACCACTCTGCCCTCGCCGGGATAGACCGGGGCAAGCCGCGTCAGCCATTGTTTCAGGCGTGAAGATGACACATCAGCCCCCTGCTCTCACCCTTCGACCACCATGAGGTGATGGCAGACTTGCGAGGCCAAGCTCGACCCCGACGATGGCCACGGTCTTCGAATCCTGACGTTCGATCCCTGCGAGCCGCCATTCTAGCGCATTTTCACGACCCATTGCCAAAAGCATGCACCAACCTCGGGCCTCCGGGTCCAGGGCTACCCCTGGATGGATTCACGCGCGCCAGCTCCTGGAAGCGTCGGTTTGCGCGCTGAGACGCCGCGGCCTCAAAGACTCAATTCGCCTGCGCAAAGCCGGTAGCAAGCGAGCTCCTACATGGAATCTCCGTCACAGGCCGGAGGGCTATTCGTCTTTGATCGCAGCCCGCACCATAGCCATGATCGACGGTGGAATGCTCGAAGCGTGGATGCCATGGTCCTTTTCCGCGTGTTCGGCGGCAAGCTTCAGGAGCTCTTCCTCCGTCTCAGCGCGAAGCTCTTGGGAGCAATTCATGCCGAGGTCCCTGCAACGCAGCACCTTGCCCATCACCGTCTCCTTCATGTTCGGCGTACCGGGGGGGCATTCTACCATCGAGGGCAGGTCTCCCACCGACTTTCTCTCGTCGATATTGGGTTGACATTGCGGAAGCGTCCGGTATGATACGGCGCTATGGCCGACGAAGGGATCCAGAGGCGGAGGTTTCCCCGCTACCCGGCGAACGCTGAAGTGACCGTTTACCTAGACTCGGGGGCCATTCAAACGCATATGCCCCAGATCAGCCGAGGAGGGTGTCTCATCTTCCCTCCCTTGCCTCCGCACCAGAGTCCGGCTATCAAGCTTTCCTTCCAGCTCGGTGCCGGCTTGCCCTCCATCAACTGCAAGGGCGAAATCGTATACAGCATCAGAGATCGGGGAACGGGTGTGGCTTTCACGGAGATTTCCATTTACAACCAGGATCGCATCACCGAGTTCTTCGAGAAGCGGCAGGCCGCAGGGCAGGTCGCTGGGCAGCCCGCCGCCTCCTAGCCCCAAGACCTGAATGGCACACAGTTGCCGCCATGCCCCGGGCTGATTGCTCACGGGTTGTCTCGAATCCTCCCACCACAGAGCCTATTCGTAGCGGCTGGCCTCGGGTTTCG
Source organism: Terriglobia bacterium (assembly GCA_050014795.1). Lineage (GTDB taxonomy): Bacteria > Acidobacteriota > Terriglobia > UBA7540 > UBA7540 > JALHUF01. Next base: position 22,347 of record JBEKCQ010000104.1, on the reverse strand, counting down.
CTTGCCTTGACGTGTCCAAATCGGTGATAATCGGACTTACCGACACAGCGCAGAACCTCGGGGGAGGACGATGCGAGCGAGAGAAGTCCGACTGTGGGGCGCGAGTGCGATGCTCCTCGTCTGCCTGGGATGCGGGGGCGGGAGCAGTGTTTTCCGCGAGGGCCGCAAGGCGGAGGCGCGAAAAGACTGGGATACCGCCCTCATCAAGTACGAGAAAGCGCTGCAAGCCGAACCCGAGAACGCTAAGTACCTCATCCATGAGAGGGTTGCGCGGACAGAGGCTTCCCTTTTTCACCTCAAGCAGGGACGCCGGCAGCTAGCCGGGGGCCGCATAGACGAGGCGACGGGCGAGTTCCAGAGAGCCGTCAGCCTTGACCCCACTAACGAGGCAGCAGCTCAGGAGTTGGGCCGGCTCCTGGCGCGACAGGTTACTGCCAAGCGCGCGCGCGAAGAGACCTTGCAGCAGGCCTTGAAGGCCCGGGAGGGAGCGGCGGGCACGTCGGGTGTCCAGCTAAAGCCTTGGCCTACAGAACCTCTAGCGCACTTTCGCATTTCCGCGGACAGCCGAAAGGTCTATGAAACGCTGGCAAAGTTGGCCGACCTGAATGTCGCCTTCACGTCCGATTTCCGGCCCCAATCGGTTTCGGTGGATCTGACCAATGTGAAAATCGAAGACGCCCTGCGCGTGGTTTCATATCAGACCAAGACTTTCTGGCGAGTGGTAACAGCCAACACCATCCTGATCGTTCCGGACACGCCCACCAACCGGAGAGACTACGAGGAAGAGGTTCTGAAAACCATCTACCTGTCGAACCCACTGGCGCCGGCCGACCGCACCGCAATCACCACGGCACTGAAGCAAGTCCTTGGATTGCAGCGAATTGTGGACAATCCCGACTCCAACGCCATCATCATTCGCGACACGCCCACCAAGGTGGCGGCGGCGGAGAAGATGATCCGGGACCTCGATCAGAACAAGGCCGAAATCCTGATTGACGTGGTGGTGGTGGAAGCCGACCGCAGCCGCATCCGCGACCTGGGCTTAACCCCGGCTACAGTCTCATCGTCAGGTACGGTTACGGCTGGCTTTCAGTCGGTCCTCGCGTTCGCCCCTTCTGCCACGGCGGCAAGTGTAGGTCTGGGCAGCTTGAGCTATCGGGACTATGCTCTTGTGCTCCCGAGCGCCGCTGCCAGCGCGGTGCTGAATGACTCACGCAGCCATATCCTCCAGAAGCCCCAGATCCGAGTTACCGACGGCCAGACAGCTAAATTGAGGATTGGCAGCCGCATTCCGTATGCCACCGGCAGCTTCCTACCCTCGCTTGGAGGGACCACGGGGGGCACCGGCACCAGCGGGAGCTTCGGCCTGCTCGCCAGCACGCAGTTCCAGTACCAGGACGTCGGTGTGAACCTGGACCTGACGCCACGCCTTCTGCCAAACGGGGAAGTCAACCTCCACGCTTCAATCGAGATCTCTTCGTTGGGTGCCGACCGGACCGTTGCTGGCATTGCGCAGCCAACCTTCAACCAGCGGAAGATCGAACACGATATTCGGCTCAAAGAGGGCGAGGTGAATCTGCTGGGAGGGTTGATCGAGACCAAGGAGACTCAGACGGCCTCGGGTGTGCCCGGGCTCAGTCAGATCCCGCTCCTGGGATATCTGTTCTCGACGCAGCACCGGGAGCGGCTGGAGACAGAAGTTCTGGTCATGCTGACTCCACGAGTGATTCGACTGCCGGAGCGCGCGGCTGAGAGTGGCAAGGAAGTTTCGGTGGGGGCTGGCGCGGCGGCACCTACGGTGCCCGCGACGCCAGGGTCGGAACCGCCCCCGCAACAACCCGAGGCGGCTCCCGAGGCACCAGGCCAGCCGCAATGAGATCTGTGATTAAGAGGAGTATCGGAGAACGTTCTTCAGGCCGCGGATTTACCCTGGTGGAGTTGATCGCGGCCATCACCATCCTCCTGATTCTCACCACTGTCGCCCTGCCCATGGCTCGCGTGCAGGTGCGACGTACCCAAGAAATGGAACTGCGGCGGGCGCTGCGCGAGATGCGTCAGGCCATCGATCGGTATAAGGACTTCGCCGATCGCGGCATGATTCCTACGAAGGCCGATAGCTTCGGGTATCCCCCTGACCTCGAGACCCTGGTGAAGGGCGTCCCACTCAAGGGGGCGGCCACCGCCAAGTACAAATTCCTTCGCCGCATCCCCGTGGATCCCCTGACGGGCCAGACGGACTGGGGACTGCGCGCCATGCAGGACGATCCGGATTCCCGCAGTTGGGGCGGCGGGAATGTGTTTGACGTGTATTCCAAGAGCCAGGGAACGGCCCTGGATGGAACGCGGCATGCCGACTGGTAAGATCATGGGACACAGAGGCAGCCTTGCCTGCAAGGCAAGGAGTCCGTTGTCCGTTGTCAGTTGTCCGTTGCCGCGGACGACGGACCACGAACCACGAACAACGTGCAAGGCGGCCTCAGAGATCAGAAACGGACAGCCATCTTCAGGCTTCACGCTCCTCGAGCTGATGATGGTCTTGACCTTGATTCTGATCCTGGCCTCGTTCGCCATCCCCACCTATCAGGTGGCCACGATGCGGGCGCGCGAGGCCGTGCTACGCGACGACCTGTACACGATGCGTTCGCTGATTGACCAGTTCACGCTCGACAAGCAACGACCGCCGCAATCGCTGGAGGAACTGGTGGAGGCGGGTTAAGATATCGAGGACGTTCCCGTGGGCGCCAGCCAGGCGGTGCCCGGCATTGTGGACGTCCACAGCGGCTCCGACGAAACTTCGCTCGACGGGACGCCGTACAGCAGTTGGTGAGAAGGGCAGTCTAAAGTTGAGAGTTGAAAGTCGAAAGCGGAGGCACCGAGCCGCGCGAGCCTGTGCTTCGGATCTTGACGTTTGACTTTCAACTTTGGACTTTCAACTTCCATGGAGTTTGTCTGCAAACTCGGGACTACGGCGGGCCGGGTGATCAGCCAGACGGAGGAGGCCCTCTCCGCGGCCGAACTCCGTCAGCGCCTGGCGTCGGAGGGCTACTACGTTTTCTCGGTTGAGCCCAAGCAGGTGCTCAGGGCCAAGCTGCGGGGGCTGCGGCGGCAACGGGTCCGCCCGGATGATTTCCTGATCTTCAACCAGCAATTCCTGACGCTTTCCAAGTCCGGCCTGCCCCTCCAAAAATCCCTGGATCTACTGGCCCGCCAGACCAGGAGTGAGGAGCTGCGCGCGGCCGTCGAAGATGTGCGCGAGAGAGTCCGTGCCGGGGCGCTGCTTTCCGAAGCTTTCGAAGCGCGCGGGCAGTTCCCTAAGATCTACTCGGCATCCCTGCGGGCCGGTGAACGAAGCGGCAGCCTGGACCGCGTCCTGGCGCAGTACGTCACCTACCAGAAGACGACGCGGAGTTTCCGCAAGAAGTTCTTGGCGGCGCTCATCTATCCCGCGTTCCTGCTGGTTTTTCTTTTCGCGCTCATCGCTTTTGTCATCACTTTTATCGTTCCTCGCTTCGCGTTGCTCTATGCCGACCTGAACATTGAGTTGCCGTACCTGACACGCTTCTTGATCGAGTTTTCCCTCGGCATCAAACGCGTCGGTGTTCTGGTGTTACTGGGTATCGGGGCGGGGGTCTTCGCCTGGCGTGGGGCTTGGCGCTCGCATCGCACGCGCCTGGCTTGGGACAAGGTGAAGTTCCGCCTGCCGGTGGTGGGGAAATTGCTGCTGAAGTTTTCCGTGGCCGAATTCGGGCGAACCCTGGCCACCCTCTTACAGGGCGGAATTCCCATCGTCGCAGCGCTCGAAACGGCGAAGGAATCGGTGGCGAGCCCGCTCCTGGCGCAGGCGATTGCGCAGGCCCAGATTGAGGTGACCGGCGGAGGTTCGCTCAGCGCCAGCTTGCGAACGACCGGCTTTTTCCCACCTATTGCCTTGGATATGTTGGAGGTGGGGGAGACGACGGGGGCCTTGCCCGCGATGCTGGAGAGCCTGGCCGAGTTCTTCGAAGAGGACGTCAACATCGACCTTTCGACGCTCGTGGCGCTGGTGGACCCGCTGATGATTGCGTCCATTGCCGTGGTCGTGGCTTTTGTGTTGGTGGCGTTCTATCTGCCGCTGTTTTCCATGGCGGCGCAGGTGCATTAGACGGAGAGGCACGTTCCGGGCCGGCAGGGGACTTGCCGACCCAAACAGGGGAAGAAGCAGGAGAGGAGAAATGGTCGACACCAGCTCTGACGTTAGCGTTGAGATGGAGCAGGCGCGGCGGTTGGCGGAGCGCTACCAATTTGATTTCGTTGACCTGCGGGACTGTCGTCCTGACCTGGAATTGCTCCGTTCCATTCCGCTGGATTTGATGGTCCGCTACGAGTTTCTTCCGCTGGAGGTCCGTGACCATCAACTGGTTGTAGCGGTGGGCGACCCGACGGACCTGGCCCGCCTGGACGAACTCGAAATGCGGCTGGACCGCCGGCTGCTGGTCCGTGTCGCCGCCGTGAGCCAGGTTCGGGAATTCCTGAAGAAGACTGAGCCTTCCCAGCGGGTTTTGGAAGAGGCGACGGAAGAGTTCCGCCTGGATGTGATTCGCGAGGAGGAGGAGAGCGCGGAAGAAGGCCTTTCCCTCGAACATCTGGTGGAAGAGCGCACCGCCAGCCCCATGATCCGGCTGGTGGACTCGATCATCTTTGCGGGCCTCGAGCGCCGTGCCAGTGACATCCACATCGAAAGCCGCGACAACGCCGTGGTGGTGAAGTATCGGATTGACGGCGTACTCCAGCAGGCGATGGCGCCGCTGGCGCGCGAGTTCCAGTCGAACCTCATCACGCGCATCAAGGTCATGGCGGAACTCGACATTGCCGAGCGGCGCGTTCCCCAGGACGGCCGCTTCCGCGTCCGCTACCGGGGGCGCCCCATTGATTTCCGCGTCTCGATCATGCCCTCGATTCATGGCGAGGACGCGGTACTGCGCATTCTCGACAAGGAGTCGCTGCACGAGAAGTTCCGCCAGCTTCGGCTCGACGTCCTGGGCATTGCCGATCGCGAGATCAAACGGTTGCGGCGCTTCATCCGCGAACCCTACGGCATGGTGCTGGTCACCGGCCCGACGGGCAGCGGCAAGACCACCACCCTTTATGCCGCCCTTTCCGAAATCAAGACTGACGAAGACAAGATCATCACCATCGAAGACCCGGTGGAATACCAGATCCGCGGCATCACGCAAATCCCCGTGAATGAGAAGAAGGGCTTGACCTTTGCCCGCGGGCTGCGCTCGATTCTGCGTCATGACCCCGACAAAATCATGGTGGGTGAAATCCGCGACAACGAGACCGCGCAGATCGCCATCCAGTCGGCGCTGACCGGACACCTGGTATTCACCACCGTCCACGCCAACAACGTGGTGGACGTCCTGAGCCGCTTCCTCAACATGGGTGTCGAACCCTACAATTTCGTTTCGGCGCTCAACTGCATCCTGGCGCAGCGTCTGGTGCGGACCATCTGCGAATCGTGCAAGCGGCGCGTGGAGATTCCCCCTGAGTTGCTCGAGGAATCCGGGCTGGAGCGGACGACCTGGGGCACGGTGGATTTCTACGAAGGCGCCGGCTGCGGCCACTGCAACCAGACGGGGTTTCGCGGGCGTACCGCCATCGGAGAACTCCTGGCGCTGTCGGATCGGATCCGCGAGCTTATCCTGGACAAACGCCCTACCGCGGAGATTCGGAAAGTGGCGCGGCAAGAAGGGATGGTCTCGCTGCGGGAGACGGCCCTGGAGAAGGTGCAGCAGGGAATCACGACCCTGAAAGAAATTAACAAGGTCACGTTCGTCGAGTAAACTGGCAGGGTGGGACTACGGCTGTGATGTGGGATGTCATCAAGAAACGAATTCTGGCGGCGCGCGGCCACGGCATGGCGCGCTTCATGCTGCCTGCAGTGGTCTTCGAAATCGAACCGGGATTCGTGAGCGGCGCGCGGCTGGAAGGCTCTGCCCGCCAGGGACGGCGGGTGGGCAGTATGGGTGTCCAGGCGCTTGCGCCGCATTCCCTGGTCCCTCATCCCAGCCGGCCCAACGTCGCCAACCAGGAGGAGGTACGCCGGGCGATCCAGGAAGTAGCCGGCGTAGTCGGGAACGGAAGCAGTCGGGTTGGCTTGGTAGTCCCGGATGGGGCAGTGCGTGTCGCCGTTCTTTCGTTCGAGACGCTTCCCGACGACCCCAAAGACGCCGAGGCCCTGGTGCGGTGGAGAATGAAGGAAAGACTCCCGTATGCTCCCGAGGAAGCCAGGGTCTCGTTCCAAGTCCTGTCGCGCGAACCGGGCCAGGTTGAAGTGCTGGCGGTCGCGGCTCGGAATTCGGTGCTCTTCGAATACGAGGCGGCACTGGAGCCCATCAACGGCGGCCCCGTACTGACTCTCCCGGCCACGCTGGCGTTGCTGCCCTTGCTGCCAGAGGGAGAGACAGGAGGACATCTCCTGCTGCATGTCCACTCCCACTATGTAACCGCTGTCGTCGTGGCCGGGTCGCGGCCCTGCCTCTGGAGGACCCGGGAACTTGATCCGGCGACGGGCGAGGACTTGGCCAAGGCGGTAGCTTCCGAGGCGGCGCGCATCCTGGCCAGCGCTCGCGACCATCTAAAGACCGACCTGGAGCAGGCTTGGCTCTGCGCGCGTCCGACGGCAAGTCCAGAGACGGTGTCTGCGGTGGCGGGCGCCATTTCACACGACGTTGAGGTTCTGACGCCGCGCTCGGACCTGGGAGCAGCGCTTCCCTCCGAGGAGCGGACATTGTTCGAGCAGTTTGGGGCCACGGTTGCCGGGCTCCTGGCGAACGCGGGATAGAACGCATGAAGCTCACTCTCAATCTCTCGACCACGCCCAGCTCCCACGAGCGGTATGCGTTGGCTTGGGCTGTGCCGACCGCGGTCATCGCGCTCGCCGGCCTGGTGCTGCTGTCGCTCCTGGCCGTACGCAACTTCCGCGAGTATCGCTCCGTCCGTCGGTCGGTTCTGGAAAGCGAGCAGACGGAGGCGCGGTTGCGCACCCAGGAAATGGCGTTGCGGCGAGACCTGGAGCAACCGCAGCTTCGGCAGGTGTATCGCCAGGCACAGTTTGTGAACGCGCTGATCGACCAGAAGCAATTCTCGCTGACCGAGTTGACGGAGAAGGTCAGCAAACTTCTTCCCGGCGATGTTCGTCTAACAGGTTTGGCCTTGTCTCGCGCCGAGAAAGACCGGGTGGTGCGTTTCAGTGTGGCGGGAAATGACGAGGAGGCCGTCGAAACGTTCCTGAGTCGCTTGGAGGATTCCGCCGATTTCGCGGATGTGGCGATTCTTAACCAGGGTTTCGGTCAGGAAGGTGCGGGGCATGGTCCCGTGATCATTGCCTGCGTGGCTCGCTATGTGGGCGGGCGAGCGCGGTGAAGCCTGGACAGGAAATATGAGCAGGCGTCGGCGTAAGACGGTGATCCGGATCTTCGAGGGCGTAGCCGTGGGGCTGGTCCTCCTGGATGTGGTGCTGTACTTCGCCCTAGTTCGGCCACTGCGGAGTATGCGGTCGGCAGAGCAGGCCCGTTATTCGGCCGCGCGGGAGCGCGTCCGAGAGCTGACCCTGCGCGCCGCGCGTTTGGAGAAGTTCCAAACGGCTGTGCCCGAGACGGAAGATCAGCTCAGCGCTTTTATGCGAAGCCACATTCCGCCGCGCCGCCAGGGCTTTTCGCGGGCCGCCCGCTTGGTCCGGAGGCTGACGGAGCAGGCCGGCGTACAACTCTCAGGTATGACCTACAAGTTGGGCTCCTCGGCGGATGATCCGCTCGAACGCCTGGGTATTCAGGTGGAGGTGGAAGGCCCCTTTCCCAGCTTGCTTAACTTCTCCCATGCTGTGGAGACTACGAGTGACTTCATTGTGGTGCGTGAGTTTGCTTTTGAGCCTACAGAGGGCCAAGGCCTGGCATTGCGGCTCGGAGCGGACCTTTACTTGAAACGATGACGGGAAAAGGCCAACTCGAAAAGTGGGCGACGGGATTCCTCGGAGTGGTTTGCCTGGTCCTGGTTCTAAATCTGGCGCTCCGCAACGGGGTCAAGGCGGGGGCCTCGCGAGCCGCTCTGTCGAGCCGTGGTGCTCCGGCAGCGACCCGCTCCCAGCCTCTCCCCGATCGGGTTGCCGACGAACTGGCTCGCTACGACCCTGGGGTGCACCTGGACTTACTGAAGGAGCTTCAGAGTCGTCCGCTTCCCAAGCTGGCCCGCAATCCATTTGAATTCGAGGCGAAACCCGCGCCACCCACTCCCGCATCCGCCGCTGCTCCCGCCGCGCCCGCGCAGCCGCCGCCACCGGCTCCTCCGCCACTCAAGGCTATGGGCTACACCGAGAAGGCTGGGGGGGTACATGAGGCTATCGTCACTGACGACCAGGAAATCTACATCGTCCACGAGGGCGATACCTTCGCCCAGCATTTCCGGGTGCTCAAGATTTCCCCCAGTGCAGTGGAAGTTGACGATGAAACGACGCATCAAACCCTCCGCCTCCCCATCCCGCAGTAAGCCGGTGCCTCAGCGATCCCCGGGACCGCAGCCCTGTGGCTACGCCCTGTTGATTGTCATGATGCTGGCGACGATTTTGCTCATTTCGCTCACGGCTGCCTTGCCCAATATCTACACTGCCGGCATGCGGGAGCGCGAAGAAGAGCTCATCTTCCGCGGGAACGAGTATGCGCGCGCCGTCGCGCTTTTTCGTCGGCAGTTTCGGCGTTACCCGACTTCTGTTAAGGAGCTGCTGCAAACCAATGGCATCCGGTTCCTTCGCCGGGAGTATGCGGATCCGATGAGCCAGAAAGGCAAGTGGCGGTTCATTCATGCCGACGGCAACGGGACGATATTGGATTCAGTTACCTTCCGCCGACCCCAGGTCGCCCAGCCGGGGAAGATGGAGAGTTCGGTGATGGGGGGGAAGACCGAGGACTCAACTCCCGCAGGAAAAAGTGAAAGCTCTCCGCCTGATGCGGGCAAGGAGAAAAGCGAGACTTCAGCCTTTTTTGGAGACAGCAAACAAATCCAGGGAGCTTTCATCGTGGGCGTCGCCAGTACGAGTCGTCGGAAATCGATCCGCGTGTGGAACGGTCGCACCCGGTACAGCGAGTGGGAGTTCATGGGAGTGGAGACTACTCCGACCGTGATGACGCCGGGGCAATCCAACCAGCCCTCTGCGCCGGGGCAGCCCGTCGCGTCGCCGGGTTCCCGAATGCCCGGCTCATAGCCGTAACGGCAGACTCCGAAAGAGTGCGCCAGCAGCAACACGTGCTGCCTCATTATCCGGACCCACCCAGACGCTGGAAAAGAATCGACAATCGGAAGGGAAAATCAGGCAGGGTGGCGGTCAGACCGTGCGGCCCGTCGATGGTCGGCCAGCATGGCCAGCAGCGAACTGCGCTCGATCTTCTCGCAATGGACCGTGCAGAGCGACAGCGCGGTGAGCGACCGAATGAATTCATGGATGCGCCGCTGGTATTCGAGGATCGTGGAGGGATCAGTGCTGTTGGCGTAGGCCCACGACCAATCACTGACCCACCGCAAGACCGAGACGGTGCGGCGCAAAGGACCGCGCTGCACAATTTGCTCAGGATGGAAAAGCTGCGATAAGCAGTCGGGAGCGGTCAGAAATATCAAGCGCCCGTTGCGGAGCAACGCCTCGGGACGTAACCCGCTCTCCGTGAGACTGTGGGCAAGGTCTTTCAGGCACGTCGGGCCCGCCATGGCCACCACTTGCTGGCCCATCTCGAGCCCCGCGACGACAAACTCGAGGACTTCGGCTGTCCCTTTTTCCTTCCGCACCACCAGCCGGCAAGGGGGCGCTGTTGGCGTCACGCCGCCTGCCGGATGTATATCCTCGACCATATACTTCTATGTTGACGAAAAGAGAGAGCTATGTCAACCCAAGTTCGGGCCACGGAGCCATCTTGTCAGTTCGGGCGTTTTCCTTGTTCACCTTTTCTTCGTGACGCACCCGAGGCACTCCATCGCCGGAAGTGCAGCAGGACTCTGACTAGAACGGTCGCTTGCTGCGCCTGGGCGAGAAATTGGCCAGTTGGTTTACGAACCGGCGAGCCGCTGGCGGCACCGCCACGCTACGGTGTTCCGAGAACGACGGTGATATTCGCATGACAGTCGGCCGCGGGATCGTGTGCCAATGACTTGACGCGCTGCTCGTGGCGAATCTGGAACTCCAGAGGCCTTTTCACTTTGCCGGGCAGCCCTTCGACGCGCGCCTTGCCATCGCTGTTCGTCCCGATTTCCAAATCGGTTTTTCGCTTGTTCATGAAGCCGTGCCGCACGGTGACATGAATCTTGGCATCGTAGAGAGGTTTGCCGGCGCTGTCCGTCACGGTAAAGTCGGCTGAACACGGTCCCAGTTCGCCCTTGATGACGGGCACATCAGCCGCGTGGGCCGCAGCCAGGCTGAGCCCCGCGCAAATCAGTGAGGCGGCAAGCGCCGGCAGCCATCGGCGTGCGGCGTTCATCACTCCACAAGGTGGACCTGCCTTCCCACGTCGGCTCGTATTCCGTGATGCGCCCATGCTTCTTCACCTCTCGCTCGAAAGGATGAAGGGGCATTATACGCTACCTGGGCCTGACCGTGTTGCGGACCACAGTCGAAGCGTGAGTCTTCATCCCCACGATTCTTGGGAGCCTTGCCCGGCCCACGGCAGTGCCGCCTAACGCTTGGGGAAGATGTAGGCTTCGAGCATATCGGCGCGGGCCTTCTGGTCCGAGGCGATCGCCTTCAGCAAGTCCTGAACGGAGATCGATCCACGATAACCCGCTTGCGGGTCGACAACGGCCAGATGAAAGATCCCGTGTTTGTCCATCAAGTGGAGGCACTCGTCGAGAGATGTCTGCGGCGCCACGGTGATCAGGCGGGTGCTCATGATTTCAGGAATCCGCATCCAAGCCGGGCACTTGTTCTCGGCAACGACCTTGTCGGAGATATCGCTCTGCGAGACCACGCCCAGCAGCTTGCCCTGAGCGTCGAGAACGCCCACGGCGCGCAACTGCCTTTCGCGCAGGTACCGGGCGGTGTCATGGACAGTGGCGGTGTCCGTGACGGAGAAGACTTCGGTTCGGGATTCGATGAGGTCGGCAACGTCCACAGGTCTCCCCCTGCCAGGACGCAATGTCCGAAAGAATAGGACAAATCCTCCCTTCCTTGCAAGAGAATCTGTGTGCTCCTTCCTAGCTTCCCAGCTTGGTTCAGGGTCTGGAAGCCTGGCAACTCTGCGGACCAAAGAACCTCAAATCCTTGCGTGTGCTCTGGATTCTAATCCTGCGGACGGAGCCGGGTTGAGCGGGGCTGGCCGAGTAGTAGCCGACCGTGTATTGGTTCACGAGGTCCTCAGCTATCTCATTGAAAGCGTTGGCAAAATCCCTCTCTACGAGGATGGGGAACTCTCGCCCTCCGGACCGTTCGGACAGGTAGCGAGAAGCCACGGTGCCGCGTGCGAAGTGTCCGGAATCGGACGGTTGGAGCGTACAGATGACGTAGACCACCGTCCCCGCTCGCGTGGCAGCCTGCACAGCTTCGTCGCGGGTCATCCGGCTCGCGTTGTCCTCACCGTCCGTGATGATGACAAGGGTCTTGCGGCCGGGCTTGCTGGCGAGCTTTTGGCGGCAGGTCTCTTCGATGGTGTCAAACAGCCGCGTGCCGCCGCTGGGCTTAATCTCCGAGCTTTTCCGCACCGCCTGCCCGAGATCGTCGGGACTGTCAGTGAAATCGCTCACGAGGTAGGCCTTCTCTTGGAAGCCGATGACGAAGGCCTGGTCGCCCTTGCGCAGCACTCGTCGGAAGAATGGTTCCGCAGCGCTCTGTGCGGCGGCTGTCATCCGGCCTCGCTGGCTACCACTCAGGTCGATGAGCAGGCCCAGGTTCAGCGGGAGGGAGAGTTCGGGCGAGAAGTGCTCGATCTTTTGTTCTTTCCCGTCCTCGAAGACGCGCAACTCCTCCCGCGCCAGGTCCAGAACCAGCCGGTTCTTCTTATCACGCACCGTGAAGGCCACCTTGACCATTTCCTGCCCGCGGTTGCGGGATGCCTGCTCAGCCCCGGCGGAACCAGCGCTTGCTTCCTGGTATGCCGGGACTCGAGCTTCACCGCGCCTCGGGGTGGCGACGCGGGCAGGCTCGTTGTGAAGGCGCGCCTGAGACGAGGAAGCAGCCCCACACGCCAGGCTTGCCAGAGCGAGCAACATGAGGTATCGACGAGGCCGCATAGACTCCTCCCTGCGCCTCCGCGTTCACATGGGCGGCACGAGGCTACTACCTGGAATCTAGGGATGAACTGAAGTTAGCCAGGTAGCCAAACCTCGACGAGTGCTTCGAAGAAATGGCGGGGACGACGGGACTCGAACCCGCGACCTCATGCGTGACAGGCATGCGTTCTAACCAGCTGAACTACGTCCCCTGCAAAACCAGTGAAAAGTGGCGAGTGAACAGTGACGAGCAACGGCAAAAACTTCGCATCGAACCTTTCAAGTGCGGTCTTTCACTGTCCCGCTCACCCGGTAGAGCGACAAGCGTACGCTTCAACTTGTCACTCTTCACTGGTCACGGCCTTTTCTGGTGGGCGGTATCCGGCTCGAACGGATGACCTTCTGCTTGTAAGGCAGACGCTCTGACCGACTGAGCTAACCGCCCACGATCCGTTCGAATCCTTAGGGAATCCTGCCCGTGTGGCCCCGGTCCGGCAGCAGGCCAACCTTGACACTCCCAAACCCCAAACTATACACTAGCGGGCTTCGAGCGTCAAGGATGGCGCTCGCTATCGTGCTATGCACCTGCCGCGCGAATACGTGGCCTACATGGCCAAGCAGCTCATGAAGCGGCTCACCACCGCCAAGCTTGTTCAGTACGAGCAGGCGGAATACGTGACCGAAGTTGTCTCCCAGGTCATGCTCGACGAGCTGTTGGTCGAGGACCGCATTAACGACGAAGCGCGGAAAATCCTCGAGGAGCACGGGGACGAGATGAAGCGCGTGGGAGCGTCCTACGAAGAGATGTTCAAGAAGGTCAAGAAGCAGCTCGTCCGCGACCGGAAGGTGATTCTCTAGCTGCCCGTTTCGAGTCCTATGAAACTGACCCACGAGAAAGTCATCCAGCTTTCGCACCGCATCATGGACGCTTTACAGGAGCTCGACGAGGTCGAGATCTTCGACGAGCCCAACAACATTCGCCAGGAAATCGTGAAGAACCTGAACGACCTGCTACTCGAGGAAGAAAAGATCGACGGCACCGTCCGGCTGCGCATCACGTCCCAGAAACGCACCATCCCCGAGGGCGGGGCCGAGTGGGATATCCTCTACCGGAAGTACTACGGCGACGAACTCCGCAAGCTGGGAATCACGTTTTCGCCCCCGCCGCGCCGCTAGCGCCCCATTGGCGTCAGCCTCCACTCTTCGTCACTGAGATCTCTAGAACAGTCTCCGTGCCGCCTCGCCCTCACCCACAAAAGCAAAGGCAGCCCGTGGAACAGGGCTGCCTGAAAATCCCGGAATCGAGCCGCACTAATCACGACGGCGGAGGACGGGCGGCTTATCCTCGTCCTTGCCCGTGTCGGTCGGCTTCTGTCCCGTACCGGCCTGGTCGGTTGATTCGCGCTTGCGGAGCGTGGGCCCTTCTTTCTTCTCGCTCTTCTTCAGGCTCATGATGGACTGCAAGCGTGTCTTGACGTCGTCAAACTCCGAGGTCGAGACCAGGTATTGCTCCCGCTTCGGGAGGATGGCCTTGATTTCCTCTTCCGATTTCAGAATCCGCTCCGGGGTGGGCGGGTGGCTGGCGAAGACCGTGGGAACGCTCCCCGGACTTTTCCGGTCCTCGTCGATGATCTTGGAGAAGAAGGTGACGTAGGCACTCGGGTCATATCCCGCCTTGTACATGTACTGGAGGCCGAGCATGTCCGCTTCCGCCTCGTCGCCGCGGCTGAACTTCAGGAAGGCCATGGGAATCCCTAAGTTGAGCGCCGTGGAAAGGCCCATATAGACCGGATAGGACATGGGAGTGAAAATCAGCGGGATCATGGCGTACTGCAGGAATGTAGCCTTCGTCATCTGCGAGGCCCAGTGGCGTGCCGCCACGTGAGCGATTTCGTGTGCCACCACCCCTGCCACCTGCGCTTCTTCGTCGGCGGCCAGGACCAAACCACTGTTGACGTAGAGGAATCCACCCGGTAGCGCGAAGGCGTTCAGCTCGGGCGAGTCGATCACTTTCACGGTGAGGGGAATGGTAAGGTCGGAGTTGCGCGCCACGTTCTGCGCCAGGCGGTTCACAAACTCCACCACCACCGGGTCGGTCACCATTTTGGCCGAGTGATCGATCTCGTTCGCGTACTGCTTGCCGATGCCGATTTCTTTTTCCTGGGAGATGATGCTCCGCCGGGCCACGCGCCGCTCGCCGATGGCGTCCACGTCCTTCTTCTTGTCCTCGCCTGCCAGGGACACAGCGGAACTCAAGAACACCGCGACCAGCAACCAAGCCGCAGCCCGAGATGGTTTCATGGCGTTGCTCCTACCACAGTTTCTGCCCTTATTATATCCTAGATGCATCCGCGGGGCGGCGGGTTTCCACAGCCGCTGATTTCTTTTTGGCGCTCAGAACGACACCGTTTCGGATCTGCCAGGCTGATCCTGCTCTGCGAGATCAGGATGACATGCTGGCCGACGCGCCTATTGACTCGCCCCGACGAGACAGATAGATTAGCTGCACCCCTTTTCCCGCCTGACCGTGGGTGAGGGCAGTTCCAGTCGCAGTGGGTGTCTGGCGATCCTGTTTCAAGGGGCGTGGACCTGTGGCGGTGCCGACAATTCTGTTGGGTCAACTCTGGAAGTTGAACGAGACCGGCGATACTTGGCTGGTCACCAAGATCTATTCCGAAGTCTTTACCTCCTACGCCGTGCTGCGGAAGGTCGGTGGCGCCGATGCGGATGTCCGCCGTGTCAAGGTGGACAAGACCGGCGGCGGGGTCTCGCTCCCCGGCTTCACCTTCACTCAAGAGTCGGAGGCGTTCTAGCGCTCGACGAGCGCGGGGCACTCGGAGGGAAGGCGCGCCTTGACCCTCCCCGAGCCGGCCACCGCCCATCGTTCCCAGCCGCGGCTTCCTCATGGCTACAGCCATCCTCGAATTCCTCGCCCGCTTCATCATTTCCGTCATTTCCAGCACCGGCTACGTGGGCATCGTCCTCCTGATGGCGATTGAATCCGCCTGCATTCCGTTGCCGTCCGAAGTCATCATGCCGTTCTCTGGCTATCTGGTTTCGGTGGGGCGCTTCAAACTGGCCTGGGTGGCGGTGGCCGGCGCGCTGGGCTGCAACCTCGGGTCATTCGTGGCCTACTACGTCGGCTCGCTGGGCGGGCGGCCGCTAGTCGAGAAATATGGCCGCTACGTGCTCGTCACGCGGCACGACCTCGCGCTGGCCGACCGGTTCTTTGCCCGCTACGGCGACTGGGCGGTGTTCATCGCGCGCCTGCTGCCTGTCGTTCGCACCTTCATTGCCTTGCCCGCCGGTATCGCCCGCATGAACGTGCTGCGCTTCCACCTTTACACTTTCCTCGGCTCGCTGCCCTGGTGCTGGGTGCTGGCCTACGCCGGCTTTAAACTGGGCGAGCGCTATTTCCATCGCTTCGATACGGTCATCGGAATCCTGATCGTCCTCGGAGCCGTGTGGTTCATCCACAACCGCTGGAAGAATCGCCTGCGCGCCGCGTGACAGGGAACAGGGAACAGGGAACAGAACAGCTCTCCATGCCTCGTGGTGAAGGCCCCGGAGTTTTCACCGCGGACGACGGACAGCACTCCAGCAATCATCAATCTAAAATCCAAAATCCAAAATCTAAAATCCAAAATCTCAAATCGACTTTACGGGCATCTGGACGATGTCGCGGACCTCGGCGACTTCGCGGGTGACGAACGGCTCGCCGTAGCGCACGCCGATCATCAGCCCGAAATGGCGCGCCAGCGACGCCATGCGCTCGCGCAGGTCGGCGCGGGAAGGGAAGAGGTTTTGCATGTCCTGCTGCGGTGAGAACTGCGAGGAGAAACAGAGTATGGCCTTCAGCTTCTTTTCAAACTGCGCCGTGATGTCCACGACGAAGGTGGGTCGCACGGCAGGGACGTACTCGCTGGCGTAAATGATCTTGTGCGGGCGGTGAGGCTTACCTTCGAGCCGCAGCCGGGCGAGCCCCGCCAGGAAGCAGGCTTCGTAACCGATTCGGCCCGTCATAGTGTGGTCCGGGTGACGGCCTTCCCAGTAGGGCAGGATGACGGTGCGCGGGCGCAGTTCACGAATCTTGCGCGCGATCTCGAGCTTGTATTCGCGCCGGTCTTCGATGGCCGCGTCAGGCAGGCCGAGGTTTTCTCGATAGACGAGCCCCAGCACTTTCGAGGCGTGGGTCGATTCCCGCTCGCGCTGCCGGACGCTGCCGCGCGTGCCGGACTCGCCCGCTGTGAGGTCGAGCACGCCGACCTTGTAGCCCGCCTGCACCATCTTGATGACCGTGCCCCCACAGGTCAGCTCGGTGTCGTCAGGATGGGCGGCGATGGACAGGACATCGAGTTCCATGTTTGAATCGCGGCGATTTTTGATTTTTGATTTGTGATTGGTGATTTTCAAGCTCGCACCCTTAGTGTCCCGTTTGCGTGGTCTTGCGTGCTGACGTGATGATCGCTACAAGCTCGTTGGCCTCAGCCATTAACTTCTGGAGGCGGTTAGCATTAACCAGCCCCGATCTGCCAAGCAGTTCCAACCAGTAGAGGGTCTCGTCTGCTTCTTCCTCAACGATCGCCAGCTTGGCGGTAAAATCGGCCCGAGAGCGAGCCCGGCATGCCGCCCGGTAATTGGCGCCAACAGAGGTTCCCGACCGAAGGACCTGCCGCGCGATGACCCGTGCGGCCGTGTCCTGCGGCAACGCCCCCACCAATTTGATGATGCGCAAGGCGAATGCCTGGGTTCTTGTTCTCAGTTCTTCAGGTGTCATGGAATTGACACCTAATCATTCTAGATTGCTGGTCCGCGATCTTCAATCACAAATCACAAATCCGCAATCACAAATGCCTGTCACTTATCGTCAATCGGCAATCATCAATCTTCAATTCCAAATCCCTCGGGAGCGTGATATCAATCTACCTATCATGAATGACTGTTCTCTGCAGGGCCAGGTGGCCCTGGTGACCGGCTCCGCCCGCCGGTTGGGGCGCGCCATTGCCCTGACGCTCGCGCGCGCCGGAGCCAGCGTGGCGGTGAACTACCATCGTTCCCGGACGGACGCGCTCCGCACGGCGCGCGAGATCGAAGCTCTGGGCATTGAGGCGCTTGTCCTGCGCGCCGATGTTTCCCGGCCCGCGCAGGTGCGCGCGATGTTCCGCGCCGTCGAGAAGCGGTTTCGCCGCCTGGACATCCTGGTGAACAACGCCGGGGTCTTCTTTCCAGGCAAGTGGGACGAGCTCACTAACCAGGACTGGGACCGAGTGCTGGGCGTCAACCTGAAGGGCACGTTTTTCTGCGCCCAGGCGGCGGCAAAAATCATGCAGCGCCAGAAACACGGTTGCATCATCAACCTTTCTTCCCTGGGCGGGCTCGAAGCCTGGCCGAGCTATGCGCACTACTGCGCTTCGAAGGCGGGCGTCGTCATGCTGACGCGCTGCCTGGCGCGGGCCCTGGCGCCGCACATTCGGGTGAACAGTGTCGCCCCCGGCACGATCCTCATCCCAGGGGAGGAACAGAGCCGCGCGCCCGAGAACGTGATCCGCACTACGCCGCTCCAGAAAGCCGGTCGCCCGGAAGACGTGGCGGAGATGGTGCTCTATCTCGCCACGCGCGGCGACTTCATCACCGGCCAGGTGTTCGCCGTGGACGGCGGCAAGTCCATTGCGTGATGGCTCGTCGGGCAGCACCGGAAAATCAAAAATCGAAAAGCAGAAATCAAAAGTAAAACCTGCCGGGCTCAAGCCCCGCGCTACGTTTTCCCAATGTCCTCGAGAAGTTGCCGCAGGCGCGCGAGGGAGACGGGCGCCTGGCCGAAGCGCAGAGCGTTGTAGAGGCGAGTGAATTCCAGCACGGCCCAACTTAGCGGTGTCCCGACAAACGACAGGGCAAATTCCCATGGCGTCTGCGAGGGCGGCTTTCGATGACCTCTCTTCTGTAACGTCTTGAGGAAGCGGCTGTAGGTGAGCGTTGCTTCCTGCGGGCTGAGCGCGCGGTCGCGCCGGCGGAATTTCCAAGCCCACAGGAAGCGCAACTCGGCAATCGAGCTGCTTTTTTCCGCCGCGACCAGGGCAAACAGAATTCCCGCCATCAGGAGCAGCATCAGCAGTTTGTGAGACATGAGCCAGCCTTCGACGCGATAGGCCAGCTTGATAGCCTGACGCTGGAGGCGGCGGAGGCGCTGCTGGAAATCCTGTTGGAGTTGCCGCGAATCCTTTTCCACTTCCAGCGCTAACCGGGTCTGGTGCGCGAAGTCGTAATTGATGACCCATTCGTTCCAGAACAGGGCCACGGCATCCAGGTATTCGTCGAACGCTCCCGGCAGCACGGGATTGGGGTCGGCCGGGGTGGGATCAAACCCGATCCAGCCGTACAGCGGGAAATAAGCTTCCACCCAACTGTGCGCATCGCGCCCGCGCACGATGAAGTCCTTGCCCACCCGGTTGTATGTCCCAGTCTGGAAACCATTCACCAGCCGGGAAGGAATTCCCTGCGTGCGGAGCATGAGCGCCATCGTGGCGGCGAAGTATTCGCAGTAGCCCGCCTTGGCCTTGAACAGGAAGCTGGCGATAGGGTCGCCGGGCTCGATGCCGGTCGGGTCAAGCGAGTAGGTGAAGTTGCTGCGGAGATACGTTTCGATGGCCAGGACGCGGTCATAACTGTTGGTGGCGGAGGCAGAGACCTGCCGCGCCAGCTCGGCCACGCGCGGGTCCACCTTGGGCAGTTCGAGGTAAATCCGGCGAATCTCGGTGGGATAGTCGGTGGACGCGCGGCGCAAATCGTCGGGGGAGGGAAGGCCGATGTCGGAAAGCGCCTCGTAGCTGACGGGCGAGTAGCTGGTGCCAGGGTTGTGCAGCGATTCCGTCTGATCCAGCGTGATGGCGCGAATGCGCCCGGTGACCTCGCGCGGCACCGCGGCCATGAACAACACGTCGGTCGAGACGGGCGAGAGCAGCACGCGGTAACGCAGCGGACGCGGCCGCCGGTTCTGCCAGCCGTCCCAGCGCGGCAGCACATAACGCTGGAAGGAAATTGGGGAAAGCGGGACCTGCTCCGTGTTGTCGTTGTACCAGCGCTTGCCGTCGAAGCTGGTCAGGCCCACGCCCCGCCATTTGACGCCTGCAAATTGCCGCGGCCCGCCCTCCACCATAACGCGCATCACTACTACGTTCGAACGCAGAATCTTCCGGATGTCGCCCAAGTTGACGGTGGCAGAGAATCCCGTGATGTTCTCCGCCTCCATGCCGAGAGCCGTCAGGTAGCCGGTGCGATAGCGCGGGATAACAAAGAAGAGAACTGCGGCCAGAACCACGATGCCGAGAGCCAAACCCACGGTCGCGGTGCTCAGGGCCTTTTCGATGGCGGCGCGGTTCTGCCCCGGCGTGCGGAAAGGGCCTTCCGGGGCGCGGACGGCGCTCTCCGCGGAGCGCTTGATGTCGTAGCTGACCAGCGTGGAAATCGCGAAGAGCACGTAGAAGGTGAAGCAAGCCAGGAAGAGCGTGCCTACCGTCAGGATGGCGCTCGCCAGCATCATCATGAACGACAGCGTGGCCAGATAGGCGTAGTCGCGATAGGTCCGGGCCGAGAAGACTTTCACCACCGCGGTGAAGAGAGCCAGGTGTACGGTGGCCGTCAGCATGTTGTCCATGAGGCTGGGGCCGGGGGAGAAAATCAGGAAGTCGAGGGCGTAGAAGAAAATGTAAAAGATCGAGAGGCGCGTCACCGTGCGCGGCGAAAGCGAGTAGTCCGCTTCCCGCAGGTGGCTGTACAGCCGGAGAAGCAGCGCGGCGGAAACGAGCACCACGGAAACCAGGTCGAGTTTACCGGTGGTGGCGACGGTGAGGAAGCCCGTCGTCAGCATCAGCAGGAGCGAGGTCTCAAAGTAACGCTCGACACTGATGTGCGCCTGCTTCTTCGCGAGCTCGGCGCGATCGACTGCCGCTTTCTTGGCCATTGCTGTTCCAGCCCCGGCGCTGGGCAACATTGTAATGCAGATTCGTAGCTACTGGTAGCGGCGGCCCGACGCTGCTCTGGAGTGCGGGAGCTTGCTCCCGCCTTGCTCTTTTCAACACCCAAGGGAGCGGCGGCAAGCCGCCGCACTCCAAAAAAGCAAAGCTAGTATCTGATTGATAGGCCAGTACATACTGGCTTTGCCTAATTTCTCAACACCCACCTTATTTTTCAATAACATACTAGCTTTGCCTCGATATGGAAAACTGTAACTAGCTCATTCTGCACCACATACTGGCTTTGCTTTTTTGACCATATAGGGGGTGCTTGTTCTCGCCGACGTCAGCGCCTCCCCTGCCCAATGTGTCAGCCTAATATGTTAGTCTAACACACATAGCCGAGAATGTCAAGGATTTTCGGCGGGCAGAAGGATGGCGGCCTCCCGATTTCATCGGGGCAGGTTCCGGCCGCCGCTAACGCGCCTTCTTGAGGATGGCAATCTGCCCGGCGTGATAGAGCTCGTGCTGGACGGCCCCGTGCAGCATCACGTACATGGAGTAGCCTTTCGCCGGGACGGGTTCGCTCAGCCGCTCGTCGCTAAGCTCAAGAATCGCGTCGCGGAGTTGCTGATTTCCCTGTTTGAGGGCCGCGAGCGTACTTCGCCAGGCATTCTCGCTGGTGTCTTTGACGGGGGGCCAGTCCTGCTCGGGAGGGAGTTCGACAATGACCTCCCCGGCCAGTCGTCGGCGGACCACTGGTTCCCACACTGCAATATGGAGCACGATTTCCCAGATGCTGTGGGCAGTGCGGAGGGGCTTCTTCGCGGCTTGCGCGCTCGTGACGTCCGATAGAACCTCCGAGAGTGCGGGCCCGTGCCAGGCGTTTCCCTCAAACGCTCTGCGCAGTTGATCGGCTGTTCTTTCGACCTCGCGGTCGCCCATGTCAATCCTCCCTGATCTGGGCAGCGATTTTCCGGCTTAGTTGTGAGATGGCGGCGCGCGACAGGCGCGAAAGCGAAAACCAACGAACGCCATTTGCCTCGAAGCCGGTGCCGATCTCCACTGGATAAAGGTCCACACGGATCGCCCGGTAAGTAATTCGGTGGCGAATCCCACCGAGGCGCCCGCCAATGCGTGCCTCTCCCGGCACGATGGTCGCAAGCTTCTCCTGAAGGCGCGTCAGGGCTGCGGCGCGCGCGGGTCCGAAAGCCGAGGGAAAATTCCACAGGTCGGCCAGCAAACCTTCGTCCAAGCCCCGGACCATGGCGACTTGGCCACCCCGCCGGATGATGGCCGTGGCCAGATAGTGCAGCTCAGTAGCGCGCCGGGGCCGAGAAGCAGGATACGACTGGGGTCTGCCACGGCGGAACGCCTCGCACCAAGTACAGAGGGGGCACACCGGGCAGCGGGGTGCCCGCGGCAGGCAAACGGTCTGGCCAAGTTCCATCAGCGCCTGATTGAAATTCCCCGGTTGCCGGCGTGAGAGCAGTCCCTCCAGCTCGCGTTCGACGCGGCGGGAGAAGCGCGTCTCGTGAAGGCTGCCTCGGATGGCGCGCAGCCGCGCTACCACCCGTGCGACATTGCCCTCGAGGACAGTGTAGGGCAGATGGTAGGCGATGCTCAGGACCGCCCGAGCGGTATAGGCTCCGATACCGGGAAGGGAACGCGCCTGCCTCAGTTGACGTGGGAAAACACCCTTGAAATCGCGAACCAGGATTTGCGCCGCACGGTGGAGATGGCACGCGCGCCGGTAATACCCCAGCCCGGACCACAGCTCGAGCACGCGTTCCAGCCGTGCCTGAGCCAGACTCGTCACCGTGGGGAAGGCGCGGACGAACCGGCGAAAGTAAGGAATGACGCTTGCCACCTGGGTCTGTTGCAGCATCACTTCTGAGACCCAGACGGCGTAAGGTGATCGGCTCTTCCGCCAAGGCAGGCGACGGGCGCGCCGACGAAACCATCTGAGCAGCGCCCGCCGTGCGGCTGCTTCGTCTAGCCGAACCTGAGGTCTCTCCAACCCGCCCCTGGTGATGCGCTGCGCCGTCAATGCTGCAGCAAGATTCATTCCAGCGTAAAGTCGGCGCTGTGCACCGGGGAAGACTTTCCGACGCCGTCGAGCGCCTTCACATCAAGCCTGTACTGTCCAGCCTGGAGTTGGTCCACCGGGACGTACGCC
>JBEKCQ010000103.1:0-18130 GCA_050014795.1 Terriglobia bacterium | reverse complement strand
CCCATTTTCAGCGACCAGGAAAGCCGGTGAATGATGTAGGCATCGAAACCGATTCCCGCCACGCTGATGAACAAGCGGCTCTGCGGTCGCGCCGAGGAGGCGGGATCGCCCCAGGTGGCGCGCCCCAGAGCGATGCGTCGCGGCGTCCAGTTGGGCAAGGCGCGGGCGGCACGCACGGGATGATGCGGAAGCCGCAGCTCCTTGCCGATGATGTTGGCGGTTCCTCCGGGCATGATGCCGAGCGTGGCATTGCCCGGCACCAGCCCGTTGAGGGCTTCGTTCACCGTGCCGTCGCCGCCACAAACCAGGACCAGCGGAACACCCTCGTCGACGGCGGCTCGCGCCAGGTCCTGTGCCACGCCCGGCCCGGTGGTCGGCGCGAGTTTGACTTCGATGCCCCCTTGGCGCAGGACTTCCGCGGCTTCGCGCACTTGTCGCTCGCGTCGCGCGGGATGACGCCCGGCCACCGGATTGTAGATGAGCGTGGCGTTCGTCAAGGGAAGGGCCCGAGAAGGTTAAAGGTTGAAGGCTCAAGTGTGAAAGGCGAAGGACAAGTAACGGACGTCCGCACTCCTCTATGAAAGCGACCGAAAAGCCCGTACCTCATACTTCCTACTTCATACTCCACACTTCATCCTCATGTCGTTGGCATTCCGTGCCCAGCGCCTACAGTTCACTTGCGAATCGTGGGGGCGACCACGCCGGTGAGCACTTTCTTGGCGGTCATTTCGCCAGTTTTCTTGTCCGTCTTCACGTCCACCCAGATCTGGTCCCCGACGGCCAGCCGGTCCCACGAGCTCGGTTTCCCGTCGCGGAGGTACTTGGTCTTCGCGTTGAGCTTAACGCTCTGGTCGATGCCGAACTTCGTCTTGTCGAGCACCAGTTCGTTCTTGTCCAGAGTCTTGATGACGCCATACAGGTAATCCTGATATGCCCGCGTGGTGGATGTGGGATCGCCAAAACGCGCCGTCTCGGACTTAGGCGTCTCGTGATGTTGTCCCAGGCTCATCCCGGGGATGGCCAGAACAGTGAGGGCAACCGTCAGCAACACGACTCTGGACTTCATGTTATTGCTCCCTCGACCCATGCGCCTTCTGCCGGGCGCACCTCGAAACTAGCAAGCGCCTTGCGGGTCTGTCAAGCAGGGCTTCGTGCGCGGCGCAAGTCGCGCGCTTCCCCTGTATAATCCACGTATCTGCCGGTATGAGGGATTCACGGTGACCAAGAGCCTGGAGAAAGAAATCAAGAAGCTGCGGGACGATATCCGCTACCACGAGCATCGCTACTACGTCCTGAACGACCCGGAGATCTCCGACTTCGAGTTTGACAAGCTGATGCGCCGACTGCAAGACCTGGAGCGCGAGCACCCGGAACTGGTGACCTCCGATTCACCCACGCAGCGCGTGGGCGGCCAACCCGCCGCCGAGTTCCCCAAGGTTCGCCACTCCGTGCAGATGCTCAGCCTGGACAACACCTACTCGGTGGAGGAACTGAAGGATTTTGACCGGCGCGTGCGCGAACTCTCGGGGCGCGCGCAGGTGGACTACGTGGGCGAGCTGAAGCTCGACGGGCTCTCGATGGCGCTGACCTACGACGACGGCTCCTTGACTCGCGGCGTCACGCGCGGCGATGGCATGGAAGGCGAGGATGTCACCGGAAACGTGAGAACCATCCGCTCCGTGCCGCTGCGAATCGATCCCAAGATGCTGACAGCCATCGGGCGGCCCAAGCGTTTCGAAGTGCGCGGCGAGGTTATCATGACCCGCCGAGCCTTCGAGCACGTAAACGCGCAGCGCGAAGCCGTCGGCGAGCCCAAGTTTGCCAATCCGCGCAACTCGGCGGCGGGCTCCATGCGGCAACTCGATCCGCGAATCGTCGCCGAGCGCAAGCTCGACATGTACCTCTATCAACTCCTGGTGGACGGCGGCGCGGCCCTGCCTGAGCAGTGGAAGGCGCTGGACGCGCTCGCCAAGCTGGGCTTCAAAGTCAACCCGCACCGGCGGCTCTGCCGGTCTTTTGAGGAGTTGCTGGAATACATCCAGGAATGGGAGACGAAACGCGACAGCCTGGAGTACGAGATTGACGGAATTGTCGTCAAGGTCAACGACGCGCGACTCTGGGCGGAGCTCGGCACCACCGCCAAGTCGCCGCGTTGGGCCGTCGCTTACAAGTATCCCGCGCGCCAAGCCACCACGCAGGTGGTGAACATCCGCGCGCAGGTGGGACGTACCGGGACCTTGACGCCCGTGGCCGACTTGAAACCTGTGGACGTGGGCGGCGTCACGGTGAGCCATGCCACGCTCCACAACATGGACGAAATCGAGCGCCTGGGCGTGAAGATTGGCGACACAGTTCTTATCCGGCGGGCCGGCGAAGTGATCCCGCAAGTGGTCAAAGTGATGAAGCAGGCCCCGGACGGGCGGGAATTCCGCATGCCCAAGAGGTGCCCTGTGTGCGGCGGGGACGTTTACCGCTCCGAGGGCGAGGTTGCCTACCGCTGCGTGAACACTGCCTGCCCCGCGAAGCTCAAGGAGACGCTGCTTTACTTTGCGGGCCGGCGCGCCATGAACATCGACGGCCTGGGCGACAAACTGGTGGATCAACTGGTGGACAAGGGATTCGTTCACGACGTCGCCGACCTCTACAGCTTGACGCACGAGCAGTTGGCGAATCTGGAGCGTATGGCCGACAAGTCCGCTTCGAACCTGCTCGAAGAAATCGAGAACAGCAAGAAGGTGGAACTCGCGCGCGTCATCTTTGCTATCGGAATCCGCTTTGTCGGCGAACGCACCGGGCAGTTCCTGGCCGAGCACTTTGGCTCGCTCGATAAACTGGCCAAAGCCACTGAGGAAGAGCTTTACGAGGTCGAAGAAGTCGGACCTCGCGTGGCGGAAAGCATCCGGCAATTCTTCCGCGAGAAGCAGAACCTCGCCGTGCTCGAGAAACTCCGTAAGGCTGGCTTGCAGTTCGAGCAGAAGAAAGTCCGCAAGGCAGAAGGCAAACTCGCTGGCAAGCAGTTCGTCCTCACCGGCACGCTGCCCACGTACTCGCGCGAAGAAGCCACTCGCCTGATCGAAGAAGCCGGCGGGCGCGTCGTCGGTTCGGTCAGCAAGAAGACTGACTATGTCGTCGCCGGCGCCGACCCCGGCTCCAAACTCGACAAAGCCCGCTCGCTCGGCGTGACAACTGTAGATGAGGCTGAATTGCTGAAGTTGCTGAAGTAGAGGCTGGGTTCTGTCGGTAGCTCCATCCCGCATCGCGGGACGCAGGAGGCGGTTCAAAATGACAAATCAACTCAAGGGCATTCTGAAAACGCAGGTTCTGATTCTGGCGGCAGTTTCCGCTTTGTTGCTGTCTGGACCGCACGCGCGACCGGCGGCGCCGCAGCAGGTCAAGGAACAATCGCCACCGCAGCTCCCCTGGATGAAAGCCTCGATGGGGAAGCTGGAAACCGAACTTGTCCAGAAGTATGGCGAAGCGCAACGGGCCCGGCTCGCGCGCGGCTTGCAGCAGGTGGCGAAGTTCTGGCGCCCTGCAGACGGCAATGCCGGCGTCTTTGAGGGTTTCGTGCGGAGTAACTTTGCCGGTGACCCGGCGACGCTCGATACCCTGTTCAATCGCTTTGAGCACCACATGGAACAACTCGACGGCCACCTGCACGAGATCGAACGCGAGTTCAGCAATCAGACTGATCTCGATCTCGGTCCCATCCTGCCTTTTGATGAGGCGTTTGCCGGATACGGCCCTGGGGCACACATCGGCGACGACTTTTTCCAGAACAAACTCGCCTTCACGGTGCTGCTCAATTTCCCGCTGACCACACTTGAGGAGCGGCTTACCCAAGGTGAGAAGTGGTCACGTCGCCAGTGGGCCGAGGCGCGGCTGGCCCAGCGGTATGCCAAGCGCGTTCCTGCTGAGGTGAACCTGGCCATCGCCCGGGCGGAAGCGGAGGCCGGCCGCTACATCGCCCAGTACAACATCTGGATGCATGACTTGGTGGAGGCGGACGGCACGCGGCTGTTCCCGCCCAAGCTCCGGTTGCTTTCCCACTGGAACCTGCGGGACGAGATTAAAGCCGATTACCGCGACGCCGAGCAGGGCCTCGCCAAACAACGCATGATCCAGCGGGTGATGGAACGCATTGTCACGCAGACGATTCCGGCGGCGGTCATTGACAGCCCCAATTTCGACTGGAACCCGTACACGAACGAGGTGAAGCCGGCGGCGGTGAAAGATGCGGAAGGCGGTGCGGCAATCAGAAAGACGCCAAGCAGCGCTGCCCTCAATGCTCCGGAACCCGATGTCCGGTATGCGCAATTGCTGAACGTGTTCCGCGCCTCGAAGAAACTCGACCCCTATTCACCGACGGCGCCCACCCTCATCGCGCGGCGATTTGATGAAGACCGCGAGATTCCCGAGGCGCGCGTGAAGGCCATGCTCGAGCAAGTCGTCTCCTCGCCGCTGGTGCCGGAAGTAGCGAAGCTGATCGAGGCGCGCCTGGGCCGGCCGCTGGAGCCCTTTGACCTCTACTACGACGGCTTTCGCCCGCGCGGCGACTACACTGAGGCGCAACTGAATGCCCTCGTGGCCCAGAAATACCCCACGGCAGAAGCATACAAGCAGGACATCCCCAACCTCCTGATGCATTTGGGATTCTCCCGCGAGCGGGCGGAGTATCTGGCAAGCAACATCATTGTGGATCCGGCGCGCGGCTCCGGTCACGCCATGGGAGCGGAGATGCGGTCGGAGAAGGCGCATCTCCGGACCCGGGTTGAAAAGGACGGGATGAACTACAAGGGGTTCAACATTGCCGTCCACGAAATGGGCCACAACGTCGAGCAAACCTTCTCGCTCAACTTGGTGGATCACACCCTGCTCGAGGGTGTGCCCAACAACGCCTTCACGGAAGCTCTCGCCTTCGTGTTCCAGGAACGCGATCTTGAGTTGCTGGGACTTGCCCGGCCGGACCCGAAGAACCGGGCGCTGAAGATTCTTTTCGATTTCTGGATGACCTACGAAATCTCAGGAACGGCGTTGGTGGATATGCAGTCCGCATCGCCAAGGAAGTCTGGAATCAGTATTACGCGCCAGTGTTCAAGAAGCGTGACGTCGTCCTGCTAGCCGTCTATTCGCACATGATCGAGGCGCCTCTTTACCTTCCCGATTATCCGATTGGGCACCTGATTGCCTTCCAGATCGGCGAGCAGATGGACAAGGCGGGCAACATTGGATCAGAATTCGAGCGCATGGCCACATTAGGAGGGATCGCTCCGGACCTCTGGATGATGAAGGCCACAGGCAAGCCCGTCGGCCCGGAAGCGCTGCTGACTGCTACGCGCCAGGCCCTGAGCGAAGTGAGCGGGCAGGCGGCGGGCTCAGCTCCGTAGCCGCGCCATGTTTTTCAATCCACGGTTTCATCGACTGACAGGGGACAACAGTCCGTGGTACGCAGGGGACGCGCGCCTATTGCCCGCGCGCGGGCGCGCGCTCCACTGGCGAAATCTTGACCACGAACGCGAAGTCACACGGTTTCTGCGTCGGCAGTTCGATGCTCAGGCCGTCGGCGTTGCGAACCCATTTCAGCTTGGCCTTCGAGCCGAGTAGCTCAACGGTTTTGATCTCGCGCTGGGTGAGTGCTGAGCCCGTGGCCAACGACTTGATGTTCAGCTTGCTGCTTTCCGGCCAAGCCAGCGCGATGGCATAGAGGGTGTCGCCTTTCGTGGTGAAACGCATGTCTTCGCTCGTGAAGGGCTTGCCTTCCGCATCTTTGAACGAGCCGCCCACCACCTGTGTCGGGCCCTCGCCATACACCTTCCAGGGCCGCGTGCCGTAGATGGCCTCGCCGTTCGTGGCCAGCCATCGGCCGATTTCGAGCAGAACTTTCTCAGCCTCTGCGGGAATCGTGCCGTCTGGCTTGGGTCCCACGTTCAACAGCAGGCAGCCGTTCTTGCTGACGATGTCCACCAGTTCATCCACCAGCGAATCCGGCGTGCGAAACTTATCGCTCGCGATGTATCCCCAAGACTTCTCGCTGACGGAGGTATCGGTCTGCCAGAAGAGCGGCCGCAGGAGGTCCAGTTGCCCGCGCTCGACGTCGAGCACCGCCGCGCGCTCGGGGAAAGTTTTCAGTTTGTAGTTGATGGCGACCCCACGCTTCCACTGTGCGCCCCGGTTGTAGTAGTAGGCGGCGAAGCGCTGCAAGTAAGGCTGGAAGACCGGCTGCTCGATCCACCAATCGAACCACAGGACTTCCGGCTGATACTTCTCTACGATTTCGGCGGTGCGCGCCAGCCAGTTGTCCAGATACGCCTTATCGGGCTGCGTCTTATCCGGCTGCGCGGGGCCGTAGAAGCCGGCGTAACGCGGGTCTTTGACATCGGAATCGAACGTCATGCCGCCGTTGAGAAACCACCAATGCTCGGCGCGATGGGACGAAGCGCCGAAGTGCAGCCCTTGCTTGCGCACGGCCACCGCGAGCTCGCCAATCACATCGCGCTTCGGCCCCATCTTGGCGGCGCTCCACTCGGTAAAGCTACAGTCGTACATCGGAAAGCCGTCGTGGTGCTCCGCCACCGGCACCACGTACTTCGCCCCGGCCTTGCGGAAGAGCTCGGCCCAATGATTGGCGTCGAACTTCTCCGCCTTGAACCGGGGGATGAAGTCCTTGTAGCCAAACTGTGACTGCGGGCCGTAAGTCTCGACATGGTGTTTGAAGACCGGGTTGTCCTTCAGATACATGTTGCGCGGATACCACTCGTTGTCGAAGGCTGGAACCGAATAGACGCCCCAGTGGATGAAGATGCCGAACTTCGCGTCCTGGTACCACTCCGGGACCCTGTAGGTCTCGAGTGATTCCCAGGAGGCGCGGAAGGGACCTTGAGCAGCCACTTGGTCAACCATCTTGAGCGTATCTTCGATCTTCTTGTCGGCGGCCCAAGCTGAAACGCCGAGAGCCAGAACCAACAGAGCCGTAGCCGCCGCGAGCAGCTTGCCTCGCTGCGGGGTCTTCCCTGATGACCAAGCGCACGGCCCACCAAGCGGGGCCGTGGCCACACACTTGATTTCGCGCGCCGCATCGCGAAGAGGACTCATGCCCATGGCTTCACTCTGCCTTTCCGTCGGTCGTTACCTTCTCGTGGAAGGAAGTGTACACCAGGCTGACCCGCTGTAGGCATCTAGAGAGTGCGGAAGAAGCTCAGCATTGCCTCGGTTTGCGCGGCCGGCACGCCCTCGGCCCAGAGGCACTCGTCGGCTTTGCGGAGCAGGATGACCCGGCCTGACGCTGTTGAGCCAACAAAGATATCACTGCCGGAGCGCTCATCCGGCGTGAGTTCGGGATACTTGCGGGCGAGGATGGTGTGATAGTCGCGGAAGAAGGCCAACGCCGTCTCAGAGTTTGTCCAGCGAGTCCTCGCGACGAGCGCGAACTGGTTGGCGCCCGGCCCTTCGTAAAGGATGTAGCGGTCGGCAAGCCAACCGGTGGCCACCGTCTTCGCTTCATCTTCCGAAATGAACTGCCCGAGCAGCGCGTAGTAGCCGAGCTCGCCCATGATGTTTTCTGTGAGCACGTGCAGTCCATCGACCTTACCCAGCGCGGCAGGGCGCGGCAGGGAAACGGTGGGCAGAGGCCGTGGATCGAAATACAACGAAGGTTCAAAGATTGCCTTGGTCGTGGTCGGCGGATTGGCGAAGAGCGAGTTCAGTTTCCTCCAGCCATCGCGCTGCAGGCCGCGCTGCATAAAGCCCATGCCCTGCACATACGGGAAAAGAGCCTGCATACGGAAGAAAAACGGCGCGTTCGAGAAGGCAGGAAATTCCTCCAGCCGCTGATGGATGATGCCGGCCATCATGGGTTCGAGCGAGGGCAGGCTGGCCAGTTCGACCGGTTCGACAAGGTGCTGCATCATGGCGGCCATCGCATACCCCTCCACGACCGCTTGGCGCGCGTTCGTGGCATCGTCGTTCGCCCGCGTAGCGCGGAGGAACTTCTGCAAATCAAAATTCTGGTCCTGGAGGGCGTGCGTCAGTTCGTGCGCGAGCACCATCTTCTGCATTTCTTCCGTGGGCCAGTCGGCGATGAACATGATCTTCCGTCGCGGGTCGTAGGCGCCGGCGGCCTGCTCGGTGTAAAAGGCGAGGAGGAAGTTCGCCAGGTCGAACTCGCGCGAGACCAGGCCGAAGGCCTTGAAGACGGATTCCTGGATGTGGATTTCTTGCGGCGTGTATTCCTCGTGCAGGCTTTGCTCCAGGTACTTGCGGATTTCGGCGCGGGAAAGGATCTGCTTCTGAAGCGGCGCGCGAATGGGCAGGCCGGTGGTGCGGCTCATCTCGCGGAAGAGGTCGTCCGCCGTAGCGAGCAGCGATGACGCTGGTGGGGCAGGCGCTTGAGCGGTCAAGACGCCGGCGACGAAGACAGAGGAGCCGAGGAAGGCCAGGAGGGCCAAGCGCGAAACTCGAAAATAGAACCTCGAAACTCGTCTCATCGCTTTCATGCTTCGTCGGCGCGACAGGGCAGCAAGGGTTTGACCGCCAGCCCGTGCGAGACTATCATAAAAGTTGCGCGAGCAAGCCGGGCGATCGCTGCCCCGTCTTCGCGCCAGTGGCGGGCCCGCAAGGGCTGCGTCGCTGGCCGGCAGGGACGGGGGAGAGGAAAGTCCGAACTCCGCAGGGCAGTGTGCTCGCTAACGGCGAGGGTTGGCGGGGGATTCCCGACAGGTCGGGGCGTACGCCGCCGATACGGATAGTGCCACAGAAAATATACCGCCCGGTTCTCCTCCGATTCGTCGGGGTAGAGAATCAGGTAAGGGTGAAATGGTGCGGTAAGAGCGCACCGCCCCGATAGCGATATCGGGGGCAGGGAAAACCCCACACGGAGCAAGACCAAATAGGAGAGGAGGGGCTGCCCGCCCCGCAATCCCGCACGGCGGGAGGCAACTCTCGGGTAGGTCGCTTGATCCCGCTAGCAATAGCGGGACTAGATGAATGATCGCTGCCCCGCCTTCGGCGGGATACAGAATTCGGCTTATAGGCTTGCTCGCGCTCGAAAACCAGTCGAGAGTTGACAGTTCACAGTAGCGGACAGTAAAGAGCGGGGGACTCTCTTTTGGCAGGCTTAGCCAGTGAATCGCGTCTTCTAGCTTCTGACTCCTGTCCTCCAGGCACATGAGCTCCTTCAGCTCTACAAAGACCAAGAAAGTCTCGCCAGCGAAGCGCGTGACGGGTTCGGTGCGGATGCCGGGCGACAAGTCCATTTCGCACCGCTACGCCCTGCTCGCGGGGATCGCTGAAGGGCCGAGCGAAATCCACGGTTTCGCTTCCAGTGCTGATTGCCAGAGCACGCTCGACTGTCTGAAGAGACTTGGCGTCAAGATTGACCGGCAGGGCGACGCGGTATCCATCCAGGGCGCGGGGCTGGCGGGGCTCAAGCCGCCCCAGGAGGCGCTCGACGCGGGCAACTCCGGTTCGACCATGCGAATGCTGGCCGGGATTCTAGCTGGCCAGCCATTTCGTTCCGTCCTCACGGGCGATGCGTCGCTTTCGCGCCGGCCGATGAAGCGCGTGATTGACCCGCTTACGCGCATGGGAGCACGCATCCAATCCGCGGAAGGCGGGCTGCCGCCGCTCCAGATCGAGGGCGGAGCGCTCGTGCCCATTCGCTATGAGTTGCCTGTGGCGAGCGCGCAGGTGAAGTCGGCGATACTGCTGGCGGGGTTGTTCGCCGAGGGGGAGACGGAGGTCATCGAGCCCAGTCCCACCCGCGACCACACCGAGATTGCTCTCGAGCACATGGGCGCTGAGGTCGGTCGGCACGGGCGCAGCATTGCCGTCCGCGGGCGGGCGCGGCTCGAGGGCCGGAAGCTGCAGGTCCCCGGAGACATATCTTCCGCCGCGTTCTTCATCGTTGCGGCGTTGCTCGTTCCTGAGTCGAACCTCGTGATTCAGAACGTGGGCCTGAATCCCACGCGCACGGCGATACTCGACCTCCTGGTGCCGATGGGCGGGCGGGTGAAAGTCCTGAACGTCGAGATGGTGAACGGCGAACTCCTGGGCGACCTGCACGTGGAATCGAGCCCCTTGCAAGGCGGCGAGATTCGACCCGAGATGGTTCCGGGCCTCATCGACGAGCTGCCGGTGCTCGCTGTTTTGGGGACGCAGACCGAGCAGGGGCTTTCCTTCCATGGCGCCGCGGAACTGCGCGTCAAGGAGAGCGACCGCATTGCCGTGGTGGCCGAGAATCTGCGCCACATGGGCGCCGAGGTCGAGGAGTACCCCGACGGCCTGCGCGTGGCGGGCCGCCAGCGATTGCGCGGCGCGGAAATCGAAACCTACGGCGACCATCGCATCGCCATGGCCTTCGCTGTGGCGGGCCTCGTCGCCGAGGGGGCCACGCTCATCCGCGACAGCGCCTGCGTAGATATTTCCTTCCCGAATTTCTTCAAAACGCTGGAACAAGCGACACAGTAAGGCGAGGCTATCGCGGTTGGGGAATGCGCGGGGGTATCTCTGCGGTGCTTGAAGGGGTTCGGAAAGCAGCCGTGCCCATCTGCCCCTAGGCGCGGCCTAGGCAGCACTTGGCACTTTGCATCCAGGCGCGTGCTGGCCGGCCCACGTTGGTGAGCAGGGTGTCCACCGACCGGAGCAGAGAGACGACCCGGCGCGGCCAAACAGCGCCACGCTCACAAACGAGAGCTGCCACCGGGGGCTGCGGCCCGGGGTGCGCCCAAGCGATGTCCTCATCCCCTTTGTCGGCGGTTGCGGTGGCCGGAGTTTTCGGGGGCGCGGGGGGTTGTGGGAGTGCGGGCGCGCGTGGCCCCTGCTGCATCAGGTGCACGGTTCCATAAGACGAGGAGAGACGGAGGAGCGGCCCGCCCTTCCCAAAGGTGCCAGTGATGGCGGGCGTCTGACCTTCTTTTTTCACGTTGAGGCCAGGGAAGTCGCATTCCACATCGCCGTTCTGCGACCGGGCGTCAACCTGGAAGCTGGATCGGGCGGGCAAGGTCAACTCGATTCCGCCCTTGTTCACGTCCACTTCAATGGGCTGGGTGGGCGGGACGGAGGTCTCGAGACGGACCTCGCCGTTGGTGGTCGAGATCTTGACGCTGTGCTTGAAGTCCCCCAAGGTGATGTCCTTATGTTTCGTGGCCACCTCGAACGGGCCGTCCACTCCCGTGGCGTCGAGTGAATCGCGTTCCATGCTCAATCGACCGCTGAGCTTCTGCACCGTCAGATCGGTGCGGGAAGAGCTGTAACGCAGCGTCTGCGTAACGTTCTTGAATTGCATTGAGCCCGTGAAATCGCCGGTCACGGTCAGCGCGCCGGTGATGCCGGAGGCGTCGACGTCGCGGCCCCGTCCGTCCACATCCACGTTGCCTTTGACGTCGCGGATCTCCGCCGATCCGCCCGAGGCGTGAATGCGCACCAGTCCCTCGATGTTCGCCAGCTTCACGTCGCCCTTGGCGTTCAGCGTCTGTTCGCCTTTTAGACCATCCAGGACAACGTCGCCGTGCTCCGTGGTGATCTCGGCGGCGAGTGCTTTGGGCACGCGCAGCGTGACGTCCAGCCGCACGTTCCGCCCGCTGTTGGCTAACGAGTCGACGTTGGTTTCGAGCAGATACCGTCCGGCCTTCTCCACAAAGGAGATTTGCAGGTCGTTGGCGACTTTCTTGGCCTCCTCCTCATTGGCGGCGCGGATGGTCTTCTTCACCACCGCTTCAATCGTGTTTTGATCGGAACCGCGCACCTCCACATCGCCCCGGCGGACGACCACCAGCAAACCCGATTGTGGCTTGGCAGGGTGCGACAAAGTCTGGGTGTAGGTGTAGGAGTTCAGGAAAACGTTGGCAAAATCGTCGTCCATCTCCACGCCGACCGCTTCCGGCCAGTGCTGCCAGGGGTGCAACACGATCTTCGAAACCAGCGTGCCGAACGCCAGTATCAACACCAGCAGAATCACTTCGCTGGCGGTGAACAAGGAAGGGGGAGCCGTTTCCGGGTGGGCGTGCGCATGGAGGTAATCCATGAGCTTGGAGAGGCCCCAGAAAATAATCAGGATGGGCCAGAACTTCGCGATCATCTGCCAGGGCTGAATGACGGGATTGAAATTGGCATAGAGAAAGATCCCGCCCACCGCGATGAGCGTTAAGGCCCAGAAGATTGATCCCCGGCGATATCCATAGGCGCTCATTGAAACCTCCCCTGGCGCGTGTCAAGTCCTGGTCAGACTCTCGGTCCCTCCGGCGGGCGGGGTGGCCGCGACATATCCACCAGCCTCAAGACGCCGATCAGCACCAAGATCACCGGCCAGGTCTTCCCCAGTCCCCAGCCCGGGGCGAATTCGTGCAGCAAGAACAGCACCCCCAGGGCGATCAAGATCACTGGCCCCATCAAGCTGGGCCGGCAAGCACGTGATGGCACGGTTAAATCATTCATGGCACTTGTTCCTCACTTCTCCCGACCGATCCGGGTGGCGCCTCGGCGCGGCCGGCGGCTACCCACCTTTCTTGACCCGCTCCAGTTCACGCTCCAGTTCCTGCATCTTGCGCTGATGCTCCAGTTGCTCCAGGTGCAGTCTCTGCTGGACTTCTATCTCCCGGTCGCGGGTTTTCGCCAGCTTGACGATGGCGACGATCAGAACCACCATGGCGAAGACGGCCAGTGGAATAATGAACGGCGATTCCATGTCCCCATCTCCTCCGCGCGCCCGGCCAAGCCAGGCAGCCCGACGCTAAGCCTGCCGGGCCTTGAGCTTTTCAACCTCCAGCTCCAACTCCTTCATCTTCCGCTGGTGTTCCATTTCCCGGATCCGCATCTCTTGGTGGACCTGCAACTCCTTCTCGCGGCCCTTGTGCCAAAAGACGATGCCAACGATGAGGAGGACCATCACCATTCCCGCGATAGGGATCATGAACGGACTGATCGGCATGAATTCCATCTCCAACCTCCAGTTCCCGTCGCGGCATGCGAGGGGAGTTCGAACAGAGCTCTAGACCTCTTTACTTGCCCCGTGCCTTTTCCAGTTCCAGCTTGGCCTTCTCAATCTCCATTTTTTTCATCTCGCGCTCGTGCTCCATCTCACGCAGCCGCAGTTCCTGGTGGGCCTGGAGCTCCTTCTCGCGCATCTTGCTGAAATTGGCGATGGCCACAATGATGACCACCATCACGAATGCTCCCAGCGGAATCATGAAGGGATTCAGTACCACTCCCATGCCTGCCTCCTGAACGTTGTGACAGTCCTTTACAGGCCCAGCGAGCCTGGATAGTTGCTCGATCCTTCCTTAGGTGGTGCGGGCGGTTCGGGGCCGGAGGGCGGCGCCGCATTACCCTTACCCATCCGCCTTTGCAGCATAAGCAGGCCCACCACTATCAACAGGGCGGGCCAGAACTTCCCCACGTGACGAAACACCGGAATGCCCAGGTTGTCGAGCAGGATCAGCGCACCCAACCCGATGAGCAGCGCCGCGCCGATGGGAACGTTCATCTTCAGATCGCCCAGGCCAAACCATTCTTCCGCCGGCTGTCCGAGCTGCTTGCGTTTGGCCGTCTGGTAGGAGTCAATCACCATGTAGAAGTAGAACGCCGCCGCGCCAATACCAAAAAGCGGTCCCATGCTCTCCGTGCGGTCGCCTATGGCGATGAGCGAGGCGAAGATCAGAACCTGAACGATGGCCTTCACGATCTGGCCGTTGTAGATCGCGCCCACGCCCGGAATAAAACCCAGGGCCAGTGCGACGCCGGGGTTCGGGCCTCCGCTGGGGCCGTAGAGGGGCGGGAAGCTCGGCCCCTGCAGGCGCGCGGCCAGGCAGTTCTCGCAGTAGGCCATGCCGCGCACTTCGTGCTTGCATTCCCCACACAGCGGGCGACCGCATTGGCCGCAGAAGGCCACGGAATCAACTGAAGGGTGGTTAGCGCATGTCATCGGGATGGGCTCCTTCCTTTGCCGGCTACTCTGGAAACCACGCCGACCGAGCCGGCTGCGGCGGTCATCAGGCCCTGCACGGAAGCAAGCTGTGTTGGGCCGGGCATGGTGCGATCGGTCGAGCCTCCCGGAGGGGCTTCCGGTTTCGGCGCTTGTTGCTCCTGCTGAGTGGGCTCAGAGCGCAACCGCCGGAAGCGCGACTCGATTTCGTAAACCACCCGGAGGTCGTAGTAGAACTTCTCCACGCGCGCGTAGAGCAGATGGCCAGTGCGATTGGCTTGATAAACCCAGGTGCGCGGGTTCAAGTCCGCCAGCGTGAGCTTCCGCAGATTAAGCCCCGCCGCGTTGATGATGATGGAAAACGAGAAGATCGCCATCGCCACCGCATAAGCCAACCGTGGCTGCCTGGCGGGCCGCAAGAACGCGGTCACCTGCTCGCGGAAGCTCGGCTTCCTCTCGCCCACCGTCGCGTGCATGATCTTCGAGATGAGCCAGGGGGCGGGTTCAAAATCCTCGGCGGAGCGGCAGAGCTCCATCGCGTGCTGGAGGTCGCTGATGAGTTCGCGGCAGGGGCCGCAATCCTTCAGATGCTCCTCCACCTGGACCCGGCGGACCACGTCCAGTTGGCCCTCCAGGTATTCGCTTGTCAGGTTTTCCAGTTCCAGGTGCGTCATGTCCTGCCTCCCGCCTTAGCGGGGCCTCTCATCCCTTCCATACGCTTTATGACCCGCGCTAGTTCCAATCTTCCGCGATTAATTCGGGATTTCACCGTTCCCTCCGGAACCCCCAGGACTTGGGCGATCTCGTCATAGTCCAGGTCCTGAAGATCGCGCAGGACCACCGCTTCCCGCAGGTCGGGCGAAAGCCTGTCCAGGGCCTGCTGCAACAGCTCCTTGAGTTCCCGAGATTCCACCTGCGCCACGGGCTCGACCGTGGGGCTAGGCGTCTCTTCTATGCCGCCCAGCTCGTCCTCTAGGGAGGACGTAACCCGGTCCTT
The DNA here is from genome assembly GCA_050014795.1 of Terriglobia bacterium. Lineage (GTDB taxonomy): Bacteria > Acidobacteriota > Terriglobia > UBA7540 > UBA7540 > JALHUF01. The sequence continues at coordinate 3,218 of JBEKCQ010000103.1, read as the reverse complement.
CTTGGTTCGGCGATAGTGGTCCACCAAATGATTGCGCGCCACTCGGGCTAGCCACGTCGAGAACGCGCCCTGCGCGGCATCGAAGGTCTTCAGTGTCTGGAAGATTTTGATAAAGACCTCTTGCGTCAGGTCTTCAGCTTCCGTGGGCCGCCCTGTAAACCGATAACAGAGGTTGTAGATCTTGCGGGTGTGATCGCGGAGCAAGGCCTCCCAGGCGGAGTTGTCTCCCACCAGACAGCGTTTTACCAGCTCCGGATCGTGTTCCACTCGACCTCATACGCAAGAAAACAGTAGTCGGACAATTCGTCCCACCCACTGTGACCTGCGTCAAATAACTTGGCGCGCATTGTAGCAGAACCGGGGCCTCCCGCACGCCCGCCGCGCAATTCTGCCTGGCGTATGTACCAAGGGTGGACGCTCCGCGCTACCTTGCTGGCCGAGTTTGCGCGGTAGGGGATACCCAAGTGCGGGAACAAGGCGAAGCGTACCGTATTCGAGAACAACGCCGGTAGCGGGGTGATGTCAGTAGCCAGTTCCCGGTTGCCGGCTGCCAGTGGTCAGTAGAATTCACAATTCAGCATTCAGAATTCAGCATTCAGCAGCCAGGAGCCTTTCTTTCCAGGTCTGTGATTCCAGGCGTGGCTGGCGCATCATCCGCGCGGCTGCCGCGCGCGGTGCGAGTTGCTACATATGCGACTTGACCGCTGAGGTAACTGCGGTCACAATTCGAATCGCACACCCTGACGCCTCGGGGTATGCGCCACCCGGGGCTTGGCACATTGGTGATTCAGCCAGTGCGACAGGTCACAGCCTGTGGCAGATCGCGCCAAGCCCGCTGAAATGGTGGTAGGGACCAGAATGGCTCTGAGGATCCAGCTTGGCAATCCGCGTGGCCGTGTAAACGCCTTTTGCTATGTGCCTCTCGGCAAATGCAAAATACTTCGGGTCGCTGCATTCGCTGAACCGTCCGGAGTCACAAGTCTGTTCTACGGTTTGCTTTTGAATTCATTACGATCGTGGGTCCCTGCCAGTTACCTGCAAATTCGGGCTTCTGCATCTTGGTGGGGTCGAAGAGGTCGGACCGCAAAGCTAGCTCCTAAATCACCGATTTATACGACGTCAAGCAGCCTGCTTTATGAGGTTTCCGATGCTGCCGATCTGAGGACGTTTATCGATTCCTTCTGGTATCGATCTCCACTGAGGCTGTATGGAACAACGCGAGAAAAGCTGATGGCGACTGGAATCGACTCCGTGTTCGACAAAGAGCTTTTTGAGGCGTGTAGGCTCCTCGTCGCGGACGGCGTGCGGTTCGTAGTTGAGAGGGATACCTGGGGCTTCTTTCCTAACGTACTCTTTGCAGCGGCGGATATGTGGGCTCTAACTACAAGGCTTCAAGACGCTGCACGCGTGTTGTCTTCTCCACTACAGCTCGACGAGTCCACTTTCAGTGAATTCCCGCTGAGACTCCCTGAAAGTGATTGAGTCGGGATGGCGTAGCGAGTGAGTAGCGTGGTCTCTCGTTTCTCAGAGACTCTGCGGCTTGTGGATGGGGGAGCAGGCAGCAAGGCAGCGCGCAGTTGTCTTCTAACTCCGCGGCCTGTAAAGTCGGGACATCTCGAGAGATGAGTTCACGGGCGGGCGCTGGCCCATAGCGCAGCGCGCCGCTAGGTGCTGGCGGTAAGATAGCGAAGGTGATTCAGCCCGTAATAATGGCGCGGGCGTGACCTACGAGTATTTTACAGCCCCGGCTCGCACACATGCCAGAAAACGGCATGTATGCGCCACCAGCGTGTTCTAATGTTTGACCCGAACCGTTTCGCCAACTGGATGACACCGGGTGCCCCGCCCCCGGTGTGTGTACTTCAAGGGCCAGCAATGGGAGGAACTCTATGTCGCTAAGCGATCGGCAAAGGTTGTGTGGAATGTGGGCAGGGCCCCTCCTGGCGATTGTGCTTTCTCCAGCCCTTGCGCACGGTCAACAACGGCAAGCCCTGGCCGTAAGCCTTGTTCAGCTCATCGCCACTCCCGAGAGATACGACGGGAAACTGGTCAGTGTCGTCGGCTTCCTACCATTCGGTGGGGTCGATGGCGACTGGCTATACCTCCATAAGGAGGACTACGACAACGGGATCCATAACGCCGTGGCCATAGATCGGACCCAGCAGATGTTGCGGGACCGTGAAAAGATTTACGAAAACTACGTGGTGATCATAGGGGTGTTCCGTCGTGAGGAAGCGCCCCCTGCCTATGTCTCAACAGGTCGGATCACGAGCATCCAAAGATGCCATTTTGTGTCCCAGCCAAGTCATCCGCTGACTGAGCGCCTCAAGGAGTTACACAGCCACGAGCCGAAGCAGAGGGAATGACGGCCCTACTGGCGGGTGGCGCATACATCGCGCCTGCTGCGATGTGTGCGGTCAGGGGCCGCGTTGCTTGACTTCACGGAGGGCTTCGGATAGGTTTGCGGGCGGTAGCGAAGTGTGCAGTCCTTTCCTATGAAAAGCAACCGGCGACGATGGCTGTGGTTAGGCATCAGCACCGTCGTCCTGGGGCTGATCATTTACAACCTGAGTCGCAGCGCCGAATGGCGCGCGTTCCGTTGGGACCGATTCTGGTCCTCATTGGCACATGCGCAGCCGGGCTTCCTGCTGGCGGCGCTGATCGCGACTTACACCAGTTATCTAGTCCGCGCCTATCGCTGGAAGTTCTTTCTGGATCCCATCAAGAAGGCTTCTGTTTGGGTGCTGTTCGTGGGGCAAATCTTGGGATTCAGCTCGATTTATCTAATCGGCAGGCTGGGTGAGTTTGTCCGGCCGGCGTACATTGCCCGGAAAGAACATGTGCCGATTACTTCGATGGTGGCCGTGTTGGTGCTCGAGCGTGTGTACGACACGGTTTTCCTGGTCTTGCTGTTTGCCGGAGCGCTGTACATGGCGCCGCGGGATCCGGCAGCGAGCCGGGCGGGAACCATCCTGGCCCATCTGGACCAGGCGGGGCTCATCATGTTCCTGGCGACGGCCCTGCTGGTGGGGATACTGGTGTGGTTTCGCCTCCGCGCGGAAGCGGCGACGCGAGGGCTCGCCGGCTTGTTCGGTTTCCTGCCGGCACGTGGCCGCCGCCATTTCGAGCATTTCTTGCGCTCTTTCGCTGACGGCTTGAAAGTGATACAGAACTGGAAGGATTTGCTGGCCAGCATCCTCTCGACCGTAATCCTCTGG
>JBEKCQ010000102.1:0-13159 GCA_050014795.1 Terriglobia bacterium | reverse complement strand
GCACGACTTCAGTCGTGCCGTCACGTGCGGTGCGTATCTTCTCTTGTGGCCTTCAGGCCCTGAGAAAGGGCACGACTTTAGTCGTGCCGTCACGTGCGGTGCGTATCTTCTCTTGCGGCCTTTAGGCCCTGAGGAAGGGCACGACTTTAGTCGTGCCGTCACGTGCGGTGTGTATCTTTTCTTGCGGCCTTCAGGCCCTGAGGAAGGGCACGACTTGAGTCGTGCCGTCACGTGCGGTGTGTATCTTCTCTTGCGGCCTTTAGGCCCTGTGGAAGGGCACGACTTTAGTCGTGCCGAAACAAGGCATCACAATTTCCGTTTCACCGGCTTTAGCCGCTGCGGCTTCAGGGCCTGAAGGCAAAGATCATTTGCACGTCATTCACGGCACGGATAAATCCGTGCCCTTTCGCACGGGGGCCAAGGCCCGTGGGCCGCCTCTACATCCCCGCCTGCCTGTGTTATGCTCTGGACAAGATGGACGAAAAGAACAAGCTTTATTTCGGCGACAACCTGAAAATCCTCCGCGAGTATGTCCCCGACGCAAGCGTTGACCTGATCTACCTCGACCCCCCGTTCAACTCCAGCGCCACTTACAACGTGCTCTTCAAGGAAAAGAGCGGCGAAGAATCCGCCGCGCAAGAGGAGGCGTAAATGTCATCTCAATATCGCAGACGGCTTCGGCACGGCACGGCCTTGGCAGGCCTCTTCCTAATGGGCGTAGCGGTTGCCTTCCCGAAAGGGAGACCAATTACGAAGGACCGAATCGAACTCCCGACGGAATACGGAAAGTTCATCCTCCAGGACCTGTCCCTTACTCAGGACGCCTACTCTGTGTCATTTTCCGGAACTATCAGCAACAATACTGACAGAAACTGGGCGGTGGTCTTTCTGAACCTGGAATTCTTGGATAAGTCCGGCACGGCGATGCCCCCCCAGGAAGGCGCTCTAAACACGGTGGTCATTCCCAACCTCCAAAAAGGCGCCTCGGAACCGGTCTCGGCAACGATACCATGGCAGATCACGTACCGCCCATTTCATGCTCCTACCGGACGCATCGCAGATTTCGACGTCATTTACGACAAGGAACGCAGCCGATACGACCTGCTATATGTCTTTGCGCTAGCGAAGCCGAGGGAAAGCGACAACCTCGCCTATGAGGATGATTCAATCCGTATAGCGTTCACCGTGGTTAAGACTCAAGTTCAGTTCTCATTGCAGAACAAAACGGAGTCGGCAATTGAAATTAACTGGGATCAAGCAGCCTTCATAGACTTCTCTGGGCTGTCCCACAGAGTCATTCACACAGGCATCAAATTGAATGACCGCGACAAACCGCAAGCGCCAGCAACCGTCCCACCCACGGCGCGAATAGAGGACATTGTGTACCCGGCGGATTACGCGGAATGGAGCGGAAGCGACTGGCTACGTAAGCCCGTGGTTCCCCCAGCAGAGTTGGCGTACAAGGGACAGACGTTCAGTGTTTTCATGCCGTTGAAGATCAACGGCGAGGTCAAGAATTATCTATTTACGATCAAGGTTGCCGACGTGCTTATCTAGTGGGTAGCGGCGCTTGGCGCTCTTTCCAGGCATGAGCTTTCACGCTACCAACCTACGAATCGTCGGCGCGCCTACGGACGTGCAGGGCGCGGAGGCGCTGAAGGAGATCAGCCCGCACCAGTTCGAGTGGTGGGCGGTGGACCTGGTGAACGCGCGGCCCGCCAAGGACCACAAGAAGGGTGCGGACACCGGCATCGACGGCTACATCAACTTCTTCGACGACAAAAGCGGCCAGGCCAAGCAGGTGATCGTGCAGGTGAAGAGCGGCTACGTGGGCGTGCACCTCGTCCGTGACTTGAAAGGCGTGCTGGAAAGGGAGAAGGCGCCCATCGGCGCGCTCATTACCCTGCGCGAGCCCACCAAACCCATGCTAACCGAAGCTGCCGCCGCGGGCTTTTACGAGTCCAAAGACTTTCCGGGCCGCTATCCCCGCCTGCAAATCCTGACCGTTGCCGAGCTATTGGCAGGCAAGAAGCTCGAATACCCTGCCCACCGCGTCGAAACCTTCGCCAAAGCCGAGCGAAAGACCAAGACTCAACAGGAGGGATTGTTCTAGGCATTGCGATATAGAGGAAGAACCGCAGGCTTGCAGAAAAACTCCGCATTACCTGATCCGCTTAGAGATATTCGTATATATGAGGCTAACCGTTCGCTGGCGAACACTGACCGCGGTTTTAAGGGACGCTTGGCCGATATGGCTGGCCCTCGGCGGAGTGATCTTGGCATTCATGACGGGCTGGCTTTTGTCAACCACGCTCACCACCGCTGTCCGTTACTCAGGGACAATGCTCCAGATCTTAGGTCTGTCGACGGTTGCATACGGGCTCCGACAGATGCGTCGAATGTTTGACCGGCCTTCACTGCGTGCAGGGATCCTCAGTTGGCTACGGCGGTTGGCGGCCGCATTCACCGGTCCAAAACCCATTTCTCTCCAGGCGTCGGCCGGGGCCTTCGGGATGGTCACAGGAGACGCGCGCTTGATTCGTAGCGTCAGGCCAGGAGCTACATTGGATGAGCGAGTATCAATACTTGAGGAGAACCTTAAGCTTCTGCGAGACGAACTAGACACCAGACTTCAAGGGGTCCGGCAAGAACTCGGCACTGTAAAAGAGAGCATTGAGCGCGAGAGTCAGGAGCGCCGAGTGGCGGACGAGAAAACGGCACGCAAAATCGAAGAGGTGGCGATTGGCGGACTACATCTGGAGGAGGTCGGTTTATTCTGGCTGTTTCTCGGCGTCACGGCCGCAAGCATCCCCGATGTAATAGCGGCATGGCTGTCTCAGGTTGTCTAGGCCGCCGCGGGTGGCGCAGACATAACTTCTTGATTTCTGCGAATGCTCGCGTGTGCACGAGTGGTGCTACGTTGCTGCATCCGTTGGTTGGCCACCTTCTTTTTTGTTCTTCCACTCACTTGGGCTTCGGAACAGACCCTTGAATGAACTCTTGAATTCCCGACTCTTGTCAAGCGCTGAGATATCCACCGAGTAGTTGCAGCAATTGAGGAGCCGTTCGTTGATGAAGCACTTCCTTCCGCTTTTGTCTGTGAAGTCGAAGTACGCGGCCAAAACTCGAACCCCCTGTTTGTTCAGCGTGCGAACGAGGGGAACGAAGTCTCCGTCGCCGCTGACGAGGACCGCCACGTCAATCTTCTCATCAAGTCCGGTCTGCAGGGCATCCACGGCCAACGCAACATCCGTCCCCTTTTCCCCTTGGCTCTGCGACATGGGCAGATACTTCGGCTCAACTCCCGCGTGGAGAAGATCGTGGTAACGGTTGCGCTCGAAGCGCAGTTGCTCTTCTGTCGTGTCCTTCGACGAGAAAAGTCCCTGATGCCACGCGGCGTAGACAACTTTGTAGCTGGCAAAGCCCTGTTCCTTCGTGCTGATGAAGTGCTCAAGGAAGGCGTGTAATGGGTGAAAACTCAACCATCCCACCTTCCGCTCATGGTAGAAGTACCGCTGCGCATGGGAGAAAAAGGAACCGTCGTAGAATACTCCGAGTCGACAGATTAATCCTTGGGTCTTCATCCTGGTTCATCCTTTCTCAGCCGACACGTACCAGGCCGCGTCTTTGCGGCGCAGTATTGCGAGAATTGTGACCGGTTATTGCATGAGTGTCAACGCGGGCTGGCGCAGACCCTTGGGTCTGCGATCCGCGAACGGCGGGTGGCGCGGGCATCGCTTCCTGTGTCTGGGAATGCTGGGCTTGTCGTAGTACGGCCGTTTCGGCTGTGGGCTTTGCCAGCGGATGCCGCGTGACGATATGAAATCGCCGGAAGGAGCCGACGGCGAGGACGCCGCCGCTACAGGGGCCGCCCCTGGCTGCCCGTGCTACGTGAGTGGCGCGGCGAATCTGTAATCACAAACCCAGGGGAAGAACCTGTTCCTTGTTCCTTGTTCCTTGTTCCTTGTTCCTTGTTCCTTGTTCCTTGTTCCCTCATCCTGCTTGCTTCTGACCCCTGACTTCCGACTCCTGCCTTCTTCCTGTCACTGGTCACTGCCTTTGAACAATCGGCAATCATCAATCGCCAATCTTCAATTCTCCATTCCCCGTTCCCTGCCCCCCGTTTCTCAGCTCCAATTACTAGCCTTGACATCTAGTCTAAACCACCACTCCGGGCCCGCGTTTTTCCCTTCAAGTGTCCGTTTCCGGACAGTGGTTTTTCCACAGGGGAGGCTCCCTCAGCCCCCACTTTGACCAGAGGCTTGTGGCTTTGGATGGCAACTCCTTTATTTGCCGCAAGATAGCTTAGGCCACGATATGACTAATTGTCATGCCATTCCCTTGGGTCGGGACAGTGGGAAAACAGGGGGCCGATGAGGCTGCTGAGGATTCAGGGCGCGACCCAGCTCACGCGCTGTCCGCCAAGACTCATCGCGGGGTGCTTTCACCCCGCGCGCGCCGGGCCCAGAGCCAGTTCACCAGGGCGATGGCGGCCGTGGCGGCGATAATCAGCAACTCGGTGCGGCCCATGCGGGTCACAACCACGAGCGTAAACGCGACTCCCAACACGGCAAACACCGGCCCCGCCGGCAGGCGAAAGGCGGCTTCAGTTGGCCGCTTCTTCCGCAGCGCCAGGACTGCGGCACAGGTTGCCGCGTAGGTGAAGAGGCGGGCCACCGCCGAAAGCGTGAGATTCCAGCGGAAGGTTCCCGCCACGGCCAAGCCCCACACTAACAATCCGAACAAGACGATGGAAACATGCGGGGTGCGAAAGCGCGGATGCACGGCAGCGAGGAGCGGAGGAAGGTCCTCGCGCTCGGCCAGGGCAAAAGTGAGTCGCGGCGTGTTGAGCATCATGCCGCTCAGGTAACCGTAAACCGAGATCAGCGCGCCCAGGGTCATCAGCACCGCCCCCGGTTGGCCCAGGAACGCGGACGCGGCAGCGGCCAGCGGGCGATCCGTTCTCTCGGGCGCCGCCAGAACGCCCATGACCACTACCTGAATGAGCGTGTAGAGCAGCGTGGTCACAATCAGCGCGGTGAAGAGTGAAAACGGAACGTCCCGCCGCGGGTCTTTGACTTCACCCATGGGAATCAGCGCCGCCTCGAACCCGCCGAAGGCGAAGACCAGCACCAGCACCGCATCGAGCCACGCTCCGCTTGTCGCTGCGGAAGGCGCCGCGGCCGGGCTCGCGCGCAGAAAGAAAATCCCCACGGCCACGAACACCCCGAGCGACAAGATCTTCGCCGCGGCAAAGACGTTGCTCAACTGCGCCCCGGCGCTCACGCCCCGATAGTTGATCGCCGCGAGCAAACCCACGAGCAACGTGAGCACTACCAAGCGCGGAATCCGCTGCGTGGCTGGCGCCCAGAATTCGGCCAGATAAAGGACGAAAAGATTGGCATTGGCCGCGGCGCCGGTCAGCCGTACCAGCCACGCCAGCCAGGCGATCTGAATCCCCGCAAAGCGCCCGAAAGCCTCGCGCGCATAGAGATAGGGGCCCCCCGCCTCGCGGAAGCGCGAGCCAACCTCCGCGAAGCAGGCCATGATGACGCCCACTCCGGCTGCCGCCACGAGATAGGCGAAGACGCTTGCCTGCCCCACCAGCCCGGCCACCACCGAAGGAAGCCCGAAGATTCCACTCCCGATGATCGAGTTCAGCACCAGAGCGGTCAGGCTCCAGCGCCCGATGGCGCGCACGAGGCCGGATTGTTTCGGATCAGTCATTGCACTGCCTTGAGGCGGCAGAGCAGCATAGACGCACCGCCGCCGCGTTTCAACCGGCGAATCGGGCCTGCCAGACTCCCGCGCTTGTGCCAGACTTCATCGACCTCTAGAATGGCTGCTCTCATTGGAGAAGAAATTATGAACAGAAAAGTGTCCACTCTTGCTGTTACAGGCTTCCTGATGCTGGTCGTCGCCTGCCAGTTCGTGCTCGCACAGAACAAGCCGCGCGCTCGCGACCTGGGGATTCCTTTCGATGGGACGCCCGGGCCGCTCAATGCCATCACGGACGTCAAGGGCGTCGAGGTCGGCCACACCACGCTGATCTCCGGCGACGGGAAGCTGACCGTGGGCAAAGGACCGGTCCGGACGGGCGTGACGGCCATCTTGCCGCGCGGCAAGCAGTCAAGCGACCCGGTCTTTGCCGGCTGGTTCTCTCTGAATGGCAACGGCGAGATGACGGGGACAACTTGGGTGGAAGAGTCAGGCTTCCTGGAAGGGCCGGTGATGATAACCAACACGCACAGCGTCGGCGTGGTGCGCGACGCGGTCATCGCTTGGCGCGTGAAGCGCGGCGGACCCGATGACTCGGGCTACTGGTGGTCGCTGCCCGTGGTGGCGGAAACTTACGACGGCTTTCTGAACGACGTGAACGGCTTCCACGTCAAGCCCGAGCACACGCTCCAGGCTTTGGATGGCGCTCGGCCCGGACCCGTGGCCGAAGGCAACGTCGGGGGCGGAACGGGAATGGTTTGCTACGAATTCAAAGGCGGCATCGGGACGGCGTCGCGCCAGCTGGACGCAAGATCCGGCGGTTACACGGTGGGAGTGCTGGTGCAGTGCAACTGCGGCGGGCGCGAGCAGCTGCGCATCGCCGGCGTCCCCGTGGGCCGCGAGATTGCCGGGGACAAGGTCTGGAGCGGTGCGGCCTCTTCTAATCAGGCCGACACCGGCTCCATCATCATCACCGTGGCCACGGACGCGCCGCTGCTCCCTCACCAACTGAAGCGCCTGGCGCGCCGCGCTTCGCTGGGGCTGGCGCGCACCGGCAGCACCTCCGGCAATGGTTCCGGCGACATCTTCATCGCCTTCTCCACAGCCAACGCGCGCGCGGCAAAGCCTTCGGGTACCTCCCAGCTTAATATGCTGCCCAACGATCGAATGGACCCGATCTTTGAAGCCACCGTCGAGGCCACCGAGGAAGCCATCGTCAACGCGCTGGTCGCCGCTGAGACCATGACCGGCGTTGACCACCACAAGGCCATCGCCATCCCACATGACCGCCTCAAGGAAGTGCTGAGGAAATACAACCGGCTGGCGGGAGCAGACAGGTAGGGGCGCACGTGGTGCGGCCGTAGCGCCTCCGTCTCGGCGGCACGATGACCATGCCGGCGCTACACCCACGTAAGGGAGCACGAGTTGCGCCCGGTGTATGTCGTCGGCCACTCTGGACTTTCTCGTGCTGTAAGAATATCCTGCCGATGTCCCACCGCTGGTGCATGGGGCACAAGATTAAAGACAAAAGGTCACAAATGACGATCCCGGTTGGAGAAAAGAAGCTGCGGCTGGCGGAGCGAATGTCCCGCCTCGGTACGGAGAGCGCCTTCGAAGTCCTGGTGCGCGCGCGGGAGCTCGAGGCGCGCGGCAAAGAAATCGTCCATCTCGAAATCGGCGAGCCCGACTTCCCCACGGCCCCGCACATTATCGAGGCGGCGGCGCACGCCCTGCGCGACGGCTGGACGCACTACGGCCCTCCCGCCGGGCTGCCCCAGCTCCGCCAAGCGGTGGCCGAGGATGTCGGCCAGCGCCGCGGGATCCGCGTCGATCCCGCCGAGGTGGTTATCACGCCGGGTGGAAAGCCCATCATGTTTTTCACCATCCTGGCGCTCGTCAACCAAGACGACGAAGTCCTCTACCCGAATCCCGGCTTTCCGATCTACGAGTCCATGATCCACTTCGTGAACGGGCGACCCGTTCCTTACGCCCTGCGCGAGGACCGCGATTTTGACGCGGACGTGGGCGAGATCCTGGAGAAGATCACCGACCGCACGCGGCTGATTATTCTCAATTCGCCGCACAATCCCACGGGCGGCGTCATGAGCCGGGCCACCATCGCGGCCCTGGCCGAGGCGCTCGCCGGCCGTGACATCTTCGTGCTTTCCGACGAAATCTATAACCGCCTGATTTACGAAGGCGAGCACGTGAGCATCACCCAGTTTCCCGGCATGAAGGAGCGCACCATCATCCTGGACGGCTTCTCGAAAACCTTCGCCATGACGGGCTGGCGGCTAGGCTATGGCGTGATGCGCGCGGATCTCGCCCGGCAGGTGGCGCTGCTCATGACCAACTCCAATTCCTGCACCGCCGGCTTTACGCAGATGGCCGGCGTCGCCGCCCTGCGCGGTGACCAGACCTCGGTGGACCAGATCCGGGAGGAATTTCGCCGGCGCCGCAGCGTGATTGTCGAGGGCCTGAACCGCATCCCCGGCTTCCACTGCCCCATGCCCCGTGGCGCCTTCTACGTTTTCCCCAACATTGCCGGCACGAAGCGGACCTCGCGGGCCCTGGCCGAGCCCCTGCTGAGCGAAGCTGGCGTCGCCTGCCTGTCGGGTACGGCGTTCGGCGCCTGGGGCGAGGGATACTTGCGTTTCTCCTACGCCAATTCGGTGGAGAATATTCAGAAAGCGCTGGAGCGGGTCGAGAACTGGGTCAGGAAGAATCTGTAGGAACAGTACACGGTAGACGGGATACGGTAGACGGGACTGCCACTCCCGTTGGATGGCGCAGACCCTGTGGGTCTGCGGTCCCCAGCCCGAAGCGTTCCCCGCGGATGCACGTCCATAACCAGCCCGGATACGAATGACGTATTTGAGCTCCACGATCCCAAGACCGGCGAGAGAATCGAGAATTGGGAGGCGTATGAAACGGGAATACGCCTCAAGGCATTCATAGAGTCCCACACCCATGCTGTCGGGTGCGGCAAATGAGCCATGATCCCAAACCCCGAAGGAGGGTACTCAAATGGACGATCCTGTGGGTCGTCTTCTATTAATTTTGACTGGAATTCTGGTGATTTTCTTCATCGTCAGAATAGTAAAGGCCGCTTCGCGTACAGTTGACAAGGAAAAGAAGAAAAGCGGCGCATTCGTCAAGGAAGTCAAGCTCGGGATGACACCGGCAGACGTCGAGGCTGCGCTGGGGTTACCGGAAACCAAGGTGGACTTGGGCGAAAAGGTTCTCTACAAGTACAAGAATATGACCGTGGAGTTCCATGATGGCAAGGTGACCGGTGTGAAGTAGCGGCGGGGCAACGGAGGGCGGGGTTGTTGCCGGAGGTGCGTGGCTGGCGTAGACCCTTCCAATCTGCGGTCCCAACCCGAAGCGTTCCTCGCAGACCTGAGAAGGTCTGCGCCAGCCTGCGTGAGCTGTAGGGGTGTAGGGGGCATCGTGATGTGCCCTATTGGCGGGTGCTTCGCGAAGCGCCCCTCCGATTCAAGAGCGCCCGCGCTACTGTTCCATAAACAAGTCCCCCTCAATCGAGTTCTCGGTGATTTTCTTGTCCTTCTCGGTGGCGGGTCCGGCGGGGTTGTAATACGTTCCGCCTCCGAACGCATGTATGACGTAAAAACCTCCGAGGCCCGGTTTGCGCGGATTGGCCCAGATCTCCCATTTGCGCTCCTCCAGCACGACCTTGTACGTGTAGTTCGGGTCGGTGGTGGTTGGGTCGAACTTGAGCTTGCCCATCGGCCAGCCAGCGTCCTTGGACTTGGGGCCGCGGATGAGCGCCGCGAGCGTGCAGGGCTCGGCGGCGGAGCGCCCGCAATCGTCCTCCAGGCTGCTGATGGCGGAGACGAACATGAACGCGATCTGCTCTTCGCGCTTGAGCGGGATCACTGTGTCTTCCGACTTGACCTGAACCTTGGCCTTGGTCGCAAAGGGGCCGGCGGCTGGCTCTTGCTGTGGGCTCGCCGCGACGCCCCCCGCCACCGCGAACCAAACGCAAATCCCTACGAGTGCGCACGTTTTCATTAACGAAGCAAAGGATTTCATTTTTCCTCCTGCGTATCCCTGTGGTTCTACCTCTAAGCCAGGATTTCCTTTTTGGCGTTTCTGACGGCGGCAGAATACCACACAACCCCTCGTGGATGGCGCAGACCCTTCCAATCTGCGGTCCCCAACCCGAAGCGTTCCTCGCAGACCTGAGAAGGTCTGCGCCGGCCGGCGAAAACGGCGGTGAGGACACCGCCGCTACAGTGGTCTCTTGAGCCGCAGGACGCGCGCGGCGATGTGTTCGGCGCACAGCCCAAACGACTGCATCAATTCCCACGGCTTGCCCGAGACGCCGAACCGGTCCTGGACACCCACCATATCGAAAAGCAGCGGCCGCGCGAAATCCTGCCGGTGACGCAGGACAGCTCCGGCAACGATGTTGCCGAATCCGCCCACCTGATGCTCCTCCGCGGTAACGACCAGATGGGTTTCGTCCGCGGCCTGGACCAGCGCCGCGACATCCAGCGGTTTCACCGTGTGCACGTTCACCACGCGCGTTTCGATGCCGTGCTCCTCCTTCAGCAGCGACGCGGCGCGCATGGCCTCCGCCACCATCGGCCCGCAGGCCACGATGGATGCCGTCTCGCCTTCCCCGGCGTAGTCGGTGGAAAGGAAAGTCTCGAAGGCCTCGAGGAACCGGGGCCTTTCGCCGCGGTAGCGAATGACGTTGGCCACGCCGAACTTGTAGGGCGTCTCTTTCGTGGTGACCACGGGCGTAGCCTCGCGCGCGAAGCGCAGGTAGGCTGGCCCCACCAGTTCCAGCAAGCAATGGATGGTTGCTCGCTCCGTCTCGACGGAATCGCAGGGCACCTCCACGTGCATATTCGGCAGGATACTCATCAGCGAGATTTCTTCCAGCGCCTGATGTGTCGCGCCGTCCGCCCCCACGGAGATGCCGCCGTGCGCCCCGGCGATTTTCACGTTGACGTTCGAGTAGCAGATGGTGGTGCGAATCTGGTCCCAGCAGCGGCCCGAGGCGAACACCCCGTAAGTGCCCGTCACCGGAATCAGTCCCTCCTTGGCCAGGCCGGCGGCGACCACCATCATGTTCTGCTCGGCGATGCCGACGCTGAAGACGCGTGGCTTGCGCTCGGGGTGCTTGGCCTCAAAGTCCGTGATGCGGATCGAGCCGGAAATATCGGCATGGATGGTGACCACGCGTTCGTCGGCGCCCGCGATTTCCAATCCCCGCCCGAAACCCATGCGCGTGGGATCCATATCGACTTTCATCGTAGGCCCGGCGTTCCACCAATAGTCGCGGCGGGATTTGGGTAGGGCGTCCTTCGCCTGGCGCGCCACTTGCTGAGCGTTTTCAGCAGCCCGCGCGAGCAGCCCGTCAATCCGCTCCCGCGGCACGGAAGGTGTGGCGAGGTCCACGAGGGCCTTCTCAAACTGCTCGCGGTTAGGCGCCACCCCGTGCCAGGCCGCCTGATTCTCCATGAACGCAACGCCTTTGCCTTTGACGGTGCGTGCGATGATGACCGTCGGCTGCCCCTGGGTCGCCCGAGCGCGCTCGAAGGCGTCCAGAATCTGGTCCATGTTGTGGCCATCGATTTCTACCACGTTCCAGTTGAAGGCTTTGTATTTGTCGGCCAGCGGGTCGATGTTCATCACTTCCCGCACCCAGCCATCAATCTGCAAATCGTTCTTGTCCACGATGCCACAGAGGTTGTCCAGGTGGTAGTGTCCCGCGGCCATGGCTGATTCCCAAATGTTGCCTTCTTGCTGCTCGCCGTCGCCCATGATGCAGTAAACGCGGTAGGGACTCGCGCGGAGCTTCCCCGCCAGGGCATCGCCCACCGCAATGCCGAGGCCCTGGCCGAGCGAGCCGCTGGAAATTTCCACGCCCGGAAGTTTCAGCCAGTTGGGATGACCTTCGAATCGCGAACCGAGCTGCCGCAGGAGCACAGTGTCGTCGAGCGGGAAATAGCCGGCTTTGCCGAGCGCCACGTACAGCGCGGGCGCCTTGTGACCCGTGGACCAGAAGACGCGGTCACGGTCGGGCCAAGCGGGATCCTTAGGATCATGGTTCAACACGCGCAGATACAGGGCAGCGGCAATGTCCAGGATCGAAAGCGTCCCGCCGGGGTGGCCCGAACCGGCCGCGAAAATATCCACAAGGTTGATGGCGCGCATCTCCGCGGCGGCCTGACGCAACTCTTCCACGCTCAGGCGTGGACCGCGTTGCTCACGACTGGAATTCATACGTCGGACCTCCGGACCATGACAATCGTAGGTGTGCCGGCGGTGTCCTCGCTGCTTCCCCGCGGTGCACCGCCATCCTGATCGCATCTTGCCGCCGAGACGGCGGCGCCAGTTCTAGAATGATTCAAACACCACCACTTCTTCCAGCGGCTTCTTGGGCGGCGTGGGCGGCCATTCCTCGGGCACGCCGATGGGCGTGAAGCAAATCAGCTTGTACTGGTCCGGGAGCTTGAGAAACGCGCGCAGCTTGTCCTCCGGGATGGCGGAAGTAAGGAAAGCCGTGCCGTAGCCCAGGGCTCTGGCCGCCAGCATTAGATTGCCTGCCGCCAGGGTGCCGTCGTAGAGGATGAAGTCCGGGTAGGTCGCTTTGGTGTCCACCAGGACGGCAACGTACACGGGGGCAGACAGGATGCCCTCGTAGTATTTCCTGGCGTTTTCTTTCGCCGCGTCCAGCTTTTGCTTCGAGGTTTTCTCCCTCTCCTCGATCGCCTGGAGCGCCCCCGCCAGCGTCTCCTCGCGGGGCCGGGTCAGCCTCTCCTGGTCCTGGATGACGAGGAATTTCCAGGGCTGCTGATTGCCGGCGGTAGCGGCCATCCGCGCCGCATCCAGAATCTTCAGGATGTGTTCCTTCGGGACCGCGGTGGACTTGTACTTCCTCACCGTGCGCCGGGTCTTGAGGATGTTGAAGAGAAATTCCTGCTCGGGCGTGTACTGGATTTCCGCCGCCCCGAGAACTGTATCCATAAGCACGAACATCAATAGACATCCCAGAATAACTCCAGCTCTCTTCATCGCGCGTCTCCCTTCCGTCGCTTGGGGCTTGACTCGATTTCGTCTGCGGTGGGTCTTCATTCGATTCGAGATTAGTCAGGGCCAAACATCTTAGGTGGCCTCCCGCGGCAAGTCAACGCGACAACGTGGCGCCCGTTTCTGCGTGAAAGGGCACGGCTTCAGAGTCTGTGTGAAGACTGCGCTTCGGAACCTGTAGCGGCGGTGTCTCACCGCCGATCTTACTGAAAATCCAGGAGCGGCGATGGGGATATCGCCGCTACAAGAGCGTTTTCGCACAGACTCGTCAGCACTGGTTCGCGCGACCGTTGCTGCGGGCCAGGACGCGGGTCTTGACATTGTCCTTGAGGAGGGTCCAGAAAGAAGCGTCGAGGTAAGCGCGGATGGAGAC
>JBEKCQ010000101.1:0-15329 GCA_050014795.1 Terriglobia bacterium | reverse complement strand
GCGGCGGAAGACCACTGTCCCTCCCCCGCCTGCAGCCGCGCCGGAGAATCCTAAGTGAACTGGCCTGCTCTCCGCGGCGACTGGCAACATTTGAGCTCTGCAACTGCTGACTGCCAACTGAGCGCGTCAGGTCAGCTTGCTGCGGCTTTTACGTTTCCTTCCTGGCTTGACGCTCCAATTCCTGAGCAATGTTGGCCGGGCTGTACGTCGGCGGCTTGATGACTTTGCCGTCCTCCCGCCGTCGCACTTGACCGTCGGACCAAACCTTCGTCATGTTGGAGCGGTGCACTTCCCGAAACACCGGCTCCAGGTCAATGCCCAGCGAGACGGCGGCTCCCAGCGCGACATAAATCACGTCCGCGAGCGCGTCGGCCATCTCGACGAGATTGCGCGCTTTGGCCGCTTGTTCGAATTCTTCCGCTTCCTCGTTGATGAGGTTGATGCGGAATTGCAGCACATCGTCGCCAGGAATCGTAGGCGTGTCGTTGATGGTCAGCCCGAACTTTTCGTGGAAGTCTCGGAGATTTTTCTGCGCGCTGCGCATGGGCCTCCTTAGGCTTTGTTGGCCGCTCGCTGAGGGTCATACGGTGTATAACCGTGTCGTCTTCTAATTTCTAACACGAAAGCATCATCACAGCTATCGGGCATGGATGGAGCGGCTGGATGCGCCTGTGAAAATTCGGCGATTCCATTGGTGAGCCGGCTGGGACTCGAACCCAGAACCCTTGCCTTAAAAGGGCAATGCTCTACCGCTTGAGCTACCGGCCCGGACCTTGGAGCGCAGCCCGTCGGCTGACGGGCCGCGGCTTTTCCTACCCCTATCAAACTACACCAGCCATGCCACCTCCGTAAACCGGAAAGAGGCGGCTCCAGCTCGCCACTCCACGGGCTCTTGAGATAATCGCGCACCTGCGCTATCGTGCGTACTCCCGAAAGCCCGGAAACGCAGTTACTGCGTTTGTACTCGACGACCTGGAGACTCTTATCTAGATGGCCATCGTGCCGGCCGAATTCATCCTGTTCGACGAAAAGAAGAACTGGGCGAAGGCCGAGGCCACGACGAAAGAGTGGCCCCATGCCTTCACCCGCTTGAAAGTCTCCGCCGACGAGTTCCTGGCCACCTACGACTCGAACCACATCCACGGCTGCTACGGGAACTGGGTGGAAGAATTTGCGATGATTTCGAAGATCCTCAAGATTCATTGCTACGTTTATGCGTAGACGCCGTCCCGCTCTGCGGGACGGGCAAGTGGCGGCCTGAAGGCCGCCGCTGTCGGACGTAGAGACGCCCCGGTGGGGCGTCTGGAGACGTTCCATCGGAACGTCTCTACGGCGCCGATATCGCCGCACTGCAAAAAAACAAAGCTAGTATGTGATTGATTTACGGACACCTACTGGCTTTGCCTAATTTCTCAACACCTACCTTATTTTTCAATAACATACTAGCTTTGCCTTGCTATGGAAAATTGTAACTCGCTCATTCTGCACCACATACTGGCTTTGCTTTTTTGACTATATAGGGGGCGATTGACCCCTGGTATCTGGCGCGGCCTAGCCCCGAGCCATGGATTCCAGCTTAAGTTACTAGTATAACAAACCTAGCCCAGAATGTCAAGTTTTTTCTTCTCCCCGCGGCGTGCCGGCCCCGCACGGCGGGGCCACTACGCCAAAACCTCCGCGGCTCGGATTGACCATCGCATTGACAAGCTTTCGCACGTCAGAATAGTATCGTGGTGGCTGATGCGGCATCTGGGTGGAACCCTTGAGGCCCCGTGACCGATTCGACTCAGGCGCGGCGGGGGCCAAGCGGGCGATCATCAATGCCGAGCCTACGCCTCTAGATCCGCTGGCCGACTGGGTTTGGCTCGGCCCAGCGGGAGAACTCTTGCCGAGGCTCTTATGAGAAAAGCTTATCTGGATGGCTCGTCCGGCATCAGTGGCGACATGCTGCTGGCGGCGCTGCTCGATACGGGCTTGGACGCGCGCCGGCTGCTGGGTGAACTGAAGAAAATGCGGCTCGGCTTCTACGAGTTCAAGCTGACGCGCGCCGTGCGGGGCAACCTGGTGGGAGCGCGGGTGGACATCCGCATCCCAGGGCAACAGCCGCCTCGCAAGCTGGCCGACATCGAGGAGTTGATCGGGAAAACCGAGCTGGCGGAAACCGTGAAGGAAAAGGCACTCAAAATCTTTCGCCGTCTGGCGGAAGTGGAAGGCAAGCTTCACAACCAGCCTCCCGGCGAAGTCCATATTCACGAGGTGGGCGCTGTGGACGCCATCATCGACATCGTCGGCGCCTGCGTCGGTCTCGAGCTGCTGGAAGTCGCGGAACTGGTTTGTTCACCCCTGAACGTCGGCGGAGGTCGGGTGGAAGCTGAGCACGGGTCGTTGCCGGTGCCCGCCCCCGCGACCGCCGAGCTGTTGAAGGACATCCCCATCTATTCCTCGGGGGTGGAGGGCGAACTGGTGACGCCTACGGGCGCCGCCATCGTCTCGACCCTGGCGAGCAGTTTTGGTCCGATGCCCGCCATGAAGGTCGCGCGCATCGGCTACGGCGCCGGCGAGCAGGATTTTCCCACGCACGCCAACGTCGCGCGGCTGTTCGTCGGGGAGAGTGTGGAGGTAGCGAAACCCCAGCCCGGCGCCGCGGGCGATGAGCTGGTCTCCGTCATCGAAGCCAATCTGGACGACATGAGCCCGCAGCTTTATGGCTACTTCGTCGAGCAGGCTCTGGCCGCGGGTGCGCTGGACGTGACGTGCAGCGCCCTCCAGATGAAAAAGAACCGGCCGGGCTTCCTGGTGACGATTCTCTGCGCGCCCGAAGCGAGCGACACTCTCGCGCAGCTTCTTTTTGAGCAGACCACCACGATCGGCCTCCGCATCCACGAGGCGCGCCGTAAGGTGCTGGAGCGCGAACTGGTGGAAGTCGAGACACGCTTCGGAACCGTGCGCGTCAAGGTAGCCAAGCGCGAGGGTAAGGTGTTGAACGCCGCGCCAGAGTACGAAGACTGCCAGCGCCTGGCGCGAGAGAAATCCGTGCCACTCAAGGAGGTCATCCTCGCGGCGCAGGTGGCGTACTCTAAGAAGACAGACTAATCGGCCCATCGAACCATCGGCGCATCGACCCATCTGCTGAATGATCAGCGTCGAGAATTAGGCAAGTATTCGGCAGGTGATTCGATTGGCCGCTGGCCCGATGAACCGATCGCCCGATGAACCGATGAAGAAATTCTACCTCACCACGCCTCTGTACTATCCCAACGCCCGGCCGCACGTCGGCTCGGCGTACACCACCATCGTCTGCGACGTGCTGGCGCGATACCGGCGCATGTGCGGCGAGGACGTGGCCTTTTTCACCGGCACGGATGAACATGGCGAAAAACTGGAGCGAGCCGCGGTGGCGGCCGGCGTCTCGCCGCGCCAATTCGTTGCCGAGAAGCGAAAGCTTTTCCTTGAGCTGTGGAAGAAGCTGGGGATTGAGTACACGCATTTCGCCTACACCGACCAGGCTGATCACGTGACTTCGGTCCAGCGCCTTTTGCAGCGCGCCCAAGAAAACGAGCCGGGCGTGATCTACAAAGGCCGGTACCAGGGGCGCTACTGCGTCTCCGACGAGCGCTATATTGCGGATGGGGCGGAGCCGGCGGACTGCGATATCTGCGGCCGCCCCGCCGAGCTGATCAGCGAGGAGAATTACTTCTTCAAGCTCTCAGCTTTTCAGCAGCGATTGCTCGACCACTACAAGAATAACCCGGAGTTCGTGAAACCTGACTACCGGCTCAACGAGGTGAAGAGCTTTGTCCAGAGCGGGCTGCGCGATATCTCCGTCAGCCGCAAGCGCATCAAGTGGGGCATTCCCTGGCCGGGTGACCCTGAGCAGGTCTTCTATGTCTGGTACGACGCGCTGACGGGTTACTTGACCGGCCTGAACTACGCGCAGGGCGAAAACGGCGGCCCGGATTTTCAAAAGTACTGGATGGGCGCAGAAGGGCCGACGGAAGTCGTGCACATGATCGGCAAGGACATCCTGCGCTTCCACGCTGTTTATTGGCCGGCATTCTTGATGGCCGCCGGCCTGCCGCTGCCGAAGACGGTCTTCGCGCACGGCTGGATTTACTACGAGCAGGATAAGATGTCGAAGTCGAAGGGCAACGTCGTCTATCCCGAGCCGATCGTGGACGCACTCGACTCGTTCGGCGCACCCGGCAACGACGCTCTGCGCTACTACCTCCTCCGCGAAGCACCCTTCGGGCAGGACATGAGCTTCTCGTATGAGGGTTTGATTCAGCGCTACAACTCGGATTTGGCAAATGACTTGGGGAATCTCGCCAATCGTACCATCACTATGGTTCACCAATACTTTCGTGGCGAAGTGCCTGAGCCGCCAAAGCCAATCGACTCGGATCAGACGTCTCCGACGCGGGCATACGTCGATGCAGGCTTCAATCTTCCCGTTGGGAATGAAGCCGGCGACACGATCAATAAGTTTCGGAGATGCTTTGAAAACTACGATTTTTCTCGAGGAGTGGACGAAGTCTGGAAGTTTGTGGCCAAGCTAAACCGGTACCTAGTTTTGACTCAACCCTGGGTGTTGGCAGGCGACCCCTCAAAAAGGGAACAGCTCGGCGAAGTACTTTATAACGCGGCTGAGTCACTGCGTATCGTTGCTGTCCTGGCGCACCCAATCTTGCCCCTCGCGACCGAGAAACTGTGGCGGCAACTGGGCCAGCAGAGCAAACTTGAAGAACAGAGACTTCACAGGCTGGCGTGGGGGGTCCCTGGTGACCCCACAAGCCTCAAGGCGGGCACTCGACTTGGTAAACCCGAACCCATCTTCCCACGCCTCGACAAAGAGAAAACCCTAGCCAAGCTTCACGAACTTGCCGAGGCCGACCTGGAACGCGACAAACCGAAGGAGGCATTGAAACCCGTGCAAACCGAGTCAGGAAAACCACCCGAGGCGGCACCGTCCGCCGGGGAATCCCGTACCCCGAGTCCCGAGTCCCGAGTTCCGAGTCCCGAAAAAATCTCCATCGAGGATTTCGCCAAGGTGGACATGCGTGTGGGCGAGGTTGTTTCGGCGGAGGCCGTGCCAGGGGCGAAGAAACTCACGAAGCTCATGGTCGACATCGGGACGGAGGTTCGGCAAGTGGTGGCCGGGATCGCCGAGTACTACACCCCCGAGCAACTCGTGGGCATGAAGGTAGTCCTGGTGACCAACCTCCAACCGCGCAAGCTGCGCGGCGTGGAGTCCAACGGCATGATTGTGGCCGCCACGGTCGGCGAGGAAGGCAGACCCGTCCTCGTGACCTTCAAAGAAGACGTGCCTAACGGGGCCCGGCTGAAATAGGGTCCGTTGTCCGTGGCAGTGGCTTGTGCAACTGTCAGGAGCATTCCTCCCATCCATGTTCACATCCAGGTTACTTGTTTCCGCATTCCTGCTTTTCGCGGTGGCGCCCGCGGAACAATCCTACAAAGCTGAGATCGAGCAGTGGCGGCACAGACGCGAAGCAAACCTCAAGTCCGAGGATGGGTGGCTGACGGTCGCCGGCTTGTTCTGGTTGAAGGAAGGTAAGAACAGTGTCGGCACCGCGCCGGCGAGTGACATCATTCTGCCCGCGGCCTCGGCGCCCGCCCACATCGGTGAGTTCGATTTCCACGGCGGAGTCACCACTTTTCAGGCTGCGCCTGGAGTGAGCGTAACGGTCAACGGGAAACCCGCTACCCGCGCGGGGATGGCACCTGACACTTCCGGGTCTCCCGATATGCTGCAACTGAACCAGCTCACCATGTTCGTTATTCAGCGCGGCCACCGCTACGGGATTCGCCTGAAGGACAAGAACTCCGCCAGGCGCAAGGAATTCACCGGCTTAAAGTATTTTCCGGTCAAGGAGCGCTACCGGGTGCGGGCGCGCTTTGTGCCTTACGCGCCGCCCAAAATGATTCCGGTGCCCAACATCCTCGGCGACACGGAAATGCAGGCGAGTCCGGGTTACGTCGTTTTCACGTTGCAGGGCCGCGAGTGCCGGCTTGATCCCGTCGCGGAAGACGGCAGCTTGTTCTTCATCTTCAAAGACCTGACCAGCCGCAAGGAAACGTATCCCACAGGTCGATTTCTGAATACCGAGATGCCGAAGAACGGCCAAGTCGTTCTGGATTTCAACAAGGCCTACAATCCGCCGTGCGCGTTCACTCCCTTTGCCACCTGCCCACTGCCCCCGAAGCAGAACCTCTTGCCGATTCGGATTGAAGCCGGCGAGCTGCGCTACGGTCACTAGGGGGCCGCGGCAAGAAACTTATGTTGGTTGACTCACACGCCCACCTGGACGATTCCGAGTTTGACGCGGACCGTGACGCCGTCATCGCGCGCGCCCGCGCGGCCGGCCTGCGCTACCTGCTGGCGGTCGGCGGAGGCACCGGACCCGACAAACTCGGCGCGTCGCTGACGATTGCGGAACCACAGGATGGGGTTTACGCCACGGTCGGAATCCATCCGCACGAGGCCCAGCACTTTCGCGAGACGCACCTCGATGAAATGCGCGCCTTGGCTTGCCATCCCAAAGTCGTGGCCATCGGAGAAATCGGCCTGGATTACCACTACGACCTCTCGCCGCGCGATACCCAGAAGCAGGTCCTGATCCGGCAGTTAGAACTCGCTCGCGAAGTGAAGTTGCCGGTGGTCATTCATTGCCGGGACGCCTGGCCTGACCTGCGGGAGATCACTGAAACCCATTGGCGCTCCAGTGGCTTGGGGGGAATCCTTCACTGCTTCTCGGGTACCCGCGAAGACGCCTTCCAGTTTCTGAGTTGGGGCTTTCTTGTTTCGTTTGCCGGCAACCTCACTTTCAAAAAGGCCGACCAGTTGCGCGCGGTAGCCCGAGAAATTCCCCTTCACCGCCTGCTGGCCGAGACGGATAGTCCCTACTTGGCACCTGTGCCCTACCGCGGAAAGCGCAATGAGCCGGCGTACGTGCGCGAAGTCACGGCGGCGCTGGCGGCCCTTCGCAGTCTGACTGTAGAGGAGATGGGCGAGCAGGCCGTTCATAACTTCGCTGGCTTCTTTCGCCTGACGTAGGGGAGCACCTGCATGGTGCTCCCGCCTCCGTCTACGCCCGCGTGGTCGTTGCCCGCCAACTTCGCGCTTCCTTTCGATGGTTTTTTGTGGGAGTATGAAAGGTTCCGAGGATCGCCCTCCGGGTTGGGCAAAGAATCCAGTCGGGGTTAGAGTGGAGACCAGTCGGTGGAGAGTCGACGCTTGGCTTCCGTCAAGTATCTGACAGGCAAGGAAATATTTGACCTGGTTCGCGCGGACCTCCAGAAGGTGGAGGAGGAGTTCAACCACCAAAGTGTCTCTGCCGTGCCCGCCATCACTGAGATCGGCCAGTACTTGCAGGTGAGCGGCGGTAAACGGTTGAGGCCAGCACTGGTTCTGCTCTCCTCCAAGCTGTGCGACTACGAGGGGCCCTCGGCGGTTCGCCTGGGCGCGGTGGTGGAACTTATCCACACCGCCACGCTGGTCCACGATGACGTGATCGATGAGGCGGATACCCGGCGGGGCCGGCCGTCCACCAACTCCCGCTGGGGCAATCACATGAGCGTCCTGGCCGGTGATTGGCTATACATGCAGGCCTTCAACATCGCCCTCGCCGAGCGCAACTTCAAGATCCTGGACGTGCTCATCGGGTTGACCCAGGTGATGGTGGAGGGCGAACTGCTCCAACTGACCCTCCTCCGCAAACTCGGCCTCACCGAGGATGAGTACTTCGAGCTTTCGTACCGCAAGACGGCGTGCCTGTTTTCGGCCTCGCTCCGACTGGGGGCCATCCTCGGCCGTAAGAGCGACGACGTGGAAATGAAGCTGGGAGCATACGGGATCAACCTCGGCCTCGCCTTCCAGCTTGTTGATGACCTGCTCGACTTCACGTCGTCCGAAGAAAAACTCGGGAAGCCCATCGGCAGCGACCTGCGGGAAGGAAAGGTGACGCTGCCGCTCATTTACCTCTTGCAGAGGTGCCGACCCGACGAGGCGCAGAAGGTCGCCCGCGTCCTGGAGGAGAGAGGCTTCCATTCCGTGCAGTTTGTTGAAATCCTGGAACTTATCGAGCGCTACGGGGCTTTGCAGGCCGCGCGCGAGAAGGCTAGCCAGTTCGCGGAAGAGGCTAGAAATGCACTCGACACCTTCCCGGATTCACCGTTCAAAGACGCCTTGCGCTCGCTTCCGGAATTCATTGTGGAACGAGAATCCTGAGTTCAGTTCCCTGCCCGGCATGAGCCGCCACCGCGAAACCGAAATCAAACTGGAAATTCGCCGCCCGAGAGTGCTTCGACGTCGCCTGGGCGAACTGGGCTTCCGGGCCGTCCAGTCTCGGCACTTCGAAAGCAACGCGCTGTTTGACTTCCCGGATTTGCGGCTGTGGAAGGCTCGCTGCCTGCTCCGCTTGCGCCGGGCGGACAAACAGTGGACCTTGACTTTCAAGGGAGCGCCACTTCGCTCTCGCCGGTACAAGATCCGGAAGGAAATCGAGATGGGCATCGAGGATGGCTGCCTGCTGAGGGAGATCCTGGAAATCCTCGGGTTGCGGGAGGCGTTTCGCTACGAGAAGTATCGCACCGTTTATGCGCAGCGAGTTCGGGGCCAGAAAAGCCCAGGCCCGTTCTTGGTTTGCGATGAGACGCCCATCGGCAACTACCTGGAACTGGAGGGTCCGCAGGACTGGATTGATCAAATTGCCAGCCAACTTGGCTACCGGCGAAAAGACTACCTCACCGCGAGTTACGCGTCACTGTATCGCCAGAAATGCCACGAGCGCGGTGAGAAACCTGGGAACATGGTTTTCCCCGCCCCGCGCGCAACGAGGGTTTGACAGTTCTCCAGTCTCGCTGCTACGATGGAAAATCGCGCGATGGACGAAGGGTTAGCCTGTGACCGCTGCCGTCAACGTGGCGGAGGGGCGGCAACCGGTGCTGGCTCGCAGCGACTGTTCTTTGGACCTTTGACTTTCAACTCTTGACTTTTCTTTCACCGTCCCCGTCGTCTAGCCCGGCCTAGGACACCGCCCTTTCACGGCGGTAACACGGGTTCAAATCCCGTCGGGGACGCCAGCTTCCTACTTGACCCTGTCTCTCTTCTGATCGCACGCCTCGCCGCGCAGCGATGCATGCGCACCCGCGGTGGAGGGAGTTACCTAGAGAAACACTGGGGAGAACAGAGTCAAGCCCTCCATTCGGCGGACACCATATATCTAGACACGCGAACGCGCGCGCACGATAATAGCCGCGATTTCGTGCGGGGGCCTTCATGGAGAAGATTGTTCTGGTGGATGACGACGCTGACATTCGCCGCGTGGTGGAGCTGCGACTCCGCCTGGCTGGTTTTCAAGTTCTCACGGCCTCCGACGGGGAGGCGGGATTACAGCTCATTCGGGCGGAAAAGCCGCGGATCGCTCTACTGGATCTGATGATGCCACGGAAGCACGGCTTCGCGGTCTGCCAGGAAATTCGCAGCAACCCCGAGCTGCGCGGCACCTACATTATCGTGGGCTCGGCCAAGACATATGCCCCGGACATCAAGAAAGCCAAGGAACTGGGCGCGGACGCTTACCTCACCAAGCCGTACGATTTCGAAGCCCTGATCGGGACCATCCAGAAGGCCCTGGCTTCCTCCGGGCCACCATTGAAGGTGAGATTCTGGGGGACGCGAGGTTCGATCGCCACCCCGGGCGCGGCAACTCTCCGTTATGGAGGGAACACTGCCTGCACCGAAGTCCGCTGCGGCGACCATGTTCTGCTGTTCGACTGTGGGACCGGAGTGCGCGAGGCCGGCCTGGCGTTAAGTCAGGAATTCCAGGGACGCCCTCTGCACGTCCACATTTTCGTGGGTCACTCGCACTGGGATCACATCCAGGGATTTCCCTTCTTTACGCCCGCCTACATCCCTCGCAATCGCATCTCGATCTACAGTCTGCGCGGTTCGGACAAGAGTCTGGAGAAGATTTTCACCGGGCAGATGGACGGCAGCTACTTTCCTGTCGATCTCAATGATTTGAAATGCGAGCTCCAATTCGTCGAATTGGAAGG
The DNA here is from genome assembly GCA_050014795.1 of Terriglobia bacterium. Taxonomy (GTDB): domain Bacteria; phylum Acidobacteriota; class Terriglobia; order UBA7540; family UBA7540; genus JALHUF01. Next base: position 5,255 of record JBEKCQ010000101.1, on the reverse strand, counting down.
CCCGGTCGAAATCGGCGAGGCGAAGGTTTCGCACGTCTACCTGAATCATCCGGGGCTAGCCATTGGTTTCCGCATTGATTTTGGGGCCAAGTCGGTCGTGTACATCACCGACCACGAGCCCTACTGCCGACTTTCTGGAGACAACGACCACAACCGCAAACTCGACCGTGAAATCGACGAGTTCGCACGCGGCGCCCACCTTTACGTGCGAGAGGCGCAGTACACAGAAGAGGAGTACTCCAGCAAGCGCGGCTGGGGGCACAGTACCTGGAAGGACGCGTTGGGGTCGGCTCACGCTGCGCAGGCCCGTCGGCTGGCCCTCTACCACCACGATCCCATGCGTGACGACGACGCGATGGACCGCATCCTGGCTGACTGCCGTGCCTACATGCAGGAGCGTGGGATGACGTTTGAATGTATGGCCGCGGCGGAGAGTCTCGAATTGACCCTGTGAGGGCCGGAGGGGCTGTAGCGGCACCGTCTCAGTGTCGCAATGCGGCGACGGCGAGGACGCCGCCGCTACAGTTGCAGGGAGTGCCAGCGTCATAGTAGCCTTTCACCATGCGAAAAAAAGCGCGACCTAGATCCCCCGCTCCAACCCGCAAGGACCGGGGAAAAAAGAGAGGACGAAAAATGGCATCATCCGCAGATCCCGATACGAGTGTCGCGGCCGAGACCGAGGTCCGCGAGGGCGCGAACGTTGACAAGATTCGCGACATCCTGTTTGGCTCCCAGATGCGCGACTACGATAAGCGGTTCTCGCGCCTGGAGGAACGCCTCGCCAAGAACGCTGACGCCCTGCGCGAAGAACTCAAGAAGCGGATTGACGCGCTGGAAGCCTTTGTCCAGCGGGAGGTCGAATCACTTGGACAGCGCGTGAAGAACGAAAAGGCTGAACGCACTGAGGCGCTGAAGGAACTCACCCGCGAACTGCGGGACGCCTCGAAGGCGCTGGACAAGAAGCTCGCCCAGCTCGATGATCAAATGGCCAAGGAAGCGGGTGAATTGCGCACGCGCCTCCTGGAGCAATCCAAGGCTCTCACCTCGGAAATTGAGGAGAAGCACCGCGCGATCTCCGCGACGCTGGACCGGGAAGTACAAACCCTCCAATCGGACAAGACGGACCGCAAGGCGCTCGCGGATTTGTTTACCGAGGTGGCGATGCGTCTGAAGAAAGAATTCGCGCTTCCCGAGGAGAAGTAAGTAGAGGGTACACCCACAAGAGCGGAGTGAAAGTCCGTCCCCAACCAGGCGGAGCACAACGGGCCTCACGATGGTGAACCATCCGGCACAGCCAACCCTGCCACCCGATGCGGGAGATGACCGCCCGGACGAAAAGAAAACCTTCGAGGAACTCCGCACTCTCCTTCTCGGCTCAGAACAGCAGCAGATTGCCACCCTGCGCGAAAGGGTCCAGAACCCCGAGTTGCGCGCCCAGGACGTGAGCGGCGTGGTGGCGGAAGCCATCGAGCTCCGGCGCGGGCAGGACGGGGGGCATTCGCTTAGCGACGCCCTTGCCCCGTCGGTGGAGGAGGTGCTGAAAGAATCCGTCCGCAAAGACCCGACGGTCCTGGCAGACGCTTTGTTCCCGGTCATGGGGCCGGCGATCCGCAAGTCCATTGCCGAGTCCATCCGCGCGATGCTGCAAGCGTTCAACGAGGCGCTGGAACACAGCCTGTCCATCCGCGGCATCAAGTGGCGTATCGAAGCGCTGCGCACGGGGCGGTCGTTCGCCGAAGTGGTGCTGCTGCGTAGTCTCGTCTATCGTGTGGAGCAGATCTTCCTCATCCACAAGAAGACTGGCGTCTTGCTCCAGCATGTGGTCGCCCCCGAAGTTGCCATGCAGGATCCGGACATGGTCTCGGGGATGCTGTCGGCGATTCAGGACTTCGCGCGCGACTCCTTCTATGCCACGCAGCGTGAAACCCTCAACACGCTGCAGTTTCACGAACTCCAGATCTGGGTTGAGCAGGGGCCGCAAGCCATCCTCGCGGCTGTGATCCGGGGAAATCCTCCGCAGGCTCTGCTGGTCACGATGAAAGAAAAGCTGGAGGAAGCGCACCGGAGATTCGGCCTGGCCCTCGACAAGTTTGAGGGCAACGCCGCGCCTTTCGAGGCTTTGCGCGACGAGTTGGCTCAGTGCCTGGAGGCACGCTACAAGCAAGAAGCGCGAGCCAAGCCCAAGCCGTACTTCCTGGTGCTGGTGGCGTTGCTGCTCGGCCTGCTGGTGGTGTGGAAGGCGTTTTCGCTCGGGGAAGACCGCAAGTGGAACCGCTTCGTAAACGACCTTCGCGAGCAGCCGGGCATCGTGGTCACCTCGTTTGGCAAAGAAGGCGGCCGATACCGGATCCAGGGGCTGCGCGACCCGCTGGCGGTTGATCCCCGCACCCTCCTCAACAAATCCAAGCTGGACCCCAACCACGCCGAGTTCAGATGGCATGTGTTCTACGCCCTGGATGACCCCCTGGTGCTGAAGCGGGCCCAAGAGATTTTGCAGCCGCCAGCAGGCGTGACGCTTTCCTTCGAAAATGGCACGCTGCGCGCCAGCGGGGAATCTCCTCACGGGTGGGCGAGAATGATGCGAGCGCGCGCCCCCCTGATTGCCGGAGTGAAAGCTCTCGACGAAAGCGGCCTGGATGACGCGGACAGCCTGGCGCGCCAGAAGGCTGCCGTGGAATCGGCGACCGTTTACTTTGCTACGGGGAGTGCAGAGGTTGCCGCAGACCAGAAGGCCCGTCTCGAGCAAGCCGCGAAGGCCATTGAGATGTTGCTCCAGAGAGCCGCGACGATTCCTGAGAATGTGGTCGTCGAGGTCATCGGGCACGCCGACAGCACCGGAGCCGAAGCTACGAACTTCTATCTCAGCCAGCAGCGGGCAAGCCAAGTCGGGCGCGAGCTCGCGCGGGCAGGAATCAAGGCCAAGTTCCTGCGGGCCAGGGGTGCGGGCGCGGCAGAGCCGGTCGAAACCGGAGACACCGACGCCGATCGCCAGTCGAACCGCAGTGTGACCCGGAAAGCGCCGGGGGACGGTGAGGAGCCCCGACTGATGCTGCACAAGAAAGTCTGCATGCTCGGATCTTTCTCCGTGGGCAAGACGAGCCTGGTGCGCCGGTTCGTGGAGAGCATCTTCTCGGATACCTACCTCACTACGGTCGGCGTGAAGATTGATAAGAAGGTCTTCCAGGTCAGCGGCCAGGATCTCACCCTGATGCTGTGGGATATCTATGGCGAAGACCAGTTTCAGAGCCTCCGCATGTCTTACCTGCGCGGCGCTTCCGGCTACCTGCTGGTGGCCGACGGGACCCGGCGGGCGACGGTGGACAAAGTCATGGCCATACAGGAGCAGGCCGAGAAGGCTCTGGGGCCGGTCCGTTTCGTTGTGGTGTTGAACAAGTGCGATCTTACGGACCAGTGGGAAATCGAACCTGAGAAGGAGAACGAGCTAGCCAGCCGCGGCTGGAGCGTTATCCGCACCAGCGCCAAGACCGGCGAAGGCGTCGAGCTGGCCTTCGAAACCCTGGCGAGGGCTATGCTGAGCACGTAGCTGGCTCGCCTGCCCTGCCCCATGACCGACGAATCCCATTCCGCCGCAATTCTTCAGATGCAGGGGTATGCGGTCTTCGAGTACCTGGGAGACGGGGTCCTTCGCCTGGTCGGCGAGCCGGGGGAATGGTACAGAGAAATCCTGGGCGAGAAAGCCGCGGCCGAGCGCACGGTCCGGCTCGCGGAGCGGTTTCCGTTTCTCGAGAACTTCCTGGTGGATGCGGAGGAGTTCTGGAACTCGCAAGCGCCAGGCCACGCGGAGTCCGGCACGTGGATCGAGAGGGGGGACAGCGGGCGGGAGTTCGCCCTGGAAGCCTGCGCGCTCTGGCTCACCGGCAAGCGGATCCTGTTCATCCAGAATCCCCAGCGTCAGTACGACGAGCGCCACCAGACGCTGCAAACGGCTCGCGATTCGCTCCTGGAACACGAGCGCCTGCAGCGCGAGATCCAGAAGAAGGAAATCCTGCTCCACTGCATCATTCATGACCTTTCCCAGCCCCTGACGGCCATGCGAGGATGCTTCGCCTTGCTGGCTCTGACGGAACTGCCGGCGGACATGAAGGAAGTGGTGGAGATCGCCGAGCGCCAGTCGCAAAAGCAGGAGGTCATGATTCGCGGCATCCTGGAAGCGTTCTCGGCAGAGCTGGCCGCGCAGCAGGCCTTCGACCGCGATCCCAGCAAGGCTCCGGACATCGCGCGTTGTGCGCAGAAGACGGTGGAGGCTTTCTGGAGCGCCTTCGCGGAGCGCTACGCCCAGATCGAATTGGATCCAGCGCTCGACCTGTCCCGCAACTGGCGGGTCGTCGGAGAGGAATCACGCCTTTTGCGCATCTATGGGAACCTGGTCGAGAATGCGCTCCGCCACAGTCCTGCCGGCACCAAGGTCACGCTGGGCGTGGTCGATGAGGACCGCTTTTTGCGCGGCTTTGTTGACGATCAAGGGCCCGGCCTCCCGGATGATGAAACCGCCACGCGGCTTTTTGCGCTCTTTGCCAAAGGAAAGGGAGACCGCGGCGGCAAGGCGGGGCTGGGACTCTACTTCTGCAAGATTACGGTGGAAAGATGGGGGGGAAGCATCGGGTGTGAGTCGCGCCCCGGCGGCGGCGCGCGCTTCTGGTTTCGCCTCCCCCGCGCCTAGCGAAGAAGAACCGTCGGCCCGGGCCTGGGGCCGCTGCGGGCGGCACCTCAAAATTTGAGAGGGATTCCGTAATGGCTAGACTTCCTTGGGTCGTATTTCTTCTGCTCTTTGATTTTCAGGACAGAGTACGCCTAGAAATTATTATACGACGACTTTCGCTCTCACAGAAAATCCGATTCCCGAGGGCGGTGTCTGGATCAACGGCGGTACCGACGGACTCGATTGGATCGACGTTGCAACGGAATCGGGTTATGCTCATGGCAATTACAGCCCCTCCAAACCGCCCTATAAAGATCCCACGGCCCTATTGAAGGGAACGTGGAGCAACGATCAGGAAGCTCAAGCCACCGTCTATTGTCCAAAACCGAACCCAGCCGAAGGTCAGGAAGTGGAATTGCGCCTGCGAAGTTCCCTAGCGGCTCACCGCTCGACAGGATACGAAATCTTTTTCCGATGCCTCAAAGATTCGAATGCTTACGCACAAATAGTGAGATGGAATGGACCCCTGGGAAGTTGGACTTCACTGCAGCGCAATAGTGGAGGTCAGTACGGCGTGTCCGATGGAGATGTGATC
>JBEKCQ010000100.1:0-13445 GCA_050014795.1 Terriglobia bacterium | reverse complement strand
CCTTGAACTCTGTCTATACCTTCCATAGGTAACACTCCTTTCGGTTCCTCCAAGGAACCCCGGCTTGGGAGTGTTACCCCTTTTCCTCAAGAACTACTGCTCATGATCTGGTCGTTAGCCCAGGGGATGGAGAGTAGGCGATTTCAGGATTGGTCCCGCCTTAGCACAGCAAGAGGAATACAAGATACAAAACGAAAGCGAGTATTCTGGGTATTTTGAGGAGAAAAAAGAGGAAAGGGGATTTAGATTCAAGGACGGGGACAAATTCATGCTCGATGAAATATCGTTTTCTTCCACTGAGGAACCGCCTTGCATTGTCAAGACGAAGAAGACGAAATATAGCGTGGTCACTTACTTCAAGGATTTGAAGCTTGGTCAGCGCGGAATGGGCAACCTCGCCGCGACGGATGAGAACAAGTTGCGACAGTTGGAACTAGCTGCCGACTTCCTGCGAAGCAAGAACAACCCAACCTTTCCCCATGCTCTTTGCCTCCACATGGTAGTCTGCACTAGGGATGATAAGCTTCTGATAGCTAGGCGTTCCCCTCGCCTTTACTACTATCCAAATGCCTGGTCCTGCTCCTTCGAAGAGAATCTAGCCCCTGCTGACTTCGACGGGCCAGAATCTGTAACTGCGAACTGGGTCCGAAGAGCACTCCACGAAGAGTTGGGACTTGAGATGGAGCGCGACTACTCTATGGCGAATGCAAGAATCTTGTCCGCATTCCTTGAGGCAGAGCCAGAGATATTGAATATCAGTGTTTGCGGGATCGCCCGCATTAACTTATCCAGTGACGAGCTTTCTGAAGCTCTGACGGGCAGGCTAAGGGCCGACTATGAACTTACCTCGTGGGACTATCTAGATGTGATTGTCGACGTAAAGGAAGAGTTGAAGAAACCGACCAGAGACTACCATCCAACATCGGCCTACCGCATGTATTTGACGCTCGCTTGGTACTTCGGTCAGGCAGAGATCTTGTCCTAACATGAATCGAAGGGTGTTCCGAACTGTGGGGACTTTTGTGGGGACCCCGCGTGCATTTGCACCAATTTTGGTGCAACTCAAATCATCTCGCCACAACTCGGAAACTCGCTGACCTAAAAGGGGTTGCAGGGCTTTCTGCCTTCCAATCAACAAGTTGCAAATTTGGCTTCAAAATGTTTCCTAAACCGTGGGTCGGGAATCCCGTGAGGCACGTGAGCGTGCTGGCGCCAGTAAGCTCTCCCCAGCTACCGGTATCAAATCCGCAAGGTCCCGGTCACCGTTGAGTTCCTTCAGCTCCGCCAAGTGCTCGAGCAGCCTGGCGAGCCGCCGGATCGAATTCCCCGTCTGTTTCAGGATCTGCTTTGTAGTGGTTTCAGGAATCCGGCCCAGGGTCTTCTGAATGACCTGCCGGGCCTCGTATTCCGTCAGCCCCGGCAGCAGCTCGCAGATTCCCACTCGGCTCCAGAGTTGTTCCAGCTCTCCTGCTGGTCTGCTACCATCCGTGAAGATCTCGTAGAGCCGCAAGGTTCCAACCAGAACTACTCCAGGACGCCCCAAATCGCAGACATATCTCAATAGTTCCATCGCCTCGATATTCAGGTGGTTGGCCTCATCCACGATGATCAGGTAGTGGCCCGTCCGGAGCTTCCGCACCAGGCTCTCGGCCAGCGTGGAAGCCGTCGCCTGATGGGGGATTCCCCCCTGCAGGCACAACGCCGCCAGGAGCGATTTCGGCGTCGAGGCGGAGTGGGCCGTCACCAGCAGTACCTCGGGCTTTGCAGGATTGTCCGGCTTCTCGACGCGATCCACGAACTCCGCAATGGCAAACGTCTTCCCAACGCCCGGCGGCCCATACAGCAGGGTTAGCGCTTGTCGCTCATCGGCTTCCCGAAGCTTTTCCAGGATCAGGTTCGCCGTCAGGGTCGGAATAAACTCCGGCCTCCGGGCTCGTGCCTCGACTCTTTCCAGCTTCAAAAAGTAGGCCCTGAGCGCCGCCTCCACCGATGCCTTGCTACAGCCAGGGAAGTTCTCGAGATACTTCGCCAAGCTATAACACCGGACGTCGATGAGCTCCGCCATCTGCTGCCGGCTCAGCTGCCGGGCCTTCATGTATTCCCGGGTCTGTTCTCGCAACGGCATCGGACCCTCTCCGCTTACCGGTTCTCTCCCGTGACAGCCCATCCCTGCTGCCTCTCCCAAGCCTCCTTCTGGGCGCGCGAGGTGAAGATCGGCTTACTGAGGGAGGAGCTCCTGGCGAGCGCGAAGGTAGTCGAAATGGGGCTCTGCGCTGCCAGTTCCTCGAGGTGCCCTTTCAGCCGCTTGCGGGTGAACGGAGGCACTTCTTCCGACTTCGTGGCCAATTCCAGCAGGCTGATATCGTTCGCCGCCATGTGCATCAGCGCCAGGTGGGCCATCACGACTTCCCGCTGTACCCGCTGCATCCGCTTGTAGGCCTGAAATTGGTCAAGGGTCGCGTGGAACCCTAGGAGCTCTTGGTTCTTGGCCTCACACAGAAACCCCTGGTCCGTATAGACCAGGATTCTTCCCAATTCCCGCGGGTCCCAGCGGACTTCTACATACGTCCCTTCCCGCCCCGCCAGTTCTTCTGCCCAGTACCACCTCCCCCGCTCGAACATCTCAATCCCATTCCTTCGGACCAGTCTCCTCTCAGCCCGCATCAGCAGAATGTCCAGGGCACGCTCTGAAGGGACCACCGGACGGCCATAGTCCCGCTCGTAAGCCTCCAAGGGCATACAGCCCAACCTGGTGTGGGGAGTCCTCAGATACCGGTCATGGAGCCAGGCCTCGAACTTCAGCGCAAACTCTGCAATGTGCAGGAACGGCGTCTCGTCTCGCTTCCCTTCCAGCCACGCCTCGTGCTGCTTGAGGAGGGGTTTCAAGATGTCCGTGGGCCTTGTCTCAGGGCTATTCCCACACCAGCCGGGGAGTTCCTGGATCAAGTCCCTCTCCACCGTCCCAAAGAACCTCTCAATGGGCTTAGCCTGAGGGTTAGCCGGCAGGGTGTGCAAGGTTTGAACGCCCAACCCTCTCCACACCCCTTCCATGGCTTCTTCGCCGAAAACCTGGATGCCGTGTGCTCGGGCAAAGAGTTCCGTCGTTCCCAGGTCCATCCGCCAAGGCCGGGAGCTTCCTTCCAGGTACCGTGACCGGTAGTCCCGACCGTTATCCACATAGACCGATTCCGACAGCCCCATAATCTTGTCCCGCTTGGGCAGCACGGCATGACGGTAGGCCAAGGCAATGGTTTCCGAGTTGGGCCGCGCAGAGATAAACCACCCCGGCAGGACTTCCGTCTTCAGATCCAGCCAGGCTGAGATCCAGGGGCGGAACAGCTTGCCGGAGGACGAATAGACGAACAGGTCGAACTCATGGTGGTCACCGCAGAAGATCTCCCGATTCCGCAGGTTCTGGTAGGTGCGAGGGATATAGACCCCATACTGCTCCCGGAAGGCTCGCTTCCCTTCCCGGCCCAACGTTCTGACCGAAGGCGGGATCTCCCGGATGATTCTCAGGACGGTCGAGTAGGAAAGCTCCAGCCCGCACCTGGGACAACGATGGACCCTGTAAAGGCCCTGAAAACCCTGATAGACGGGAACCATGGCTGCCTGTCGGCAGGCGATGCACTGGGCCAGGAGGCGTTTCCAGACCTTCGAGCCGGAGGGCCGAGTCCGGCAGGAATAGAGACCCTGAATCAGCAATCGCAGGCGCTCATTGACCCGGATACGGCCATCAGTCGAGGGAAACAGGACCGCTCCCTTCTTGCGGTCAATGAGGGCAGTAAAGCCCAGATAGACCGCCAGCAACGGATCACCCTCGGCCGCCTTGCCTGCTCGGATGAACCGGCTGCGCCAGCGGTAAAGGCTCGAGACACTGGTTTGACCTTCCCGCGCCAGGGCACGCACCCCTTCTGAAGGAATCCAGAGATTACCTGCGGGTTGAGTTTTCGGGCGGATCTGATGGAGGCGGGCAATCAACCGCAGGCGCTGCTCGGCAGTTTTCACAGCCTTGAGACCATGCTGCGAAACCAAATCCGCCAGCCGCTGACCTAGCGGCCCGCGAGCGAGGGTTAATTCCTTCTCGGAATCAGACTGGATGAGAGAAAGGCTGGAAAGAAACCTGGGACGGCCGGAATGCCCTGTCATGTGGGGCCTGCCTTTCTTCCCGGCTTGGGGAGCCGGGAGGAAATGTGATACAAAGTGGAAAGGCAGGTTGAGCTGATGCCTACGTCATCGGCTCGGCTTGCTTAGGGAAGCTGTTGAGCCATCAACTCTTCAGCTTCCCGCTTAATCAACTCAACCTACGTTCCGGCTCGTACGCCTCATGCGCCCCGCGTACGCGGCTGTCCTCGTCTCTTTCAAGCACCTTGCTATGAGTTCGGAAGCTTTCTTGCTCATGGACACGCCTTCCTTCGCGCACTGGACTCTGAAGGCGCGCTGGAGTTCTCGATCAATGATGACCTGCCACAGCATCTTGCTTTTCGGAATTCGCCGAGGTTCAGTTACCATATAGTCCGTTCCATGTATACATGCAACACCGTCGGCTGTCAAGTCCTTTTGCCGTATTTGGAAAGAGGAGCTGGAAACGGGGGCTCGGGGGCATCTCCGACCTACCGCGCCAGTTCCCGACCCTACCAAGTCTATCCTCGAGGCTTTCCGCCTGTGAATGCGTCTTCGCGTTCATGAGGGTGTTCTCCTCTCGTCAGGAATTCCCAACCCGCTAAAAGGAAACACCCGCCTCTTCAAAGGTCCACAAAATCTCTTACATCACCCAATCTTGGCGAGGGACACCACGCACGGCTGCAGTCGTGCCGACTGCCTCGTTGTGGCTGCGGAACCCCTGCCTCCTAGTCACAAATCCTCGAGAGGTCCCTCAAACCATCTCTTCACCCCTGTTTTCCTAGCCGCGTTAATCGCTGCCTTCCCGGTTGCATTCGATTCAATATTGTGATTTATACTGGGTATGCGACTCCGCAAGGCAAAGTCGCCACTGGCTGTAGCTCTTACCCTCTCAATCGTTCTGGTGTTTGCTGGAATCGCCATCTGGAAGGCGTCGCGGGCCCTCCACCGCGCCTCAGAGGAAGTAGCCGCAGAGGAAAACCTGAAATTCACGGTGTCGCGCCTGGACCACGCGGTGCCTTCAGGTGTCGAGTGGATTAATTCCCCTGCGGTTTTCAATGACGCGGCCTTTTTCGCCGGCCGGCTATACGTATGCGGCCCCTTAGGGCTGATGGCGTACTCTCCGGAGGGGAAGCTGATGGTCCGCTACCGAGCCGGCCTGGAGCTGCCCGCTGCGCCGCTCGTGAGCATGTCCATCGGCCGCGCCGCAGACGCCTCGGAGCCAGAACTTTTCGTGGCCACGGCAGGCGGGGGCGTCCTGGCGTTCAGCGAGAAGAGTTCCCGGCAGATCCTTCCGGAGGCCCGCCCGCTCCGCCAACTCACCGCCGTGCTGCCTCTGCCCACCGGCCGAGTTTTGCTGGGCACAGAGAAGAGCGGCGTCTTGGTTTACGACGGCAAACACCTTACGGAGTTCCATCCCCAGCTTGCGAAATTTCACGTAACGGCGCTCGCGGGGAACGACTCCAGCATCTGGGTTGGCACGCTCAGCGACGGCGTCATCCATTGGCACGCCGGCCAGGCCGACCGCTTCGCGGAGGCCGACGGGCTGCCTGACCCGCGCGTTCTCTCGCTGGCCATCGACGGCGACCGGACCTTTGTGGGCACCCCTGTTGGCGTGGCGGAATTCCGGGACGGCAAGTTCGCGCGCGCGCTGGCCTCAGGTTTCTTCGCCAATTCCCTGCTGGTTGATGGCGATACGCTCGTTGTTGGCACGCTCGACGAAGGCATCGTGGAGGTCCCGCTCACGGCAAGTTTGAAGTCCGGCCTGCGCCCGAGCGGCCAGGAAATCTCTGGCCGAGTCGTGCGCCTGCTATCCGCCGAAGGCAACCTTTTCGCCCTGACGGAGAACGGCTTTTGCTCCTTCAATCCGCGCGGCGGCGCGTGGCAACCCGTCATCGAACGCGCAGATCCCCTGCTGGCGGATCGGGATGTCTCCGCGCTCGAATTCGACTCCTCCGGCCGTCTCTGGGTTGGCTACTTCGACCGCGGCCTTGATGTACTTGGGACCGCCGGCGAGCGGGCCACTCACATGGAGGACGAGCATGTCTTCTGCGTCAACCGCATCGTTCACGACACACAGCACGGCACCACGCACGTAGCCACGGCCAACGGCTTGGTGGTGTTTGACGGTGCCCTTCACCAACGCGAAGTCATGGGACGCGGCGAGGGGCTGATTGCCGATCACGTGACGGATGTCGCACTGACACCCGGCGGCATGACCTTGGCCACACCCGCTGGGATCACTTTCCTCACCCCTAGCGGCGCACGCAGCATTTACGCGTTTCATGGCCTTGTGAATAATCACGTCTACACGCTGGGCGCTGAGGGGACGCGACTGCTAGTGGGAACGCTCGGCGGCCTTTCACTTCTCGATCAAGGCCAGGTACGCATGAATTACACCGTGGCGAACTCCGGCCTGAAAGCCAACTGGATTACCGCGCTGGCGCGCGTCGGCGACGAGTGGTTTGTAGGCAGCTATGGCGGCGGGATTTTCCGCCTCGACGCCACAGGACGTTGCCAGAGGTTCTCCGATGCCACCGAATCGTTCGTGGTGAATCCCAACGCCATGCTCGCCACTGGCCAGCGCGTTTACGCCGGGACGCTGGAAAGAGGATTGTACGTTTACGACCGCTCGCTGGGACGTTGGAGCGATGTAGTCGTTGGCTTGCCCTCACCCAACGTCACGGCCCTCGCGGTCCACAACGGCTACCTGTACATCGGCACGGACAACGGCTTGATCCGGATTCCGGAGCAGAGCCTGAGTAACCTATGAAGCAAATCTGGCGCTTACTGCTCCCCATTGTTCTCCTATCTACCGCCTCTCGGGGTTTTGCCGATGCCGGCGTCATCATTCCCAGCGGGCAGGAACGGCCAGACCCTTCAATCTTATCGCTGGAGGAGATGCGCATAACCGTCTACATCGACAACGGCGATGCGCGTGTTTTCATCCAGCAGATTTATGGCAGCCACGCCGGGCGCGTCCTGGAAGGCAATTACATTTTTGCCTTGCCCAGCCACGCAGCGATCTCCGACTTTGCCGTGTGGGACGGCGTAACGCGCATTCCCGGCGTTATCCTGGAGCGGAAGCGCGCCGAGGAGATTTATAACGCTCTGAAATGGCAGGCGATCGATCCCGGCCTATTGCAGATGGGAGAACGAGGTGCGGAAGAGGCGCGGCGCAGCGCGGTGTTCAGTGCGCACATCGTTCCGATCCCGGCTTTCAGTACGAGGCGCGTCGAGATCGAGTATCACGAGGCCCTTCCGGTTGACAACCTGGAGTCGTACTTGGCCGTACCTTTGCACCCCGACGCTTACCAAGCGCAAACGGCCGGCCACCTCAGCATCAACTTTGAGCTGCATTCCCAGCACACCCTCCGGGATTTCCAGGTCATGGGCCAGACCTTCCCGCTGAAAATCACGGAGCGTGGACCCAATGTAGTAAAGGCCACGCTCGAAGCCAACAATGTTCTCTTCAAGGAAGACTTTGCCGTCCGGTACGCTTTCGACGAGGCCAAGGCCGACTCACTCGAAGTCCTGACCTACCGCAACCCGCGCCCTCAACAGCCCGATGCTGCGGACACCGCGCCTCCTCCGCCTAATGTCATCGAGCGGGGCTTTTTCGAGGCTTCGGCATTGATTGCGCCTCACGGTAATACGCCCCCCGCGGGAGGCGCAGCTTCCGCCGCGGCACCGCGAACCATTCTGGTCCTGTTCGACACTTCACTCTCCATGCAGTGGGAAAAGCTCGAGCACAGCTACCGGGCCATGGAAACGCTGCTCCGCTCACTGCGGCCCGCCGACCGTTTCAATCTTCTGCTCTTCAACACGGAGCTGAACTGGTTTGAAAAGCAGCCCGTGATTGCGGACAAGCCTGCGGTGGAGCGCGCTCTCCAATTTGTGCGGGCAAGTGGATTGCGCGGCGGAACAAATCTTCAACAAGCGCTGGATGCCGCGCTCACGCAGGCTGGCAGCGCTACGGGCAAGATTTATATCGTCCTGTTGAGCGATGGCGACGCCACGCGCGGCCCGATCAGCACCAGCCGCCTGGCCACCTGGTATTCCCGGAGGTGGAAATCCCTACCCGAGGCTTCGCGCCCCCGAACATACGTCTTCGGCGTAGGTGATGACGCGAACCAGATTCTCCTCCGCCTGTTCGCCCAGAACCGCGGCCTGATGGAATGGGTCCGTTCAACGGAGCCGATTGATTTCAAGCTGAACGCTTTCCTCAGCAAGATCGGGCGCAATCCCCTCTCGCAACTCAAGCTCACCACGACGCCGGCGGCAAACTTCGACCTTGTTTATCCGCTCGATGACACGGTCTTCCCCGGCTCTGTCACCGCCTGGGTCGGCCAATACAAGAAGCCGTTACCTTCCGCGCAATTTGACGTCCGCGCCACCCGCGCAGGCGCTGCCGTGAAAATGCATTCGAGCGTGCCGCTCCCCAAGGAAAACCTGGAACACCCGGACCTGCCGCGCACTTGGGCCAAGGCTCGCATCGATGCGCTGCTGGCTAAGATCGAGCGCGAGGGCGAGGACCGCGCTTCCGTGGATGAAATCATCCGCCTCGCCCGCAAGTACAAGTTCGTCACGCCCTACACTTCCTTTCTGGCGGCACCGCGCGCCCTGCTGCGCCCGCGCGTCATTCGTCCCGGCGACCCGGTCATTCGCGTGAAGACAGACCCCTCTGTCACCTCGGTCGTCGCGCTCTTCCCCTTCGGTTTGATCAAACAATTGCGTTACCTACAGGGCGAGGACATCTGGCAGACTCGCTTTCTCGCTCCTGAGGACATGACGGATGGGACCTACACGGTCCGCCTCATTCTGCGCGACCGCGAAGGGCACGTGTATCGCGAGTCGAAGACTTTCGTTATTGTGACCCAGCCGCCGATGGTGCGCGTTCGCCTCAACAGGAAACAATTCCGGCCCGGCGAGTCCATTCCCTTACGCGTCAGTGCATCGGCCTGGACGCGCACCGTCGTCGCGCGAATATATGGAGCTGAACCCGCTTATCTGACCTGGAACCAGGACGCAGGCGCCAACATTGGCAATCTCCTCGTCCCGGCGAACCTCCCCGCCGGCCCCTACACCCTGACGGTGACGGCGGAAGACATTGCCCACAACATCGGCAGCCAGGAGGTGACCATTGAAGTCCTACCGTAGCCTCCGCCCCCGAATTCTGATGGCCCTCCCGGTCGCCGGCCTGTTCATCGCCGGCCTGGCTGCGCGTGGCAACCTTGTCGAATGGCTACAGAACCTCGAGGGGAGCGGACGCTTCGAGATGGTCTTCTTCCGCACCGTTTCGCTGCCTGGCGGTCCCGTGACCGTTCGCCGCCTGCCGGCCGAGTCCCGCAACGCCTTGAACGAGCTCGTCTCGAAAACCCCCAATGACTCCGAGCTTTTCCCGATGCGCGCTCGCGCCGACGAAGCGCAATTGGATTTCACCGCCGCAGAGGCAGACTGGCAGAAGTATGCCCAACTCGCCTCTGACAAGGTCGATGGCCAACAGCAGCTTGCGGACTTCTATCACCGGCGCCTGCGTCCGCTTGACGAGATCAAGGCGCTGGCCGCCGCTGCGCAGGCACCTTCCTCGCCGGCGGACAAGCTGCTGCCTCCCAATCAGCAGTGGGCTTGGCAAATGTTTGAGCGCATCTTCCAGGTGATTCGCCTTCAGGCTCTGCCCGACACGCTTTCCATGGAGCAATATAACGCCTGGATCGCTCGCTACGCGAAGGAGGCTGCGACCTATTCCCGGTTCTTCAATTTCCTTCTCGCAGCGAAGAAACTCTCGGAGGCCGAGCGGCTCATCAGCCGGTACGAGAAGGCGTTTCCACGCGACAAGGTGTTTCCCATCGAGGCCCGCGCCACGCTGGCTTATAAGCGCGGGTCCACGGACGAGGCGCTGGCCCTCTACGACCGTGGTTTTCAGCCGCTCTGGCCGCCCGAACTTATCCAGGACTATTTCAACCTGCTGAAGGAAACCCACCGTTTGCGCGAATTCCTCAGTCGCGCCCGCGCTGCCGCGAGCGCGAATCCCACGGACGCGAGCGCCGCGGCGCGCCTGTTTTATTACTACCAGCAGCAAGGTAATCTCGGCGAGGCGCAACGTGCGCTGGTGGACTATCGGCTGCGCATGGAGAAGACGAAGACCCCCTGGAAAGGCGACCAGCTCTGGACGCTCTCCCGCCTTTTTGATGGCATCCACGCGTATAACGACGCCGCGCGCGGCTATCACGCGCTCTATAGCCTGCCGGGCGTGGAGCCGGCGCTTCAGGAAAAGGCCTTGGCAGGAATTGCGAATCTTCTCCTGGCCGCCCCCGAGCAGCCGATTCGCTTCGGCAGTAACTCCATTTCTTTCCTCCGCGACATCGGCGCCATGGATCCTTACCCCGGTTTCCTGAACGGCATCGTTTCCCTGCTGCTCAACTCCCAGTCGCCCGCCTTCCAATACTCGCAGGCGGAGGCAACGGCCGTCGCATATTTCCATCGCGCGCGGGCCGCGGACCTAATTGCGCTGTTTGACAAACGCTTCCCGAAGTCGGGAGAGTGCAGCGAACTCCACGCCCGGTTGCTGGATGTGTATGCCGTCTACGCGGCCGATGACGCCGTCCTGCGCGAGGGCCGCCAGTTCCTTGATTCCTTCCCGAGGGCAAGCCGGCGCGTTCACGTGGCCATGTTGATGGCCGATTCTTTTGCCCGCAAAAACCGGGTGAAGGAAGAACTCGCGCTCTACGACCAGCTTCTGAATGAGCTGGCCGCGCTAGCCGATCACGTCCCGCTCGGTGAGGGCGCCCGCGCGGATACCTCCCTGACCCAACAGTCCCCACCGCCGGCGCAAACAGAAGGCGAAGAAGCTGTGCCTGAAGAAGGACCGGAGGCGACAAGCGAGACCGCCGTTGCGGAGGGCGGCACGGGTGGAGCAGAACGACCGGTTCGCCGGCCCGTTCACCGCCGTTTCGCTGAGGCCCGGGTTCGGGCAGCACAGAGGCCGGCAGGTCAGCCGCGTTCACCGGAATACTCCCAAGTGCTCGAACGGTACATTTCGCGCCTGGTCGCCCTGCGGAGACCGCTCGAGGTGCTTGAGCTTTTTCGGCGCGAGATGGATCACAATCCCAACGATCCCGGCCTCTACGAGCGGCTGGCTGCCTTCCTCGAACAGAACCGCATGGACGAGCGTATAGAAGCCGTTTTCAAGAAGGCCATCCAGCAATTCCCCGATCGGTCCTGGTACCAGAAACTGGCCCGCTGGTATTTGCGCCGCCAAAGGCACCAGCAATTCGAAGCACTGACCCGACAGGTGATCCAGATCTTTTCCGGCACGGAGCTTCAGGGATACTTCCAATCGGTCATGTGGAGCGGGACGGTCGTCCCGCAGATGTATGTGCAGTTGAACCTTTATGCTCGCCAGCGGTTTCCTCACAATCTCGCGTTCGTAAGGAATCTGCTGACCGCTTTTCACACTTCGCCCACGTACAACCACCAGGCCTGGGAAGCCCTGATGCGACAGTATTGGTTTTATGACGACAACCTGCGCTCGGCGTACTTTGCTTATCTATCCAGTAGCGGTCGCCTCGATTCGGAGCTTCAGGCGGTGCGCACCGCGAATCCCCAGGCCGGTGCTGGGAAATGGAACGAGCTTAGCCAGGCCAACCCCGCCGCCGCACAGTTCATCGCCGAAGGGGAGCTGTGGCGCTCGCACTTTGAATCCGCCGCGCCAGTGATCAAGGCACTCGCGGAGGTCTATCCAGCGGACCAGGACATGGGCCGGCGCGCCTCCTCCGTCTTCCGCTCGCTGGCGCCCTTCAATCCTCAATACACGGAGGTCGCAGCGGGTATTGAAAACACCCTGTCGAAGTCCAGCCCGGGGGATCGCGACATTCCCATCCGCATCGGCGATATCTACGCCGACCGCGAGATGTTCGCCAAGGCACGGCCCTATTGGAACCGCGTGCCGGAACTTGAGCCCGGCAACCCCGACGCGCACCTGCAATCGGCGACGGTTTTCTGGGACTACTTCCTGTTCGGCGACACGTTGCGAGTGATCAATGACGCGCGCAAGAAATTCTCGGACCCCGCCCTGTTCGCCTACGAGGCGGGAGCCGTTTACGAAGGCCAGCGGGACTACCCGCGCGCGGTCGGTGAATATCTGAAGGGTGCGCTGGCTTCCGCGGAAGATTCCGCCGCCCGCACCCGCCTGCTGCAATTGGCCAAGCGCTCGAGCTTGCGTGGCGGCATCGACCAAGCAACCGAAAAGGCTGCGAGCAGCGCCAACCTGGATTGGAATGCTGCCTCCCTGCGTATTGCCGTGCTGGGGGCGCTCAAGCGCCGCGCCGATCTCGAAAGCTTTCTCACCCATTTGGCACAGAACACCTCTTCGCTTGAGCTTCTTGCGGAGATCCAGCCGGTCGCAGAACGGCAAGGCTTTGACAACGTCCGCATCCTCACCCTCGAGCGCCAAATCGCTCTCATGACCGATCCGGTGGAGAAACTGCAGCTTCGCCTGGAACTGGCTCGCTTCTATGAGTCGAAGAATCAGATGGAGCAAGCTCGCACACTGATGGAGAGCCTCTATGGCGAGAACCCGCTGCTTCTCGGCGTGGTGCGTTCCGCCGTCGATTTCTACTGGCGGAACAAAATGTGGGACTCTGCCATCGACACTCTGCTGAAGGCGGCTAAGTCCGCCTACCCCGCCCTCGGCGAGCAGTTCGCGTTCGAGGCGGCGCGCAAAGCGACCGATGTCAAGGAATACGCGCGCGCCCGCGAATTGATTACTCCCCTGCTCCAGAATCAGCCCTACAACGCCGAATATCTGGCGGCGATGGCGGACACCTACGCTCGTGAAGGCGATGATAAATCTCTGCGCGACTTTTACGTCGCCCAAATCCAGGCTTTCCGCGTCGCCAACCTACCCGCGGATGAGAAGACGGCACGCATCGCGGCGCTTCGCCGGGGCCTGATTCCGGCGCTCGCCCGATTGAAAGATTTCGCGGGGGCTGTGGACCAGTACATCGAGATCCTTAACAAGTACCCGGAAGACGAAGGGCTGACTCAGGAGGCCGCGGCCTTTGCGGACCACCATGGCCAGCGCAAACAACTGCTCGATTACTACACCAAGGCCACCGCAGATTCGCCCAAGGACTTCCGCTGGCCCATGGTCCTGGCACGGATTCAGACTTACTTCGAGGACTATGACGGGGCGATCGCCTCGTACGTGAGAGCGCGCACCGTCCGGCCCGACCGCACGGACTTGCTGACGGCGCAGGCCAACCTGGAAGAGCGCTTGATGCGGTTCGACGACGCTCTGAAGAGCTACTCGCGCCTCTACG
>JBEKCQ010000099.1:0-13516 GCA_050014795.1 Terriglobia bacterium | reverse complement strand
GTCAACGCGATAGGGGGGTTAGCTATACAGACGGGAAAACTGCTACACCTGCACCATTTTTGTGCAATTTCGCGCTTCGAGCGCGCGTGCGCCATTGGGTTGGCCGTGCGAGGGCGATCCAAAACTGCCCTCCCCCCTGCGCCGGGCCCGGTTCGGCGGGCCGTGTTGGGTGTCGTTCTGCGCTCTATTCCTTGATTGTGGCCTGCTCGCGTTGGACCAGAATGATCGTCTCGGCGGATTGTGGTGAGACACCAGCAATTCAGCGTCACTCACATGGCAATCACGTCAGGTTCCGACGGCGATTTGGCGAACCAAACTTTCAGCTCACGGATCTCCTCCATCAATGATGGCGTTCCAGATAGCCCTTGAAGTCGATGGAATCCGGGTTGGGCTTCCGGTACGAGATCGGTTTTGGGCTGAGCCATTTCACCACCGTATCTTTGACCGAATACGCGAAGAAGTGATTGCCTCGCGGGTTGTAGTGCCCAATGAAGTACAGTTTTAGGTATTCCTCGAAAGGAATGCTGTACTTCTTGAAATCCCGCAGATGGACCTCGTTCATGTCAAAGTAATCGAACTTCTCTTTGGCCAGGTAAGCGATGACCTCCTGGTCGTATCGCGTACCACCTTGCTGCATTTCGGTCATGGCGCGATAGGGGTCAAAGAGAAAAACCAGCAGCTTCTTGTGGTTCTTCCCGGAAAATTCCCGGGCCTTTTCCAGGATGAATTGCGTGGCTCGTAGCGAGTACCTGTCGAGAAGTTCACCCACCTGTTGATCGCGGGCCGATCCTTGACTCCAATCCAGGGGATAGTTCAACAGGGCCGCCAGCTTGCTGGTCCGCCCCTGGTCCAATTCCCGGGTGTACCCCAACTTGAATGCGTAGAGTTGCAGCGCCAAGTCGTCTTGGAGATGGTCCACCATGAATTGCGGGTCCGTCATGCGATACAGTGCAGAGGTCGTCGCCAGCAGATTCTCCTTCTCAATAAACCGCCCGGTTTCGAGATCCATCTCTACATGCGGCCAGAAATTGCCGTGGAACATCCTACCGCCCTGGTGGTCCCAGACTTTGTAAGTGATGGCGTGCCGGCAGCGCAGCAGACTCCGGATGTGATCGTCGCCCCAGATATAGAGAATGAGGTACTCCGCCCCGTGATCGGTCCGCTCTTCCCTCAGCATCCTGCGGTATGCCTGATAGACCCCAAACCCGCCCATCCCAAAGTTCCTGATGGGCTCGCCCAAGTGACCCGCCAGATACTCCTGCCAGGTCTCGCCGTCGCTCACTTGGTTGCATTGCGTGAAGCTGTCACCATATGTGTTGATGCGGCATTTCCTGCCGGCATACATGAAGGAGGTGCGGGCACCGCCGGCCTGGACGGTGGAGATAGTCGCGCTGCCATCGATCCCGTCAGACGGCAGATAACTCCCCAGAACGTAGCCCAGTTCGGGGTCAAACTGCGCCCAACTGGGGCCGCGCAAAAACCTGTCAATCACTTCCCTTGAGACCACGCTCTCCCTCAGAAATTGTTCGAAGGTGGTTGTGCCCGGTGCGCCCTTAACCTCTACGTTGCCTAAGAACGGCGCAGCAGCCGCCACCATCTGGATGAATTCCCGTCGTTTCATTTCCCGCTCCTTATCTTGCAGGGTAGCATTGTGCTTGTGCGTCTTTTTCTGGGTGGGGCTCCTCGCGACGAGATTCAACAATTCTGAGCAGGTGGCTGGCGAGCATGATGATCTCAATCGCAGCTGCAGGGTCTGTCAGGGGCACGTTGCGATGGCTCGAAGGGTTTTTGTAAACTCCGATGGCGCCGCGAAAAAGCAGTCTCATCGCCTCGCGCTCACTCTCAGGGACGCTCATGTCTGTAAGTGGCCCCTTGTTCTTGTGGAATGCTTTGTCAATCAGTGTGACTCCGAGGTCATCAGCCGTAAGTTTTGCCCCTTCCCGCACACTGACTTCGACCTCCCGCAAGGCCTGGAACGCGGCGGTATCATATGCATCGCGTAGGAATGCGGAATATACCTTTGGGGCGATTGCGGGATGAAGAAGATGCTTGGGGAGGAGGTTTGCTTTTCGATAGGCCTCGACCTCTGAGGGGGTCTTCAATAGCCGTCCTCTCCTGGTCACAAAGACCCAGTCCTGCCCCTGCTCAGGGTTGGGAGCGATTAGGCCTTCCCGTTCCAACCAGACCCAAGCTTCTATCCAAGCGCTGCTGAGCTGCATGTGATGTTCCCGAGGATACTCGGCGACTGTATGGGGCAAACTGAAGTTGTGACGGTTCAGTGCCTGAGCCCGCTCCTCCAAAGAGTTTAGATACTGCAAAACCACCCCTGCCAATTCCTCGGGTTCCAGGGGAAGGAGTGCTGGCGGATCAGGTATCAATGAATGCAAAGTCACAGTCAACGATGAATAAGTTGTATCCGTGTCAGCCTAGCAGAGGACCATGTTTTGCTCAAGGATGAATCGAACCGAAATTGCGAAGTAGGACTCAAGGGTTTGGCGAAATTCTCTAGCGAAAGCACAAAAGGCCGTCGGGTTCGCCTGCTTTTTCCGCCTGCTCCACTCCCCGCCGAGAGCGCGTGCTAACAGATGACGAGGTTGAGCGGTATCTGGCAGCGTGCCGCCAGCCGTGGGGCGACGTGGCCGCGACTATGTTGGGCACAGGCGCAAGGCCCGGCGAGTTGTCTACCCTGCGTTGGGAGAATGTCCAACTAAACGGTCAAGGTGGGATGATTCAGATTCTATCGGGCAAAACCAAGAACGCCCGGCGCATCCTGCCGATGGTACCGAGGGTTTATGACGTGCTGAAAGCACGGCACGAAGCACAAGGCCGCCCCACCGAGGGTTGGGTGTTCCCTACCGGTTCGCAGTTTGGTCATTTGGAAGAGGGAACCGCCCATTTCCGGCACACCAAGGCGTTAGAGGCCTCGAAGGTCAGAGCCTTTCCGCCTTACGTTCTGCGGCACACGGCATTGACCAATTTAGCCCGGCTTGGCACAGACGCGTTCACGCTCGCCACGATCGCTGGTCACAGCCGCGTTTCAATCACAGAGAGGTACCTTCACCCTGCCGAGGACACGATTCAACGGGCTTTCGAGAGGATGGCCCAGAATGGCAGGCTGGTCACCGACGGTGGTCACCAGTAGAAAAATGGGCTTGCTACTGGGGAACAGGAATCCCTTTTTGTATCAATTGCTTCTGCACCAGCGGCGCCCGCTGTTTGATGTAGTTGTCCATCATCCGGGGCAGTTCAACGTTCAGGCGGGCCACGAAATCGTCCTGAGCCTTCTTGAGCTTCGCGTCCATTTCTTCCTGGGCCTGCTTCATCTTGACGTCAATCCCCGCCGCAGTCTGGTTCAGCGCCTCCATCCGCTTCTGAAGTTCCTCCGCCTGCGTCAGGGCGCTCCCCATCAACTGCTTCTGAAGGAGCACCCGCAGGCTGGCCAGTTCCTGGCTGTTCCTGTCGAGCTGCGAGGCCACATAGAAGTTGGACAGGATGGCCAAAACCACCAGCGCCAGCAGCACGAAGAGCAGGTTGCGAACCGTAGAATATCCAGTGTCCATGAGGGCTCCTTCGTTGTTCCACTCCAGAGGCTACGACACGTCTTTGCGCTTCATCAGTATCAGGACCGCCAGGGTCATCGCGAGTAACTGAACCGCCAGAACACCCATGTAGGGCCCCTTGTCCTTCCAGAAATCCGAGGGCAGCGGAAAAGTCCCCGCGGCAGCATAAGCCTCGGCTGGAGCTTCCAGACCCCTTTCCAGCTTCTCGACATCGTCAGGATGCAACGAAATGTACACGGTATTGATGATCTTGTAGGCGTAGTCCTGCGTCGAATGCCGGCCGTGCAGACACAGATCGGAAAGCGCCTCCATACCCCAGCGCGAAACCGCCAGCATGGACAGCCAGCGGACGAAGGTCGGCATGCCCGCATCCGGCTGCGGCGTGTACTTGTGAAAAGCCTTCTGCACCTCGGGGGAAGGGGCCAGGGCACCGACAACCTGGTGGGCGGCGTCGCCTTGCCGGGCGGTGGCTTCGGCAGACTCCGGCGCGCCGGCAGCGGGCACGGAGGGGGCCGCGGGCGGATTCATCATTTGTCGGGCCTTAGCCTTGGCCTCCGGCTGCGCAAACATCTTCCCCTCAAAAAGCTGTTCCACGGTGATGGGAATGAGGGTCTGAATCTTGTGGACCGGCAGGAAGATTCCCGAAAGCAGCAATTCCGGGATGAGCACCAGGGGGAACAGGGTGAGGGCTTTTTCCGGCGTACTCACCACGCTGGAGATCACCAGCCCGATCAATGTCCCGTTCACGGCCACGAGAAACATGATGCCGATGCCGCCCAGGATCTCTCCCGGGCTCAAGGCCAACGCCCGCTTGACGAAAAGCAGGATGACCACCACTGAGACACACTGCACTAAGGCGACAAAGGCCAACACGGAGAGCTTCGAGAAGACATAGGACGGTATCTTCAGGCCTGTCTGCCGCTCGCGCTTGTAGATGGTTTGTTCATCGACAATCTCGCGGACGGCATTCGAGCAGCCGAACCACAGAGCCGCAAACATAGCCATGAAGATGGTCTGGATCTGGTTCGGTCCGCTGGCCATCAAGGCCACGAGCAGGGCCACCAACGGCGCCTGCGAGAACAGCAGCAGGGTCTGCCCGCGATCGCCGAACTTCAATTCCCAGTTCCGCCGCGCCAGAACCTTGAACTGGTGGAGGCTGAAACCCCTCTCTTGGGCAGTGCCCTTGGGAGCCGCGGCGGCTGGCGGGGCGGTGGGCGGGGCAGCCTTCGTGGGCTCAGCCACCTGGTCCTTGTGGAGTGACGACTCGGCGAAGCGTTTCTTGAGGTCCAGGGCGTAGGGAACGGTGTTGTTGTCGGTCAGGTCGTCGTAGA
Source organism: Terriglobia bacterium (assembly GCA_050014795.1). GTDB lineage: Bacteria > Acidobacteriota > Terriglobia > UBA7540 > UBA7540 > JALHUF01. Next base: position 8,625 of record JBEKCQ010000099.1, on the reverse strand, counting down.
CATCGGCGGGCACTGCCGCCTTGAAGTAGTCCAGGAATTTCGTGCCAGGCCCGTAGAAAGCCAGGCGACCCTGAACCAGGACGAGCACCTTGTCGAGCACCCCAAAAGACGCCAGCAGGTGCGTAGTAATGACGATAGTTGAGCCCTGGTTGGCCAGTTGCCGGAACAACATCATCATCAAGGTTTCGGTGCGGGGGTCGAGGCCCGCGGTAGGCTCATCCAGGAACAGGACTCCGGGCTTGGGGAGCAACTCGACCCCGATGCTCACGCGTTTGCGCTGGCCGCCGCTCAGGGTGGCCACAGGATTGTCCCAACGCTCCGGATCGATCTTGAGGATGTCGAGCATCTCCTCGACGCGTCGGTGGATTTCCTCATCTGAAAGGTCTTCGGGCAGCCGCAGCTTCGCGGCATAGTAGAGGCAACGGCGCACGCTGAGCTGCCTGTGCATGATGTCTTCCTGCGGGACAAACCCGATCGTGGACTTCAAGCTGTCCAGGTTTTGATAAAGGTCCGCGCCGTTGTAAAGCACGCTTCCCCTGGTCGGCTTCACAAAGCCGTTCAACGCATTCATCAGGGTGGACTTGCCCGCCCCGCTGGGACCCAGGAGCCCGATCAGTTCCCGAGGTTTCACTGCCAGGGAGATATCATCCAGCAGGAGCTTCCGCTGGCCGGTGGTGCGGTCCGTGACCTCGAAGTTGACCCCCTGCACATCCAGACGTACCACCCGGGTCTCCGGCGCGTGAGAGAGGCTGGCGCCCGAGAAGCGCAGCTCGGAGGGGCCGACCACAATCCGGTCCAGTTCGTGGAGTTGGTGGCGCTTGACCTTAATCCCGTTGACGAAGGTTCCATTCGCGGACCCGAGGTCAACGATGAAGAACTTGCCCTCCTGCTTGACGATTTCCGCATGCTTCTTGGAAACGACGGGATGGTTTACGTAGACGTCGCTCGAGGGATCGCGCCCAATGGTGATCCGGTCCTTGCTGAGGTCCACCGTCTCCAGCTTGAGTTCCGGCTCAAGGCCCGTGCGGAAGATCAGCGACTTCCCAGCATACCGGCCAAAGGTGATGTAGTCACCGTCGTGGAGCTGAACCGTCTGGACGCGCGCGCCGTTAAGGAAAGTGCCGTTGGTCGAGCGGTCGGTCAGGAAGATCTTGCCCTCTCGGAGCCCAATCTCGGCGTGGACGGACGAGACCGAGGGATGGTCCATCACGAATTGGCAGCGGTCGGCGTCGCGGCCCACCTTCAGCCCCGCGTCGGGAACCTCCAGGGTCTTCACCGCATACTTGTCAACGATCAGTTCCAGGTGCGGGCGGGCCATCAGGTCGGTCAGCTTGATCGCCACCGTCCCGGTCTCCACCTTCCCTTCAGGCTGAACCGGCGCCATTTCCGCCGACGGCAGGATGGAAGTTCCCCCTGCCTTGCGGCCAGCCGGAGGTACGGCAGCAAAGTCCGTCTTCATGGCGGCAGCGGGCAACTGCACACCCACCCGCTCGATGCGAAACAGGTGACGGCGCTCCGCGCCTACACATAACTCATCGGTGGGCCGCACCACGCGTTCCTGAATGCGCACTTTGTTGACGTACGTTCCATTCGCAGAATGGCGATCGCGGACGATTACCTCGCCTTCCTCGTTGAACCCAACCCAGGCGTGGGTACGGGAGACTTCGTCATCGGCCACGACTACCTGGCAGGTGGCCGGATCCCGGCCAATGAGCAGTCCCTTAGGGCCGACGGTAAAAGTGCGGCCGGCCAGGAGTCCGCTGGTAGCCATCAGTCTGTAAGTGGGAGGGACCTCAGGCGGTGCCGCGACCGCTTTTGTCGCAGCGAACTCGGGGGCGGGAGGCCGCCCAGAGGAAGGAATGGAACCAGTGGCTTCTGCTTCAGGCAGTATCTGGCCACAATTCCGGCAGAAGCGGAAGCCCGCTTCGTTGATTTCGCCACACCCAGGGCATCTCATGGTGCCCCACTCCGTAGGCACTTCTGAAGTCCGTCAGGGGCGAGAACGTCCCGGGCTGGCCGCGACCGCCCCGTGTATCCCCCGCACGGGGTGTCCGGCAAAGGCGCACTTCGTGGCTGGCAGACAGGAGCGCCCGCACCGACCCGCCGATTACGCACCCGTCTTGAAATCCTCTTCCCGAAACTCCTGAAATTCCACCCCGGCTGTCGTGTCTGCCTGAGGAAGCCCGGGGCCTGAAAGCTCCGCCAGGATCAACGTGATGTTGTCCGTGCCGCCATGCTCATTGGCTTTCTGAATGAGCGCCTTGCACTTGGCAGGCAGCGCATCCTTTGCCTGCAGAACGCTCAACGTGTCGGGCATCTTCACCATGTTGTAGAGACCGTCGCTGCACAGCAGGACGCAGTCGCCTTGACGCATCTTGGTGTAGGTCACCTTCACATCGACCGTCTCGCTACTCCCCACCGCCTGCGTCAGGATACTCTTGCGGCTGTCTTTCTCGGGCTCCTCTGGCAACTCCGCCCCGATCTCCGCCAAATAGTTCAGGTAGGTCTGATCCCGAGTCAGCTGCACCATCTGCTGGCCCCGAATCACATAGGCCCGTGAATCGCCCACCTGCGCGACAAATAGATGCGGACCAAACAAGACACCCGCCGTGGTCGTGGTCCCCATGCCGCGGAAGAGCAGATCGGTCTGTGCTTTCTGATAAATGATCTGGTTGGCATACTCGATGGCTTCTCGGAGGAGAAGCACGAAGTTCGTCTCACTGACGGTACCCAGCGATTTGAGATTGTCGTAGAGGCGCTTGGGAACCGTGGTGGCGCAGATCTGGCTGGCCACTTCCCCGGACGCCTCTCCTCCCATGCCGTCAGCCACCAGGAATAGCGTGCCGCGTGCCCCCAGGCGATGATCGCGGAGAGCAGGTGTCAGGCTGGCTTCGCCGGTGGTGAGATTGCAGACCACAAAACTGTCTTCGTTGTTCTTGCGGACACGCCCCATGTCCGACATGCCAAAAACGTTGACCTGGATAGCGTCCATTTCCGCCCCGCTCGCTTTACCCACAGTTATCACTTTCCCCGATCCCGCTTACCCGTGCCGGTAATCCGCCGCGCGCGTCACTGGTCTGCCTGAGTGTGGAGCCCCCTCCTCTGCATCGGAGGGTTCAAGCTCGGCCGTCTCCGACAGATTACCTCGGCACTCATCTTCGGCAAGAACGGGCGGCTCTGGAATGATTGCAGCAACGACCCTTTGTATCATAGCCCCAAAGCCGTGGCAAGCGCCTCGCGGCCGCCACGCCCCATGAACCAGGCATGCATCAGGCAAGTGGTCCCGCCAGCCCGGCAACCGACAGATGCAGCTTCGCCGTCCGTCCAAGGAAGACGCGCAGTCCTTATTTCAGGCTGGCCTGTAACTCGGCGACGATTTGCCGCGCGACCTCCCGCGCGCGTTCCAGATCGGCCGGCGGCAGGGAGATAGCCGCCACCTTGGCGTGCCCGCCGCCACCAAACCGCTCGCAGATGCTGGCCAGATTCGCGCCTTTGGGCGTGGGGTTCCAGGGGTTACTTCCCACCGCGATCTTCGTCCGCTCGTACGAGCGGCTCAGGGCCACGCTGTACACGGCGGCGGGAAACAGGTAGTAGGGAATGAACTTGTTGAAACCGTCGGCATCCTGGTCGGCCATGTCGAAAAAAATCACGCCGTCATGCAGCTCGGCCCGCGCCCGGATCACCTCCATGGTCTGCAAGTGCTGGCTGTAAAGCCGCTCGAACGCCTGGCGAATGTGCGGCAGAGCGGCGATTTCGGGCAGGGGTTTGGAGACCAGCTCGGGGATGAGTCCGGCCACGAAGCCTTTGGCCCGCGTCCCTTCGATGACCAGGGTGATCTGCGTGGCCGCGTCGCGCATCTCCACGGCGGTCTGCGGATCCGGGTACTGCGCGCCGTCAATCAAGTCCGCCCAGCGCACCAGTTCGTCCAGGTCGGGGCACTTGAAGCCGAACTTCGTGGCGCCGATGTGCGCAATGAACTTGGTGCAGGAGCGGAAATCCGGTCCGTAGAATTTCTTGCCGCTGGCGTTCCGCCGGAAATGCTCAGCGTCGGCTTCGGTGAGGAAGGCGCTCTGGTGATGATCAAACCACCAGGTCAGCCGGTCGCTGCTGGAGTACTTGAAATCGACGATCGCATTTTCTTCGCTGTCGAAGATGTCATCGTCGAAGAGTTGGCCGGCGCGATGCACCAAGCCGCGGTAGTGCACGTCGGCCTGGGGACTGACGCACTCCTTGTAGAAGCGCGTAAAGACGGCCGCCGAGCACGCCCCGTCAAAACACTGGTCATGAAAACAGACGCGGACATTCATAAGGGACAATAGAGCAAAGCGAACAAAACCCCTGCGCCAGCACGTCGCCAGATTCGGAACGTGCTAAATTGCGCTGCCGGTCGAGAATTGTCAAGAGGAAAGCCGCCCCGGTGCCCGTGATCGGTCAGGCTCCACAACAGAAGGCGGCAGGCACAGGCCTGCCGCTCTCCACCCAGGTATACCATACGCCCGATGCGTCGTGCCCTACTGTCTGTGACCCCTACTTGGCAGCCTGCTGCTCTGCCATCTTGCCGATGACCGGCAGCATGAATTTCTCGTTGCTATATGCCTTGTAGAGCAGGTACAGCCACAGACAGAACCCTCCGAGGCCAATGGCCAGCCACAATAGCACGTCGATGATCCATCCGACCACCGGGATGAACGCGAGAACAAAGCCCACGATCATCATGCCAACGATCAGGACCAGCCACGCGATATTGAAGAATATGGACTGGAAAGCATGGAATCTGACAAAACGGTCTTTGTTGTAGGGTTCGACGACCAGGAAGATAATCGCGGGGATGATGGTGACATACGCCAGTGCCCCCGCCACGTTTGATTCCAAACCCCCTCCCGCCGTCGGTGCAGGGGCGGCCGGTGCCGGCGGACCTCCGGTGGCCGCGCCAACCGGCGTGCCGCACGAACCACAGAATCCCACTCCCTCACTAAGTGCTGCCCCACACTTTGCGCAAAATGCCATAATCCGTCCTCCTCCGTAGAGATCGAGCGCTTGACCGCCCGGTCCTTAGGCTGAATTAAGCCGCTTTCACTCGCATCCCCTAGCCAAGCAAACGGCGACCCAGAAACCAATCCAAGAAGCGGGCTATTCCATACCACAAACCCTGTGAGGAGACAACCGCTAATTCGCGTCCTGGCGAAACGTTCGCCGGGCCTGCCGAACGCTTCTCCTGGGTTATACTCCGTGCCGGCGCTGCTCCCATAACCGCGACCGTGGATCTCCGACTGGGGAGCGGCTTCCGGAACTCGAATGCGTTTTCTGCTGAGCGCCTCACCGGCTGAGCGACGCGCGCTGCTCGCGAGCACGTTGGGCTGGATGCTCGATGGCATGGACGTAACGCTCTACGCCATGGTCATCGCCGAGTTGCTGCGCGAGTTGCATCTTTCGACCGCGCAAGCCGGGCTGCTCGCCTCCGTCACCCTGATCTCCTCGGCAGTCGGCGGAATCGTGTTCGGCATCCTGGCCGACCGCGTTGGACGGCGTGTCGCCTTGATGGCCAGCATCATGGTGTATTCGGTCTTCACCGCCGCCTGCGGGTTCTCGCGAGGTGTTCTGGACTTGGCGGTCTTTCGCTTTCTCCTCGGACTCGGCATGGGTGGCGAGTGGGCCACCGGCGCCGCGCTGGTCGCCGAAACCTGGAGACCGGAGCATCGCGGGAAAGCCCTGGGGTTGATGCAGAGCGGCTTCGCCATCGGCTACGCGCTGGCGGCCGTAGTCACAGCCCTGGTTCTTCCCCGCTGGGGATGGCGCGCGGTCTTCTTCGTAGGCATCGTCCCCGCCCTGCTGACTCTCTGGATCCGTAGCGGGGTTCAGGAATCACCACGCTGGGTCCAGCAAGCCGCCGCCAACATTGGCAAGACGGATGGCTGGCGCGGGCGTTTCAGGTCTGCGGCCAAGAGCCATGGCAAGATGATCCTCCTCACGCTCCTGATGAACAGCGCGGCACTGTTTGGATGGTGGGGACTCTTCACCTGGATCCCGCCCTACCTCGCCCTGCCCGCCACAGAGGGCGGACGCGGCCTGACGCTGGCCGCGTCTTCAGCGTGGATCATCGTCATGCAGGTGGGCATGTGGCTGGGTTACGTCAGCTTTGGGATTCTCAGCGACGCCTGGGGTCGGAAGAGAACCTACGTGGGATTTCTCCTGCTGGCGGCCGCGCTCGTGCCGCTCTACGCGCGCGCCGAGTCTGCCGCTGCGCTGCTCGTGCTGGGGCCGCTCGTGGCCTTCTTCGGCACGGGGCACTTCACGGGATTCGGCATCATCACGGCCGAGCTCTTTCCTACTTCCTTCCGCGCCTCGGCCATGGGGTTGACCTACAACTTCGGCCGCGCTTTGAGCGCCGCGGCGCCATGGGTTCTGGGAGCCGTGGCTGCCCACCGCAGTCTGAGTTCAGCTTTTTGGATCAGCGGACTGGCGTTCCTCGTGGCAGGTATGCTGGCTCTGGGCGTCCCGGAGACTCGCGACCGTGGCGCGCTGGGCTAGACCGAGGCTCGCCGCTCGCCGTGATGGCTCCGCTCCACGGGAAGTGTGTTCGGCCCAGACTGAGGTTGTCGGGGGCAAGTCAGGAGCCCGGGTTCGGTCCCCGGAACGTCGCCCCCGACAATCTTGCTCGAACGGAGCAGTTGGGGCGTGGGGTGTGACTTCAGCGGGCTAGAATCGTCATGTTCTGCGCCACCCATCCTGATAAGTTACTGAAAACAAACCACTAATCAGCTTTGCCTAAATTCGCAACATTTATTGATTCTAAAAGACTTATCAGCTTTGTTTTCTTACATGAGGTATGATTCTATTGATTCTAAAGGACTAATCAGGTTCGTTTTTTTAAGGGTAAAGGAAAATGCTCTTGTGCGGTCTAAAACACCTGCTGTCGGAGTCGCCCGAGCGCGGCAACCTCCCCAACCAAACCCTGCGTCTCACTGGTGCCTTCGGCGGATGCACCCTAACCTCTACCCGGTACAGTCAACCCTGAGAAATCGACAAACTATAGCCTAGCACACTTTGGCTGCCGTGTCAAGAGATATTTCAGTTCGCCGATGTCAAGCCGTTTCTGTAAAAAGGCGGAAGGTGCGGTTCCACCATTGTTCGTTGAAGCGGTTGAAGATCGAGAAAATGATGCGGTCGACGCTGGCGGCATTGACGAAGCAGACCATGGGTCGGGTGCGCCGCCGCACTTTCACGAAGCACCTTTCAATGATGTTGGTGGTGCGCAGCTGGCGCCACAGGTACCGGGGGAAGTAGAAGAACGCCAGCAGTTCCGGCAAGTCCTCGCCCAGCTTCCTTACCATGGTGGGGTTGACGGCTTGCCAGTGCAGTCGGAAAGTTTCGAAGGCCTGTCGCGCCTCGCGCTCCCCGTCGGCCCGGTAAATGGCTTGGGCCACGGTTCTTTGAGGGTCGTTTCCGTTCCCTGTTCCCTGTTCCCTGTCCCCTGGCGGATGGTGCGAAAGGGGGGACTCGAACCCCCACCCCTTGCGGGACCAAATCCCAAGTCTGGCGTGGATTCACCGATCCATCTACAGTCACCCTACCGGGGCCACGACCGAAGAAACTCTGCCGGGCTCAGAATGGCCATCCCTTGGAACTCCCCGAGTCTTCGCAAGTGGGCATCGCCGGTGACCACCACGTGGGCTTCTGCCTCGAGCGCACACTCGAGAACTCGATTGTCCGGTTCGTCTTCTTTGACGACTTCGAGTCTAACGTGTGGGTGTACGAGGCGGGTGAAGGTGCGAATAACAGCACTAGCCTCGCGGATCCTGCCTCGGGACCATCCAAACTTGCGGAGCAGGACTCTTTCAGTCTCCTCAATGATGGGGAGGCATACGAAGATGGCAATTCGTCCCGCTCGGCCCAGCGCTAGAACCTCATCGGCGCTCCCTCCGAAGTTGAGGGCAGAAATATACACGTTGGTGTCGGCAACAACGCTGAGCACTACCGCCCCTTCCGGTATGCCTCGACAAGGCGCTCCACATCGCCCTCCGCCGTGCCGAGGCGGCGGGCTCGACCCCTGCCGTACCGTTGCAAGTCACGCCATTTCCGTTCCTCGATGTAGCGCCGTAGCGCCTCCCGAAACAGTTCGCTCTTCGTTCTCCCCTCTGCCTCGGCAACCCGTTGCGCAGCGCGAAGCAGCTCAGGAGGCAAGGAGAGCGAAAGGATTCTTGTGGTTCGCATCGTAGACTCTCGTCGGAGTAGTACTTCGTAATACTCACCATTCTAGGGCAGGCGGGCCCGCACGTCAATCCCTCGCAACCAATGGCGTGTCGGGCGCTGAGCACCGCTCCCCGCTCTCGCTCCACCGCGCTACGCCACCTAATGTTCCCTGGGCGGATGGTGCGAAAGGGGGGACTCGAACCCCCACCCCTTGCGGGACCAGATCCTAAGTCTGGCGCGTCTGCCAATTCCGCCACTTTCGCGCGCACCTATTATAAGGCAAGATGCTGCTGTAGCGCCGGCTTCCGGCCGGCAAGGCCGCGCAGAGCGCGGCGGTACGAGGGAAAGCTCCCGATGCGTTCTCGTCTCGCCCTAATCCTCGGAGTCCTGGCCACCTTCGTAGGCTTGCTCGCGCTGCACTATCCGCTCCTTCGC
>JBEKCQ010000098.1:0-13605 GCA_050014795.1 Terriglobia bacterium | reverse complement strand
CTCCTTGCCATGATGGTTCTTGGGAGTGCTCAGGCGCTCACTGCGCAGACCGTGACGTTAAGAGTAAAGCCCCCCTTCCAGCCGGCAGAAACTCTTTCTGTCACTGACATTACAGTCCCATATTTCAGCACTGCCAATGGGACCGTGGTCTTGGACGCCCTGATTACTGAAACGGGAAAAGTTCAGGAGGTTGAGGTCCGCCGGGATATTGCCTCCCTTACGGAAGTGGCCGTCCGCGCGGTGGGAGACTGGAAATTCTCCCCGGCAACGTTCGCGGGCAAAGCAATTCCTTCGAGAATGCCCGTGGCGGTTACTTTCCGTCCGCCGGGTTCGCTTGGTGCTCCCGTACCCCTCCCTTCATTCAAACCCCGGAGCGAGGCGGAAATCCAGGCAGAGTTTCAGCCGGCGGAAGTGACTCATGCTGTGTTCCCGAAGTATCCCGATAACACGCTCGCTGCCGGGAGCGTCGTGCTGGAGGTCACTCTGAGCGCGACGGGAAAGGCGCAAGAGGCAAAAGTGCTTCGTGATCTCCCCCCTCTAACCGCGGAGGCCAAGGCCGTGGTGGGGGACTGGCGGTTCATGCCCGCCACTTTCAACGGCCACCCCGTCCGGTCCAGGATTGTTCTCGCGTTTGTGTCCAGACCGCTAACCTATCCCTGATTGAGCGTGATCAATGCCTCCTGGAATTACAGCCGCATTAACGGAGGTAAAGACGAATGCGGGAATTGTGGGCGAGCACTTCCCATCATCTAGCGCAACTCCCGTCCCGCTCTGGGGGATTGCGGCTTTTCCAGATTTGTTCCGGTGGCGCTGAGGCCAGCAGGTAGCGCAGAGTCTCTGAGATGTGAGACTCTGCGCTACCTGCTGGCCGAACAACCGATTGCGGGTCACTGGTTGTAACTACTTCACTGCCCGCGCCAGATCAGCCGCGTTGCCCGCAAAGAATGCCACGTTGTGGAATGCTTCCTTGGCGATGGCTTCAGCCACGCTGCGCACGGCTTGCGGATCATCACCGTAAACGATGATGCGCGTATTGTGGTCCTCTATCGGCAAGGTGCCGTCGTTTTTTGCCTGCTGCATGGCGGCGTTATCTTTTCCGCCCTTGGCGACTTCGACGCCAATCCGCTTCGCGCCAGGCAGGGGAGCCTTGGCGATATCCTCCGCGGCGCGCGTGTCCAGCCACACAGCGCTATGGTCGTTCTGCATGGCATACTGGGCACCGTCCGGCTCGATCTGCGTAACACCTCCCAGAGCGCGCCATACCGGGATGCCAAGTTGGTAGCGCCTCACGTTGCTGAATCCTGCGGCGAGCATGTCTTCACTGACGCGCTTGCTCTTCCCGCAGAAGGGACCATTGCAGTACAGTACCACCGGCTTGGCCTTGTCGCCGCCCAGCAAACGGCTGATTTCCGCAACATCGGAAACGTAGAGCGCCTTTGACGTGCCAGGCTTTTGCGCTACATTCACCGCGCCGGGAATGTGGCTGGTGGCGAATTCCATCGCGGGCCTGACGTCGAACACCGTCGCGCTTTTCTCGGCCAGAATGCGGCGCAGCTCTTCCGTCGAGATTTCCGGCGTCTTCGCACCGCTCTCACCCAAGGTCGCCGTATAAACATTCGACGGCGACTGCGCCTGCCCGGCGCTGACCAGCAGTTGTAGTAGTGCAAGGGCAGCGCCAGCCGCGGCCCCGGCTTTTCCGGCAAGAAGCGATGTCGCCGCCAGCGCGCCAAGGAAACTGCGACGATTCAGCATGGTCGGTCCTCCCGCAAAGAGTTTTCCGGGTGGCGAAGGCAGGTGAGAGGGATTGGTTCGAGGTCGAGGGCGCTCTTAAGCGACAGCCTCCGCTTCGATCTCCACCAGCATCTCCGGGTCAACCAGGCGGGCGACGCCGATCAGGCTGGTGGCGGGATGGATTTCACCGAAGAACTCGGCGTGGGCTTTGGCCACTTCTTCCCAGCGGTCAATCTGCGTGACGTAAACGCGGGTCCGCACGACGTGCTCCAGGCCCATGCCGAGCCGCTTGAGGGCGTTCTCGATGTTGCGGATGGCCTGCACGGTTTGCGCGTAAGCGTCTCCGGGCGCCAGGACTTTGCCTGTGGGGTCCGTGGCGGTAGTACCGGAGACGTGGATGGTCTCGCCCACCAGAACGGCGCGGGCATAACCCATTTTCGGCTCCCAAGGTGTCCCGGAGAATATCTTGCTGCGCTTGGTTTTCATGCTCGTCTCCTTCCTGCCCGCCGGTCGGGCCACCTAACCGCCAGTGGCTCTGCCGGACTCGTTCCCTCGCGCCTGCGGATGGTTTGGAGTCACCGGGCCTGCGTTCGGCTGGCTCCGGTGAAAATTTTCGTTGCTTAATCCGACTCCCTATACTATTTCACTCATCGGCCCATTGCAACACCATTTGATAGGTGGCCAGGGCCGACGCGGTTCTAGTCCGTACCGCCGCCTTCAGGCGGGCACATAGCGAGGGCGGATGCCGTCCGCCCCTACAACGCGAGGGTGGAATTATGCTGAACTGGGCTGGTATCGTTCTGGCAGGATTACTGAACGGCAGCTTTGCTGTCCCCATCAAGACGGCCCGCGCCTGGAAGTTTGACCACATCTGGATGGTCTTCTCGCTGCTGGCCATGGCGGTCATCCCCTGGGCGGGAGTGGCCCTGGCAGTGCCCCGATGGAGCGAAATCCTGGGCGCCGTCCCCGCCAGCGGCTGGTGGGGTCTGGTGGCCCTGGGACTGCTCTGGGGCGTGGCTTCCCTGCTCTACGGCGTGGCCGTGGACTTGTTGGGCATTGCTCTGGGATTTGCCATCCAGCTTGGGCTTTCGATTGTCCTGGGCGCTCTGCTGCCGCTCGCGTGGTCTCGCGCGCTCTCGTTCCGCACTGCAAGGGATGCATTTTTCTTCGGTGGACTGGCCGTGATGGTCGTGGGCGTCGTCCTATGCGCCCAAGCCGGAGGAGCCAAGAGCAACGCGCCAGGCGCTACGGGAGCGCGGTTCCGCAAAGGGCTCATCATCGCCCTCCTGGGCGGCATTGGAGCGCCGCTGTTGAACTTCGGAATTCAATACGGCATCTCCTTGCTGCGGACTGCCGGGCAAATCCCCGCCGACGCTCGCTTCAGCGTCAACACCTACGTGGCCTGGGCGGTTTTCCTCTCAGCGGCGGCAGTGACGCAATCCGGCTACTGCCTGTTCCGCATTATCACAACGAAGGGCGGCGCCTTGTTCCACGCTGCGGGCTCGGGCCGTGACGCCGGCTTGGTGGTGGGGATGAGCTTTGTCTGGGCAGCGAGCGTGTGCATCTACGGGATGAGCGCCGTGGGCCTCGGCCGGTTGGGAACCAGTTTCGGCTGGCCGGTCTTCGTTGCCTTGATTATCCTGACTTCTAACGCCTGGGGCGTGCTGCTGGGCGAGTGGAAAGGCGCCGAGCGAAGCGCGGTTCGCCGCATGATCGTGGGCAGCGCCGTGCTGGTCCTGGCCGCGTTTCTGATCGGCCAAGGAAACCCAGGGGGGTAGTTCTCGCGGCGTACGTGCGAAAACGGTCGATGGGCCAACATAGCGTATCCATATCGCATTGCCTGTGCCACCGGCTGGCCCAGACGCGCAATTCAGTTATAATCAAGTCTCTATGAGGCCGATTCTTCGAGGACCGGCAGCGGCGGAACTCCCGGCGCGGGAGAAGCAGGCGGTGGCGTTGACGTCGGTGCTCGCCGCCATGCTCCTGGCCACCATCAAGATCGTCGTGGGCGTCGCGACGGGCAGCCTGGGGATCTTGTCGGAGGCAGCACACTCGGGGCTCGACCTGGTAGCCGCCGCGGTGACTTATGTTTCCGTGCGGCTGTCGGACAAACCCGCCGACCCCCAGCACCCCTTTGGTCACGGCAAAGTCGAACACCTCTCTGCCTTCATCGAAACCGCCCTCCTACTGATTACCTGTGTGTGGATCATTTTCGAAGCGACCCGTAGGCTTTTTTTCCGCGAGGTCCACGTGGACCCATCCATGTGGGCTTTCGGCGTGATGTTGATTTCCATCACCGTTGACACCTTCCGTTCCCGCGCCCTGTTCCGAGTGGCGAGGAAATACAATAGCCAGGCGCTGGAAGCCGACGCCCTGCACTTCTCTACCGACGTTTATAGCTCGAGCGTCGTGATCGTGGGACTGATCCTGATGTATGTGGCCGAGCAGAAGAATATTGCCTGGCTTCGGAATGCTGACCCGGTAGCGGCGCTCGGGGTGGCAGGCATTGTGATTTACATCAGCATGCGACTGGGAAAGCGCACCGTGGATGCGCTGGTGGATGCGGCCCCGGCGGGGACCTCCGCCCGCATCGCCGAGGCCGTCTCGCGCATTCCGGGCGTGCTGAGCCAGGAACGCATCCGCGTGCGGCAGAGCGGCGGGCGGCTCTTCGTGGACTTAAGGCTTACGCTCGAAAGCAACATTCCTCTTGAGCATGCCCAGTCCGTGATAGATGTCGTGGAGTCTCAGATCCACGAGGTGTTTCCGAACGCCGATGTCGTAGTCCACGCCAGCCCGCGCGAGCCGGGCACCAGTAATCTGGTGGAGAAGATACGCTCTATCGCCAGCCGGGGGAACTTCCAGGCCCACGATGTGACTGCCTACGAGGTGGATGGCCAGGTAGACGTCAATCTGGACTTGGAGGTGGACCCTGCCCTAACCCTGGAAGCAGCCCACGACCAAGCCACGCGCCTGGAAGCCGAAATCAAGCGCGAACTTCCCAAGGTCAACGAGGTCAACGTGCACCTCGAGCCTCGGCCCAAAGGCGTCGAGGCCGGCGATCAGCGCTGGGCGGATACGCAAATGGAGCGGCAATTGATGGCCCTCGCCCGGGAAACGCCGGGCGTGGTGGATTGCCACTCACTTCAGGCTCACCACGTAGCGGGCAACCTGGTTGTCAGAGTGCATTGCACCGTGGAGCCTAACCTTCCCGTGGGCCGCGTCCACGACATCACGGAGGAACTGGAATTCAAGTTTCGTAAGGCTTTCCCGCAGATCTCCAAAGTCAGCATCCACGCCGAGCCCCAACAGAGGACGTAGCCTTAGAAAGAAAAAGACCACCCCGGCGCTGCCAGAGTGGTCTTTGGCGCTCGAAGGGTCGTGGCGACGCGAACCTAGGGTTTAGGCTTGTCTGCCGGTTTGGTTGCAGTTGCCGGTTTGGTTGCAGTTGCCGGTTTGGTTGCCGCCGCCGGTTTGGGAACCGGAGTGGCAGGCTTCGCCGCCGCAGGAGCTGTGGTGGCCGCACCTTCCACCGGATACGCAGCGTCATACCGCCTGATCATCTCTTCCGTGAGATCGGTCGGCGCAAAGTAAACTGGCACTTGCGGGTAAGACTCGATGATGAGCGCAAACCCATTCTGCTGACCGTACTCATTGATGAGACGATACATTTTCTGCCCGATGCGCTGAATGGCTTCCTGCTGCTCCGCCTGGACGTCCGCCTGGAAATCCTCTTGATTCCGCTTGAAGCGCTTTTGCTTTTCTTCCAGATCGCGGGCCAGCCGGCGCTGCTCCTCGTCACTCAGGGTGGCCGCCTGCTTCTGCAATTGGTCTTGCAGGCCCTGGATCTCCTGCTGCGCCTGCTGTAACTCCCGCTGGCGAGGGTCGAATTTCTTCTGAAGATCGGCGGAGGCCTTCTTGCCCTCGGCGGTATTGCCAATGGCCGCCTGGATGTTCATCACCCCGACCTTGCCGGCGCCTGTCGCCGGGGCCTGCGCCCACGCGAGCAGGGGCAGCATCAGCCAGCCCAAGAGTACGGTTAAGGTAAGGACTCGATTTCTCATTCAGACTCCTTCAATGAACTAAGTTCCGATCGAAGCGCGATATTCTACATCAAATCCTGCCCGACTAGGAAGGGCGCACCACCTGAACCCCCGCCTGGCCGCTCCGCATGATTTTGCCCCTGGAACCGGGTGCTTGAGGAACGGCCTGGACGGGGCGCGCCGCGCCCTCGAGAGCGCGAGGTCCCCTAGTGAAAAAGGGGCGTAGCCGCCACCAGCCGGTCGTTTACGGACCGGTAGTAAAGCGCTTCGTTCTCTACGATGACCTCCAAGACGACCGGAGGCTGAACTTCTCCCTGGATCAGAGCTTCCGAAAGTGGGTCTTCAACGTACTTTTGCAGGGCCCGCCGCAGCGGCCGCGCGCCATAGGAACGATCGGCGCACGTCTTCTCCAAAATCCATTGCGAGGCTTCCGGCGCCAGGGTGATGGAAATGTTCTTGGGCGCCAGGTTCTCATTGATCAGGCCTACCAGCAGTTCGATGATTTGCAGCAGGTCGCTGTCGGTCAGGGCGTTGAAAACGATGACCTCGTCCAAGCGGTTTAAGAACTCCGGATTGAACAGGCGCTTGACTTCGCTCATCACCAACTGCTCGGCCTCCTCCGCCTTGGCCTTCTCGCCGGGCAACTGGAATCCCATGGCGCCCCGCTTCAGGTAGCGGGCACCGAGGTTAGAGGTCATGATGACGATGGTGTTCTTGAAGTCCACCGTGTTGCCGAGGCCGTCTGTGAGCTGCCCGTCTTCAAACACCTGCAGCAGGATGTTAAAGACATCGGGGTGGGCCTTCTCAATCTCGTCCAGCAGAATCACCGAGTAGGGCGAACGCCGGACGCGCTCGGTGAGCTGGCCGCCCTCTTCGTACCCCACATAGCCGGGCGGCGAACCGATCAGCTTGGAAACCGAATGCTTCTCCATGAACTCCGACATGTCAAAGCGAATGAGGGCGCGCTCACTCCCGAACAGGAAGGCCGCCAACGACCGGGCCATTTCCGTCTTGCCTACGCCTGTAGGCCCTAGGAAAAAGAACGAGCCCACGGGCCGTCCGGGAGCCTTCAACCCCGCCCGGGAACGCCGGATGGCCCGCGCCAGCGCTGAGATGGCCCGCTCCTGGCTGATGATGCGTTTGTGCAGCTCCTCCTCCATGCGCAGGAGCTTGGACGTCTCCTCTTCCTTGATGGCGTTGACCGGGATGCCCGTCCAGCGCGACACCACGTCTTCGATGTCCTCGCGGCTGACGACGCCCATGGCCGTCTCATCGATATTGTATTTCTCCCGCAGCAGACGCAGGTTGTCGCGTTCCTTCCGCTCCTCATCCGAGTAGAAGCGCGCCTTCTCGAACTCGTGGTTGGCGATGGCGTTTTCCATGCGGTGCACCACGAACTTGATGCGCTTCTGCACGTCAATCATCTCTTCCGGCAAGGAGCTCTGGCGCAATTTCACCCGCGCCCCGGCTTCGTCGATCAGGTCCACGGCCTTGTCCGGGAGGAAGCGGTCCGGAATGTAGCGATTGGAATGGTAAACCGCCCCGTTCAGCGCCTCGTCGGTAT
The DNA here is from genome assembly GCA_050014795.1 of Terriglobia bacterium. Classification (GTDB taxonomy): domain Bacteria; phylum Acidobacteriota; class Terriglobia; order UBA7540; family UBA7540; genus JALHUF01. The sequence continues at coordinate 6,270 of JBEKCQ010000098.1, read as the reverse complement.
AGGTGACGGCATGAAACTTCTCGTAGCGATCCTTAATGCCGAACAGAATCTTGATGGCCTCCGCCTCCGTGGGCGGCGGAACCTTGATGGCCTGGAAGCGCCGCTCGAGCGAGCGGTCTTTCTCCACCGACTTGCGATATTCCGCGGGCGTGGTGGCGCCGATGCACTGGATCTCGCCGCGGGAGAGCGTGGGCTTCAAGATGTTGGCGGCGTCCAGCGAGCCTTCCGCCGAGCCCGCCCCCACCAGCGTGTGCAGTTCGTCGATGAAGATCACCGCATTCTGCGCCTCTATCAGTTCTTTCATGATGGTTTTCAGGCGCTCTTCAAATTGCCCGCGATACTTCGTCCCCGCCACGATCAGGGAAAGATCCAGCGCCAGGATGCGTTTGTCCGCCAGGAAGGAGGGGACGTCACCGTCGGCGATGCGCTGCGCCAGGCCTTCCACGATGGCCGTCTTCCCCACGCCCGGCTCGCCGATCAGCACGGGATTGTTCTTGGTGCGGCGGCAGAGGATCTGCACCACCCGTTCCAGCTCCGCCTCGCGCCCGATCAGGGGGTCAAGCTGATTCTCCATAGCCGCCTGGGTCAGGTCGCGGCTGAACTCGGAGAGGAGCGCGGTCTCCTTGTTCCGGCTGTTGGGGACCTTCTCAGGCTGCACCCGGCCCAACTCCTCGCGCAGGGCGGGCAGGCGCAGACCCCGCTCGTGCAGGATTTCCGCCGCAAAGGACTTGTCCTCGCGCAGCAGGCCCAGCAGCAGGTGTTCCGTCCCGATGTGCTTGTGCGTCAGGCGCTCGGCCTCCTCGGCGGAATAGGCTAGAACTCTCTTGCACTCCTGGCTCAGGGGCAGATCCACGGAGGTGGAGACCTTCTCCCGGATGGTGGTGCGGCCTTCGACTTGCTTGCGAATGGATTCAATCGAGGCGTGGGAGCGCAGAAAGCGGTTGGTGAGGGCCTTGTCCTCGCGCAGCAAACCGAGCAGCAGGTGCTCGGTCTCAATGTAGGGACTCCCAAACTGGCTGGCTTCGTACCGGGCAAAGAATATGACGCGCCGGGCCTTCTCCGTATATCGCTCGAACATAGCTCCTCAGTTCCCCGTTTGAACCTCCCCTTCCCCCAGGTTCGAGGACGGGAAGGTTAATGAACTTCAGGAACTACCGTTTCCGTCAGCTTCCCGTTGCTCAGGCGGAACGTGCGGTTGGCCCGCCCTGCCAACTCCAGATTGTGCGTGGCCAGGACCGAGGTCAGTCCATGAGCCTGGTGCAAGTTCTCAAGCACTGCCATGACGCGCCCGGCAGTGCGGTGGTCCAGGTTCCCCGTCGGTTCATCGGCCAGCAAGACGGCCGGCCGATTGGCCAGGGCCCGCGCCAGCGCCACGCGCTGCTGCTCCCCGCCGGAAAGCTCGCCCACCCGGCGACGCGCCACGTTACCCAGCGCCACCTCAGCCAGCAACTCCCTTGCCCGCTGGCGGGCTTCCGGAAAACTGCGGCCCCCCATCAGTTGCGGGAGCATCACGTTTTCCAAGGCGCTGAATTCCGGCAGGAGGTAGTGCATCTGCCACACATAACCAACCTGCTGGTTGCGATATGCGGCCCTTCCCTCCGCGCCGAACTCGCTCAGCCTTTGCCCCAGAAAGTATACTCCACCGCGCGTCGGAGTGTCCAGACCCGCCAGCAGGTGCAGCAGCGTCGTCTTGCCCGCTCCCGACTCGCCCACCAGCGCCACGAACTCCCCGCGGCGAATCTCGAAGTTGAGATCCTCGAAGACCACCACCTCTTCTTCGCCGGAACGAAAGATCTTCGTCAGATCTTCCACGCGAATCAGGGGGTCGGACACAGTCATTAGCTCACCCTAGCTCAGGACAAACGAAACTCGAAATTCGAAACTCGAAACTCGCCAGTCACGTTGAAGCCCTCCCTTATCCGCTCTGCGAGGCCGACTTCAAGGCAAGCGTTGAACGGAGATACCCATTCAGCATCTGCGTTACGCGCTGAGCCACCCGGTCCAGCCGACGTCCCTCCGACAGCGCTAGGTATCCCTCGTCGACGCAGGTCGTCAGGTGATCCCTCAACTCATAAAGCGATCCGCGGCCCTGCCGACAGAACTGCACGTTCTCTTGATAGCCGAAACGCCCGAACCCTTCGGCAATATTCGCGGTGACAGAACTCGCCGCCCTGCGAAGTTGACTCGCCAGGCCATATCTCTCGCACTCCGGCAGTCTCTTGGCCAACTTGTATATTTCCTTGCGGAGTTCGCGGGCAGCCTTCCAAACTTCCAGGTCCTTGAAATCTCGAATCCGCCCTTTGGGTTGTGCCACGACTGCCTGCGTCGAGTTTCGAGTTTCGAATTTCGAGTTTCGGCTCTCCATGTGCTTCACCTAACTCTACTCGTACCGTAGGATCTCGACCGGATTCAGTCTCGCCGCCGCCACCGCCGGATAGAGCGTGGCCAGGAAACTGATGGTGAGTGCGGCCAGCGCGATCCAGAGGCCGTCGAGCGGCTGGGCGTGAAAGGGCACCGAGGGCAGCGCGTAAACCTGCGCGTCCAGCGGAATGAGCTGGTAACGATCCCCGACCCAGGCCGCGGCGTAACCCAGCCCCAAGCCCAGCAACGTGCCCACGGCGCCAATCAGCAAGCCATGCAAAGTAAAGATGGCCCAGACCTGCCGCTTGCGGGCGCCCATAGACATCAACACCGCGATGTCGCGGTTCTTTTCCATCACCATCATGGCAAGCGTAATGAAGATGTTCAGTGCCGCCACCAACTCAATCAAGCCGATGGTAAGGATGGTCACCAGGCGCTCCAGGCGCAGGGCGCTGAAGAGCGACCGATTCTGCTCCATCCAGGTAGTGGTCTCGAATCCCTGGCCCGCGGCCTGACGGATGCTGCCAGCGATGGCCTCCGCCTGGTAGATGTCGTCAACCTTGAACTGGATGAGGGAAACCACATTGGCGAGGTCAAACAAGCGCTGCGCGGCGTTCAAATTCGTGAAGGCCCAGGTGGCGTCGAAGTCGTAGAACCCCGAATCGAATACGCCGACCACGCGGAAGTGGCGGAACTTCGGCACGACTTCGAGCGGCGTCAGGTAGCCCTGCGGGCTAGTGACCAACACCGTGTCGCCCACGAAAACACCCAGCGACTTGGCCAGTTCCTTGCCGACGATTATCGGATCGGCGTTCGGGAAATCCTGCGACAGGCCCGCCAGCGAGCCTTCTTTCAAGCGCGTCAGCAGGTCGCCCACCCGCGTCTCGCGCCGGGGATCGACGCCTTTCAGGACCACGCCCTGGGCGCGTGAGTGGCTGGAGACCAGGACTTGCTCATACAGCGCCGGCGCGCTCGCCACCACGTGCGGCAAGCGCGAGAGGCGCTCGGTCAGTTCTTCGTAGCGAGCGATGCCGTCGCTGGAAGCGCGCAGCAGCGTGACGTCAGCCGTGGCGCCCAGCAGGCGCTGCTCCAACTCCCGCCGGAAACCGTTGTTGATGGCCAGCGCCACCACCAGCGCGCACACTCCCGCCATCACGCCCACCACCGAAATCACCGTGATGACCGAAATCGCCGCCTGGCGCCGCTTGGCCCTCAAGTACCGCAGGGCGACGAAGAACTCAAAGCGCATACGCGATTAACATTATCAACAATCTCGCCCGCCGGGAAAGAAGATTCCCGCAGTGAGCACGTCACGCTGTGGCAAAGCTGCAGACGGCAGACGGTATATGGTAGACGGGGCGCAGCGCTGTAGCGCCGGTCGGCGCCTGCCCCGACCTGGTCGGGGACCGGCGAGATGTAGAGACGCCCCAGTGGGACGACTTGGGTCATCGTTGGTCCTGGGGTCGCGCGGCGCACAGTCCGGCAGTGGGTTAGTTTGACTCAAGTCGCGGCGAGATCACCTTCCGCTATCGCCATTTGCAGGGAGTCAGTACGCCATCCGGGGCGTTGAAGGTCGTCAGCAGTTGTCCGGTTTGCCGACTATTCGGCCGAGTAAGTGGCCCAGGCGATCGGGCCGCCTCCCCCACTTTCATGAAAGGGCGTTTATCATTCCCAATGCGCCTTTGCAGCTGATCTGGCCTTTCCGGTCGCAGCCCACTGGCCGGCGGCACTTCCCCGATTAGGGCGTCATACGGCCAAGTCCTAGGCACCCGCGCTTCCAGGATCTCCCGCGCCGTGTGAATCTCCCGCCGTTGCCGATCGCGTTGACTTGCCGATACACGTGGCGTAAGCTGGCGTCATCCACAGGTGGCATTTGGACCCAATCCGAGGCGAGAGATCGCCCCTCCTGAGAAACCCCAAGGAGCAGATCAAGATGACCAAGACGTGGAATTCTCTATTGCTAGCCTTGCTCGCGCTGTTCCTCTGCGGGATCAGCGGCGCGGAGGCTGCGGAAAATCTCCGGGTAGGCGCGGCACGCGTGGACATCACGCCGCCAGCCGATCCTGCGAACCCGCCTTCCGGCAAATACGCCCATGAACGTCTCTACGTGCGCGCCATCGTGCTCGACAACGGCTCGGGCCGCGCCGCTCTAATCGGAGCCGATCAGGCCATGCTCCCCGACGGCGTCTGGGGAGTGGCGTCGAAGCAGATCGCCGCCGAGCTCGACTGCCCTATTGAGAACATCGTCATGTCGCCCACGCACACGCACAGCGGCTGGGGGCCCGGAGCGAGTCCCTTTGCTCGGCACCCCCAGCCTGGTCGTTCGGGGGCCGCGTGGTCACCCGCTGCAGCCGATGTGCCGCCTCTGCCCTTCGTCGGCCAGATGGTCGAGGCGGTGCGGCAGGCGAAGGCCAGACTCCAGCCGGCGCGGGTCGGATTCGGAACCGGTTTCTCCTATCTCAACGTGAACCGTGATGCCGTCGATCCCGAAACACACCACTGGACGCAGGCTCCGAATCTGGACGGGCCCTCCGACAAGACTGTTGCCGTCCTCAAATTCGAGGCGCCCACCGGCGAACCAATTGCAGTTTACTGGACCTATGCCATGCACCCGGTGAGCGGCTTCCTTGCCGGCTTCACCAGCGCCGACTTTCCGGGAGCCGCCTGCCGCTACATCGAGCAAGCCTATGACGACAAGATCGTCGCGGTCTTCGCCCAAGGTGCTTCGGGAGATCAGAACCCGCTGTACCTGCGCGCTGGCACGAATGCTCTTGCCTCGCGGGGCGGCGTCAAAATCACTGGCAATGTCATGACCCGTGAAAAGATCGAGGCGCCTATCCGCGACGGAAAGGTGACAGCGGGGCCACTCGACCCGAAAGTCCGCGACGTCCTGGAGCGCGTGATGGACAGCGAGGGTGTGCTGCTCGGCGAGGAAGTCATTCGCGTGATGACCGATATCACCCGGACGGATGCTAGTCCGCGGATTTCGGCAGCCCAGAACACAATCACCTGCCCGGGGCGCCGTCGCGTAGACACGGCGCGTGAAGGTGCCCCCGGCACTTACGAGGACGGCGACCCGGTGAACATCCGGCTGGGCGTGCTGCGCATTGGCAACGTGGCCCTCGCGAGCGTCAATGCGGAGGTTTACAGCGTCATTGGCCGGCGATTGAAGCAACAATCGCCCGTGGCCAACACCATCATGGTTACGCTGGCCAATGGTATGGCTAACTCCGGCTACATCCCGAACGACGCCGCCTTCGGCGCGTTCACGTTTCAGGTGCTCAGCTCGCGCTTGAAGCCGGGTTGCGCGGAAACAGGGATAGTGAACGGGTTGCTCGATTTGATGGAGGCGCGGTCACAATAGCATCAGCCCAACTCGATGCGCGGACAGCGCCAGGCACGGCACGCCTTCGTGGTTCTTAGCGTGGAAGGCGCGAAGAGCCAGCTATCCCGCAGTTCAACCCACACGAGTCCAATCCCCATGCGTACACGTCCTTAATCGCCCCAATGTGGGTTCGCCGGACGGTTACCCTCGTTCAGCGTCATTCGCGGTTGTGAGATCACAACCGTGACGAAACCCTGCGGCTTGGCCCGATTCGTCGCAACTCGCTACTGGCCGGACAGTTCGGACCCGAACCAAGGATTCGGCCTGCTAGGTCGGCCTCACGTCAAGTGAGCGGAACTTGGGCGCATTGCGCCCTATGCGTGGAAGTGCAACCCGCCGCCCCCCCGAAGTCCGCATCTAGGAAACTGGCGATGACCCTCCAACCGACCCACTTCCCACAATTCACGCAGGTTGACTCGCTGCGGGGCAAAGCCTAACATGTCGCCGCGGAATCGTTTCACCACGCAGGGAGGGCAAGGCGGTTTCCCATTTCCGCCTGGCGCCGCTTGGCCTTCAAGTACCGC
>JBEKCQ010000097.1:0-14548 GCA_050014795.1 Terriglobia bacterium | reverse complement strand
GTTGCCCCTCACCCGGTGAACACGTCGTTTGAGTTTTTTCAAGCCGACATTGCGCAATCGGCCGACCGCGCCAGACTGCTCGACGCGGTGCGTAGTCGATTCGGGTGGATCGACCTCCTGGTGAACAATGCGGGAATTGCGCCGCAGGTTCGGAAGGACATCCTCGAAGCGAGCGAAGAAAGTTTCGATCGCCTCCTGGCCGTCAACCTCAAGGGTCCGTACTTCCTGACCCAGGCCGTTGCCAACTTCTGGGTGTCTGACCCGGACGCTCTGCGCTCCCGGGCCCGCAAGCCGAAGATTGTGACCATTTCCTCTGTCTCCGCGTATGCCGTCAGCCTGAACCGCGCCGAATACTGCGTCAGCAAGGCCGCCCTCTCCATGTTGACGCCGCTGTTCGCTATTCGTCTGGCTGAGTACGGAATTCAGGTGTTTGAAATCCGGCCGGGCGTCATCGCCACCGACATGACTGCGCCCGTCAAGGAGAAATACGACCGCATGATCGCTGAAGGGGCCTGGCCGCTTCAGCGCTGGGGAACACCCGAGGATGTAGGCCGCGCCGTGGCGGCGATTGCGGAAGAACGCCTGCCTTTTTCGACAGGCGAGGTGATCAACGTGGACGGCGGATTCCACCTCCGCCGCCTTTGAATCAGGATGCGCATCGAAACCCATCTGACGCCGGAAGCACTCCAGCCAAGAATCGCGCGGCTTTTCGAACTGTCCGCGCCGAAGATCCGCGCGCTCGCTGACGCATGGGGTCCGGCTCAAGGAACTCCAGTCTACACCGTACGGGGCATCTACACCTCGCGAGGTTGGACGGAATGGACCCTGGGATTTCTGTTCGGCTCGGCCCTGTTGCAGTTCGACGCAACCGGCGACCGGTGGTTTCTGGAATACGGCCGGCGGAACACGGTCAGCCGGATGGCAGCTCACGTTTCCCACCACGGAGTTCACGACCACGGGTTCAACATCATCAGCACTTATGGCAGCCTGCTGCGCTTGCTGGGGGAGGGGAAGTTCGTGGCGCCTGCCTCCGAAAAGGACTTCTACGAGCTTGCGCTCAAGGTGAGCGGAGCCGTGCAGGCGGCCCGCTGGACGCCTATCCGCCCCGCGCGTGGATACATCTATTCGTTCAACGGGCCACATTCGTTGTTTGCAGACACCATTCGCTCCTTGCGGTCGCTAGCCGTGGCGCATCGCCTCGGTCAGGTACTGCTGGGCGAGATGGACCAGCACATTTCATTGCTCGAGCGGCTGATTCATCATGCCTCGGTGACTGCCGAGTATGCGGTCTATTACGGGGAAGGCCGCGACCAATACGATGTGCGCGGGCGCGTGGCTCACGAATCGGTCTTCAATACTAACAATGGCACCTACCGTTGCCCGAACTCGCAGCAGGGCTACTCTCCCTTCACCACCTGGACGCGCGGGCTCGCGTGGATCATGTGCGGCTTTTCGGAACAGCTTGAATTTCTGGCAACGGTGCCCGAGGAAGAACTCAGTCCTTGGGGCGGACGCGACCAAGTTGAGACGATGATGCTCCGCGCGGCTGAGGCTGCCTGCGACTACTATATCGAAGCAACGCCGCTGGACGGTATTCCTTTCTGGGATACCGGCGCGCCCAACCTGCCTCGGCTCGGTGATTATCGGAACAGGCGGAGTGATCCCTACAATGACCAGGAACCTGTGGATAGTTCCGCGGCGGCCATCGCCGCGCAGGGACTTTGGCGGCTGGGGACCTACCTGATGCGTTCCAAGAACCGGCCAGCGGAGGGCCAGCAGTATCGTCAGGCCGCCTTGACGATTACCAACGCCTTGCTCGACGAGCCATATCTTTCTCGCGACCCGAACCACCAAGGGCTGATTCTTCACTCCGTTTATCACCGACCCAACGGCTGGGACTATGTCCCACCGGGGCGCAAGATTCCCTGTGGGGAGTCTTCGATGTGGGGTGACTATCACGCGCGGGAGTTGGCACTTCTGCTTCTCCGCGAACTGCGGGGCGAGCCTTACCTGACCTTCTTCAATACCTAGTCCCGTTGTGACTACCCTTCCAGTCGCTGCTTGATCTGCTCCACCAGTTCGCCCATGTCCACAGGCCGGAACAGGATTACTTCGAAGCCTCGACCCTTCAGGCGCTTGTCAGCGATCGAATTCCGGCTGGCAATAATCCAGATGGGAATCTGGGAGACCCAGGTCGCGAGCTGCTCAAGGTCGGTAGCGGGATCGTCGCTGGCAAAGAGGTCAGCGACGAGCATGGCGGGCAGCAGGTCGGTCTCTTCCAGGGTGGCGAGGGCAGTTTGCACCGTCTCGTAGGCCTCGACCTCCAGGTCCTCCTCGATCAACTGGGCGCGAAGCAGCGCGCGAAACTGCCAATCCTCCCCAACGACAAGCACCTGGGTCATGCAATTCCTCCTCCATGCCACCGCTACCAGCCGCCCAGTCCACACACGCGAGGGCATGCTCCTCATTCTCTACACCGGCAAGGGTGGTGCGAGCAAGACGAACCTGACCGCGGCCTTGCGTTCATTCACACTCTCTTCAGGATTGTGGTCTAGCGATGCGTTCTTCGCCCCAGGCGTGTATACTGAAGCATCATGCTCAACGCTCTCTAGAAAGGGCAGCGAGCACCCCGAAATGAAATGAAGGTCAAAGTCCTCTTCTTTGGGTTTGCCCACGATTTGACCGGCATCGACCACGAGCAGGTGGAGATTGCCCCGGGTGAGAGCCTCGGCGGCCTTCAGGCCCGTTTCGCAAGTCGCTTCCCCCGCCTGCGCGAGGTGGCCGGGGCGTGGCTCGTAGCGGTGAACCAAGAGGTTGCTGACCGGTCTCAAATCCTGTGCGATGGAGACGAAGTGGCGTTCCTGCCTCCGGTGAGCGGGGGCGCGGAAGACGAATTCTACCGGATAAGCCGCGATCCTATTGCCGCCGAAGACTTAGCCAGGCAACTGAAGGCACCTCAAGATGGGGCGGTGGTGATTTTTGAAGGCATTGTCCGGAATCATTCTCATGGCCGGAGGACGCTCTACTTGGAGTACGAAGCCTACGAGCCCATGGCGGTCCGGAAGATGGGAGAGATCGGACGCGAAGTGAGAGCGAAGTTCTCTATTGACCACATCGGGATGATTCATCGCGTGGGCCGGCTCGAGATCGGGGAGACCAGCGTCGCGATCATCGTCACTGCTGCGCACCGGGGCGCGGCGTTCGAGGCCTGTCGCTACGCCATCGACCGACTGAAGCAAGTCGTCCCGATTTGGAAGAAAGAGTACTTCGAGGACGGCAGCGTTTGGGCGGAAGGAGAAGGGCACAGCAGCGTTCCGCCGTCAGCCGTTGGCAGTCAGCAACGAACAGAGCAGTGAGGATCGCTGGCTAAGAGCTGAAGGCTGACAGCTTCTATTCGCATGGAAAACTATCTCGGCACAGCGGTTGATATTGCGCGGGAAGCCGGCGCGCTCCTCGCTCGACTTTTCCAGGACCCACAAGTGATTTCCTACAAGCGGCCTTCGGATCTGGTCACGCAAGCCGACCGACGCTCCGAGGCGCTGATTGTCGAGCGCTTGCATCGGCATTTCCCGACGCACTCGGTGGTCGCTGAGGAAGGCGGTGGCCAGAGAATTGACTCCGACTACTGCTGGTACGTGGATCCCTTGGACGGCACCACGAACTTTGCCCACAGTTTTCCGGTCTTCTGCGTGACCTTGGGTTTGGCTTACCGGGGCGAGGTGATTGCCGGCGTGGTTTTTGACCCCACGCGGGACGAACTCTTTACCGCCGAGCGGGGCGCGGGAGCGTTCTTGAACGACCGGCGCATCCACGTATCGAGGGCGGCGAGCCTCTCCGAGAGCCTGTTGGCTACGGGTTTTCCACCCTTTGCCGCCAACCACGATCTGAACATTCAGTTCTATTTCCGCTTCACGCTCCTCTCGCATGGCATTCGGCGCGCGGGTTCAGCCGCGCTCGACCTCTGCACCGTAGCGGCGGGACGCTTCGATGCTTTCTGGGAGTTGAAGCTCAATCCCTGGGACAAGGCCGCGGGGTCGCTGCTGGTGACGGAGGCGGGAGGACGCGTCACGGATCTGGCGGGTAGACCGTTCGACCTGCGCGCCGACGAAATCTTCGTCTCCAACGGCCTGATTCACGAACAGATGCTCTCGGTCTTCGCCGAGGTTCTTGCACAGAAGAACAGGGGTCAGGGACCAGGGGTTAGGGATTAGTGAAGACCCTACAGGCCAATCCCCAGTCCTCAGCCTCAGGTTCATATGCCCAGACGGTTCAGTTCGCGGCGATTCTGGAAGCGCAGAGGTTTGATTTCTCTCGCGCTGAACACCCCGGAGCCTGAATTGCCGCCGCCGGGGTTCTTCCCCGATCCCGAAATCACCGAGATCGACATTTGGCTGCGGCGGTTGCCCGTGGCTTTCAACGGCTTGAGGATTGTTCACCTCACGGACATCCACCACAGCCTCTTCACCCCGCTCGAAGACATCCAGCGCGCCATCCATCTGGCGAATCTTCTCCGTCCCGATCTAATCGCCCTGACCGGCGACTATGTCACGCTCTCGCCGACCTACATTTGGCCGGTGGCTCGGGTGCTGGGGAAGTTGCGCGCCCGACTGGGGATATTCGCGGTCCTCGGCAACCATGATTTCCAGGTGGACGCTGGCGAGATCACGCGCGCCTTTCGGACGCAGCGCATCCGCGTGCTGCGGAATTCTCACTTCGCTTTGCGCGCCGGGTCCGCCCACCTGTGGGTTGTCGGAGTGGACGATCTCTGGTGGGGGGCAGATGATCTGGCGGCGGCCCTGCGCTCTGTTCCCGCCCGCGATCCCAAGATTCTTCTCTGCCACAACCCTATGGGAGTCCGCCAGGCGGCGGCCCACGGCGTTGACTTTGTCCTCTCGGGCCACACGCATGGCGGCCAGGTGCGCCTTCCCGTGGTGGGTTCGGTCTATGGCCGCACGAAGCTCGGCGAACGCTTCGTCGAGGGCTGGAATCGCCTGGATGGCACGCAAATCTACGTGAGCCGTGGCATAGGCAAGGTACTCTTGCCTGTGCGCCTCGGCTGCCCGCCAGAAATCGCTTGCCTCCGGTTGCGGCGCCCGTAGGGCTGCCCTTGAGGGCAGCACCCTCAAATGCCGCGCTCACGTCCGGCGCTTCGCATCGCGCTTGCCAAATCACCATCCTCAGGGCATGCTTCCTGATACCCATGTTCGCCTCGCGCACCGACTGGCCGCTCACGCCGAACCGGCTCTCTCAGCTCGTTGAGGAGCGCAGGCGGCAAGGCTTGCCCCTGCTCGATCTGACTGAATCCAACCCCACGCGCTGCGGCTTCGATTTCGACGCCGGGAAGTTGCTGGGCGCGCTGGCGGACCCGCGGTCGCTTGCTTACGAACCTGACCCGCGCGGGCTGCTCTCCGCGCGGTTGGCGGTAGCAAGCTACTACGCCGAGCGCGGCGTCCGACTCAGCCCCGAGCAGATTTTCCTGACCACCAGTACCAGCGAGGCTTATGCGTACGTCTTCCGACTGCTGGCGAATCCCGGCGACGCCATCCTGGTCCCGCGGCCGAGCTATCCGCTCTTCGATTTCCTGGCCGGCCTCAACGATCTGGAGCTGACTTCGTATCCTCTTGCCTACCACGACGGATGGCGCATCGACCTCGATGCTCTTGCCGCCAACCTTGGCTCTGGGTCGCAGAGAGCGCGGGCGCTCGTCGTTGTCCATCCCAACAATCCCACTGGCTCGTTCGTGCGCCGGGAAGAGTTGGAGTATCTCCTGAAGTGTTGCAAGGAGCACGCGGTTGCCCTGGTGGCAGACGAAGTCTTCGCCGACTATGCCTTCGCATCTGACGAAGGGCGTGTGGTGAGCCACGCCGGGGTATCTGAAGCGCTCACCTTCACGCTGAGTGGTCTGTCGAAAATCTCCGCTTTGCCGCAGATGAAGTTGGCCTGGGTGGTGGTGAACGGCCCGCCGGACGTGCTCCGAGAGGCCCAGGCGCGGCTGGAGGTCATTGCGGACACCTACCTTTCGGTGAGTGCCCCGCTGGCGCATGCCTTGCCCACGATGCTCGAGACGCGGCGCAGCCTCCGACCGCAAATCCTCGAGCGAGTTCGAACGAACTTGCGTTGGCTCGATACGTACCTCTCCCCGGCCTCAGCGGTGAGCCGCCTCCGAGCGGAGGGGGGTTGGTATGCCATCTTGAAACTGCCCGCTATCCGCAGCGATGAAGACTGGGCCGTTGAGCTGCTCATCCAGGACGGTGTCTTCGTACATCCGGGCCACTTCTACGATCTTCCCATGGAAGGCCATCTGGTTGTCAGCCTGCTGCCACCTTCGGAAATCTTCCAGGAGGGCGTTCGCAGAGTCCTCGCGCGCGTTTCGCGACACAGTTGAATGACGGGCGCATGGTTGCAGTTTCGAATGCAAAACTGGACAACTTCTGATATACCCTCCCCATTGACGCACCAAGATGAACGTTCCCGAACTGATCCGAAAAAAGCGTGACGGCGGCGCTCTCGAGCGCGAAGAGATCTTCGAATTCATTGAGCGTTCCACGCGCGGCGAAGTCCCGGACTATCAATGTTCAGCTCTCCTGATGGCGATCTTCTTTCGGGGGCTCGACCCTCGCGAAACCGCGGACCTGACCGAAGCCATGCGGCGGTCGGGCCAGCAGCTTGACCTGTCCAGTTTCCCCCAGCCCAAAATCGACAAGCACTCGACGGGCGGCGTAGGTGATAAGACGTCGCTCGTCGTGGCTCCGGTGGCGGCGGCGGGTGGGCTGCTGGTGCCGATGATTTCCGGTCGCGGGCTGGGGCACACGGGCGGCACGCTCGATAAGCTCGAATCCATCCCGGGCTTCAACACGCGTCTCACGCTGGCCGAGTTTCGGCGCGTGCTCGGCGCCTGCGGGATGGGTCTGATCGGGCAAACGGAGGAACTGGCACCCGCCGACCGCAGACTCTACGCGCTCCGTGACATGACAGCGACAGTCGAGTCGATCCCGCTCATCGCAGCGTCTATCATGAGCAAGAAACTGGCGGAGGACCTCGACGGCCTGGTGCTCGACGTCAAAGCCGGCTCGGGCGCGTTCATGAAGAAGTTTGAGGACGCGCACCAACTGGCGACGCGGCTGGTGGAGATCGGGACCGCGTGCGGCACCTGCGTCCGGGCGCTTATCACAGACATGAGCCAGCCGCTGGGAAATGCCGTGGGCAACGCGCTGGAGATCGTGGAGGCCATCGAGACGCTCAAGGGCCGCGGGCCGCGCGATTTGGTCGAGCTTTGCCGAGAACTGACGGCCCACATGTTCATGCTGGGCGGCCTTGAAGCCACGCTCGAGGGCGCGCGAGTGCGGTTCGATTCCTTGCTTGCCAGCGGGCAGGCCCTGGAGAAGTTCGTGCAAGTCGTTGCCGCGCAGGGCGGCGACGCCAAGGTGGTGGAAGACTATTCGCGCCTCCCCAGGGCGCAGTACGAAGACTCCGTGGTCGCGCCAGAAGACGGGTATGTTGCCGGCCTGGAGGCCGAAGCCCTGGGTCGCGCCTCGATGTCCCTTGGCGCCGGCCGCGAGCGGCTGGACTCCGCGATCGATCCAGCCGTGGGTCTGGTGTTGGAAAAGAAAGTCGGCGACCCGGTCGCTGCGGGCGAGAGGATTTGCGCGCTCTATGCGAACGACCCGGCGCGACTGGCGCGCGCCCACGCTATGGTGCGCAGCGCCATCGCGGTTTCTCCTGAGCCCGTAGCCCCAAGGCCGCTCATTCTGGGCCGGGTGCCTGACCTGAGTTGAGGAGGCCATCATGATGAGGGTGTGGCGTCTCGCCGTCGCGGTCGGAGGCCTACTGATTTGCCTTGCCTGGACCTGCGCAGCGTCGCCGGAATCACGCAAGATCATCATTGACACAGATCCCGGAGCGGACGATGCCATGGCGATTCTGCTGGCGCTGAACTCGCCGGAGCTCGACGTGAAAGCCCTCACGGTGGTGGCGGGGAACGTGGTGGTAGAGCAGGGACTCGACAACGCGCTCAAGCTGGTTTCGCTGGCCGGGCGGTGTGACGTAGCGGTGGCGCGCGGCGCCGGGCAGCCGCTCGTGCAGAAACTGATCACCGCAGAGTTCTTTCACGGGAAGAACGGGCTGGGCGATGTTGAACTTCCTGCGCCGGTCTGCCACGCCGACGCGCGCTTCGCACCCGACCTGATCATTGAACTTGTCCACCAGTACCCCCACGAGATCACGCTGGTGCCGGTCGGACCGCTGACGAACATTGCCCTCGCGGTTTCGAAAGATCCTTCTCTTGTTCCGCTCGTCAAGGAAGTGGTCTTGATGGGCGGAGCGACTTCCGGAGGCAATGCGACGGCCGCCGCCGAGGCCAACATCTACAACGATCCTGAGGCGGCCCGCGTGGTGTTCGAGGCAGGCTGGCCGTTGACCATGGTCGGCCTGAATGTCACCGAAAGGACTCGCTTCACCCGCGCCGACCTGAACCAACTGGCGAAGACTCACGGCCGGGAGAACGACTTCGCGGTGGGTGTTTTGAAGTTCATGGTGGACCTGGCAGGGAAGCTGGGCGCGGACGGCACAGCCATGCACGACCCCCTGGCTGTCGGTGCGGTGATCGACCGCAGCCTGATCACCACCGCGGACATGCGGGTTGATGTCGAGACGCGCGGTGAACACACGCGGGGGGAGACCGTGGCCAGCCGGCACAATTCCTCCGACCGAAAGGTTCGGCGCGGTAACCGGTACGTCATCGATGGGATTGAGAAGGTGCAGCCCAACGTCCATGTCGCCGTGGAGTCGGACGCCAAGCGTTTCATTCAACTGTTCGTTTCGCGAGTGGCTGGGAAGTAACGGCCCCAGGAACGGGAATTGAAACTTGAAACTGGAAACTCGAAACTGGAAACTCGAAACGCCTGACGGGAGCGCGGATGCTTCCGTCGGGGGACTAATGCCCCTTGCCGGGGAGTTTGACCTTAGTCGCCTCCTCCCTCTGCTTGACCATTTTCGTGGCCATGCCGCGGACGACCTCAGCCACGTTCCTGTTGAGCATGAGCCCTTTCAGGTCGCGCTCGTTCAAGCGGTTCAGGAGAGGCAAGGCGACGTCGATGGGGGCGCGGGGATTGTTGACGAGGGCACGAACCACCGCGTAGCTCTTCATGAAAGCGCGGTTCATGGTGATGAGGCGCAGCACTTCCTCGGTAACGCTTTTCATCGAGGCGTAGGCCTCGATTTCGGCGTCCGTGAGCTTGGGAGATTGCAGGACAGCGCGGGCCACGAGCTTGTTGGAATCGCGAATCAGGAGGAGCCGCTCCTCCTGGTTTCCCTTGAGGGCCAAGCCAATTTTCTCGGCCGCCGAGAGGCGGCTGATCCGCTGCAGAAGGGTCTCGCGTTCCTGGACTTTCTCGCCTCCTGGCGCTCCCGGCTCCACGAGTCCGGACTGGGGCGCCACGAGCGTCTTTTTCTGGTCGAGACCTAGGGTCTGCTGGACCCATGCGCGCAGGTCGTCGGGAAGCGCCACGTTGCGAAGCAGGGCTTCCCCGATTTCCTTGCGACCGGCCAACATGTGGCTGGCGGCGAAGTCCAGAACCTCAATGGACGTGGAAGGATCGCCAAGCACTTTCAGGAGTTCATCGTGATTCCAGGTCTGGAGGGTGTAGAACGCCGTGTTGCGGATGGAGTCGTTCCGATCGCTGGCGAGGAAGACGAGGATCTCAATCTTTTCCTCTACGGGGAGGGAGAGGCTTCCCTCGGCGCCTTTGCGCCGGATGAGTTCAGGGGCCTTACCCTCACGCAGAGCATCGATCAGGCGTTCGGAAATGGTTTGTCCCTCAGGGAGAAGTTTTCTTCAAGTCGCTCTCGGTCAAGTGAATCGACTTGACTTCACCGCGTCGGCCCATAGGCTTCAAGGTCTCACCGTTCAAAGTCAGGATGATGCCCTGGGCGTTGCCGGTGGTTACGTCGAAAGACTCTTTCGCCTTCAGCGTCTGAATCTCGCTGGGATTCAGCACCCGCTGCAAGACCGTCTTGCCATCCGCATCGACGGCCACCCAGGCCCGCTCGGTCGCCGCTACCTGCAAGACCAGGCCACCCTCAGCCACACTTGCAATCGTAGAATCGAGGCCAGTCGGGGTCTGGGAGGCCGCAGTCGGCGCGCCGGGGCCTGCCGCGCCTGGACCGGTGGCCGAGGTCTTCTCCGCCACGGGTCGGGCCGACTCAGGCGCCGGAGCCGGGGTAGAAATCTGCCCGGCCGCCGGGGTAGAAACTGCCGGGGCGGGAACCTGGGCGGGGGGCGAGACCTCCCGTGGCGGTTCGGCGGCGCGGCGAGAGTACCAGAAGATCCCGTATCCGCCGCCCACGAGAACCACGGCCAAAACCAGAGTAAGGAATGGCCCGCGCGACCCTTCCCGCCGGGCTTCCGGATTAGATGCCACCAGCCGGCTGAGGTCGACATCCGCCCGGGGCTGGGCCACGAGCTGGTACTCGGCCAGAACGCGGTCTTCATCCAAACCCAGGTATTTGGCGTAGGCGCGAATAAAGCTGCGGGTGAAGATGCCGCCCGGGAGCTTCGTGAATTCCTCAGCCTCCAGGGCTTGCAGAAACCGGACGCTGATCTTGGTGGCCGCGGAGATTTCCTGGAGGGTGACACCGCGCATCTCTCGTTCGCGCTGGAGGTTCTCGCCGAAGGAGGCCATCGGATTGCTCTCGCTGATCGACCGAAGGGATTCAGAAGGGATGATATTTCCACCTCCCGATGAGTGTCAAATGCTTTCCCAGGAGTTAGCCCTTTCGCTAACCGCCGCGTGCCATTCTGCTACCCCGGACTGCCAGCCTCCAGCCTGCTAAAAAGGTGTTGAAAAGGGGCAGCCAATGGTTTAAAAGTGGATGGCCTCCTTCCTACGGATGGAGTCGCCGGGTATCTATGGAGCCGCACGAGGAAATTGCCGAACTGAAACGCCAGATCGAACGCCTCTCGCTTTTCCACGAGATCGGGAAGGCACTGGCGTCCACCTTGGATTTGCAGAAAATCCTCCAGACCGTCATGGAGAAGATCAGCGACGTCCTCCAGCCTGATACCTGGTCGCTCCTGATGCTGGACGAGGCGACGCAGGAACTGCATTTCGAGATCGCCATCGGCGCCGGGGCGGACAAGCTGAAGGACGTCCGGCTCAAGGTGGGGGAAGGCATCGCTGGCTGGGTGGCCCAGACAGGCGAGCCGGTCCTGGTGGAAGACGCCAAGCGTGACCCTCGGTTTACCGCGCGGATTGACGAGGTGACCCAGACCGATACCCGTTCGGTCGTGTGCGTCCCCATCAAGGGCAAGGAGAAAATCCTGGGGGTCATCGAGCTGGTCAACTGCCTGGGCCGGGAGAGCTTCCGGCGAGAGGATATCCCCATCCTGAAGAGTCTGGCGGACTACGCCGCCATTGCGCTGGAGAACGCGCGCTACATCCAGCGCATCCACGAGCTGACGATTACCGACGACTGCACCGCGCTTTACAACGCCCGCCACCTCAACTTCGTCCTGGACGCGGAGATCTACCGTTCCACGCGTTACGCCTACGAGTTCTCCGTCATCTTTCTCGACCTCGACCACTTCAAGCAGGTCAACGACACGCATGGGCACCTGGTCGGTTCCAAGCTCCTCTGGATGATCGGCGACCTCATCAAGGGCCATCTCCGCCTCATCGACTATGCCTTCCGTTACGGGGGCGACGAGTTCGTCGTCCTGCTGCCCCAGACCTCGAAGCAGAACTCGCTGATGGTGGTGCGGCGTCTCAGGGACTTGCTGAACTCGAGGCTCTTCTTCACCGAAGAGGCGCTGAATATCAGGGTGACTGCCAGCTTTGGTGTGGCCTCGTTCCCCGCCGACGGTCGCACGCGCCGTGAACTTCTGCGCATGGCCGATGAGGCCATGTACCTGGTCAAGAACACCACCCGCAACAGCATCGCGTTGGCCGGCGAAGGTATCCGCACCTAGCGGCCCCGCAGCCGAGCCCGCTGTTGGTTGCACTCTCGATTCCCACCGTAAAGCCCTCTCCCCTGCTCCCGCAGAGCGAATTCCTCTCTCCTGAAGGGGGAAAGGGGCAGGGGTGAGGAGGATGCCGTCACGCCAGCGCGCGCGCCGTGACCTTCAGCAAGCCCTCGAGCGAGCGCTGAGTGGTCTCAAGGTGGGAACATCCAGGCGCATCGAACTCGCATTCGAGCGATACCGTTTCCTGGTATCCGTCACGCAGCAGGGCGCGGAACTGGCCGAGCAAGTCGACCTGGCCTTGGTCGGCAAAGGTCTCATCGCAATTCCCCAAGCCCGATTTGCACTCGACGCCTTTCACGTGCAGGTGCCAGATGCGGTTCTTCGGGAGCACCTCGTAACCCGCAGGGAAGGGAATCTCGCCCTGCCACAGGCCGTTGCCGACGTCCCAGTTGGCGCCGACGTTCGGGGCACGAACCATCTTCAGGAGGTCGGCCAGTTCGCGTCCTGTGCCCACGTTGCACGAGCCTTCGTCCTCAATCCCCAGCCGCACTCCAGCGCGGCGGGCAATTTCCGCAGCCTTCTCGAGTTCTTCCGCCACGCGAGGAAAGAGCTTTTCGGGCTCCGCCACGCGCCAGAAAGTGAATCCCCGCAGCTTGTCGGTGCCGAAGGCGTGAGCGCGCTCGATGGCGCGCTGGAGCAGATCCATCTGCCCTGAGTACGGATACACGTCCTTCTCGTTTTCCACGGGCTTAGTCCCCGGCAAGGCACACTTGAACAAGGCCGTGTCCACCACGGAGACTTTGAATTCGTACTTCCCCAGCAAGTCCTTGATGCGTTGAACCTGGGCGAAACTGGCGTCAGTGTTGTACGTCCCCCAAACGTTACGAATCTCGACCCAACCGAGGCCGTAGCCTTTCATGATCTTGAGGGCTTCCTCGAAGTCCGGCGCGAAGCCGTCACTGATGGCGCCCAGCTTGAAGCGGCTCAGCGGAGAAGCCGCAGAGCTTTCGCTTCCCGCCAGCCCGCGCGCCAGCAACCCGGCGACGCCGAGCGTCCCCGCGCCCTTCAAAAACTCTCGCCTTCTGATGATAGCCATGGCTGCTCACCGGTCCTGCCTGGAGTGGTACTTGCCTAGTAGGGTAGCTTAATGTCTCATCCAGAACGTTTGCGGTTCAGGTTCGCTTTCTTGTCAAAGCTGGTATCTGATAGAAACAAGGGCACATACCAGCTTCTCTTCGTGAAATCAGCCCTCATTTGTTTTCAATAACATACCAGCTTCGGTCCGTCTGTGGAAAACGTAACTGGCTCATTTTCTAGCACATACCAGCTTCGCTTTCGCGTATCCGTATTTATAGGCGGTGTGTCGGTGGCCTGAGGAAACTCGTCTCGCTGCCTGGGATTCGCTGCCGAGTTTGTCGCGCGCTTTTGCCGAGACCTTGAACCGTTGCCACCGCGCACCTCCTCATTGGGAAACCTAGTCTAGCATACTTGTCACCAAAAGTCAAGCGAAAAATCGCCGGCGGGGCTGCCCTGCCGCGGGCTGGGGCTGCTGCCCGCCCTGGCGGGATGGGCATAGTCTTGCCACGCGCCGCATCCTCTGCGCCGCATCCTCTGTCACGATGTCCTTTGATTCATGCGCTGGCAGATTTCCAAGGTCGATAACGAAGCTGCTGCACCGCTCGTGCGCGAGCTGAGCATCCCGCCGCTGGTGGCGCGGTTGCTGGTGCTGCGCGGCATCAAGGAGCCCGCGGAGGCGGATCGTTTCTTGCATCCGTCTCTTCGTCAGCTCCACGACCCTTTCCTGATGGCGGACATGCGCGCCGCGGTAGGGCGTCTGCGCCAGGCCATCGAGCGGCAGGAGAAAATCCTCATCTACGGTGATTACGATGTGGATGGGACGATGGCTGTGGTGGTCCTGCTCACGGCGCTGCGGTCGCTGGGCGCGAAGGTGGACGCCCACATTCCCCATCGGCTGACGGACGGCTACGGCATGCGCGTGCCGGTGGTGGAACGGGCTCAGGCGGACGGCTTCCGCGTGGTATTGAGCGTGTTGAGCGTGGACACAGGCGTACGCGAGCACGAAGTCCTGGCGCGCGCCCGCGAGTTGGGACTCGATTGCATTGTCACAGATCACCACCTGCCCGACAGCCACTTACCTCCCGCCTGTGCCATATTGAATCCGTGCCGCGCAGATTGCGTGTACCCGGAGAAGAACCTGTCGGGCGTGGGCGTCGCTTTCAAGCTGGCGCAGGCTCTGCTCGGCGAGCGGCTGACGGAGCGGCACGTCCTGTCGTATCTGAAGGTGGTTGCCCTGGGGACCATTGCCGATGTGGTCCCGCTGGTGGGTGAGAACCGCGTGATGGTGCATTTCGGGCTGGCGGGCATGCGCGAGCCCTCGCAAGCGGGACTGGCGGCATTGCTGGCGGTCTCGGGTCTGGAGGGTCGGGCCGTCGCGACGGGCGACGTGGCCTTTCGGTTGGCCCCGCGGCTCAACGCCGCCGGGCGCATGGAGAATGCCCGCGATGTCATCGACCTATTCACCACTTCGGACCCTGCCCAGGCACGCGCGATCGCCGAACGCTTGGAGAA
>JBEKCQ010000096.1:0-13711 GCA_050014795.1 Terriglobia bacterium | reverse complement strand
GCGCGGCACTGGCTGCACCTGAGTGATGTAGTGCGGGGAGGAGCCGCCCACGGTGATGCTCGTGGCTTCTTCCGGGGCACGAAAGGTGAGACCGAAGACCTTCTGAGCGAAAGAGTAAAGAGGTTTGGGCTGGTGACTGCTCCAGGCCGCGAGCAGGCCGTCGAAGCTCACCAGGCCGGTGCCCGAGCGGACTGCGGCTAGCAGTTGTTGTTCGCCTTCAGAAGTAAGAAACCGATGCGGTACGTCCAGGCTGCGATGGCCGATGATCACGAGCGCGTAATCGCCCAGATCCTCGCCTAGCCCTTCGCGGGCAAGGTCGCGGACCTGGTACGGCACGCCGAACTGAACAAGGTAGGGTTCGATGCAGCGTGAGAAGTCTTGGTAATCGGCGGCCTGCGAATTGACCAGGACCAGGGCCCCGGCGTTGGTCTCGGCTCGCCCCGCGAGTGCCGGGGTGAGGAGAGCCAACAAGAGGAAAGCACTCCAGATGAACCTCGCCTGTCGGAAGCCTGCCGTGGCGCTCATTCCCAACTCCTTGAGCCGGCGTCCCGGCCCGCACGCCTATTTCACCGTGCCGACCAGGGTGAAGATGGCTTCTTCGGGCAACTCGATCTGGGTGACGCCGTTCCGAATCGCCACCGTATCCAGCTTCAGGCAATCCACATTTCGCGTCGTCGCGTAAAGCTCCCACGCTGGAGGCTCAGGCTCCGTGCCCGATAGCGCAATCTGGATGCGACTGGGCCCGCCCTGCTTGACGCCGACGATGACCAGCGAATTCGTTGCCCCGTTGCGGAAGGCCGAGACCGTCAAGCCGGGAGCATCCGCTTGGGCGGCGATTCTTTGCGAGCCGGGACGGACGAACCGGTAGAGCTGCTTGGCGGCGTAATAGCGTTTCTTCGGCGAGTAGATGTGATCGGCGTTCTGAATCAGGCCGTAGAACGTCAAGCGCGCGTCGTGTTCCTGATAGTTGTCGTAAGCGTCCCAAAACAGCGCAGCGCTGGCTCCTTGATTCAGGGCCCGCAGAGCCCGCCAGGTGGCTGTGAGAGAGAAGTTCTTCCACTCGTTTTCGAGAGACTTGTCCAGGTCGTGCAGGTCACCGTACTCCGTCAGCCAAACGTGCGTTTCCGGGTACTTGCTGCGTTGTAAGCGTTCGACCTGCGCGACCATGGAATCGGACCCATAACTGTGCAAGGAGAGGACGGCAACCTGCTTCATCAGTGCGGCGTCCGACAGGATCGGTCCCATGTAGTCATTGGTCTGGGCAGACTGGTCGGCGACGACAAGCTTCACGTCGCCCAGACCTTCCTTGTTCAGACGACGAGCAAGAGCCCCGAGCAGCTTGGGCATCTCTTCGGGGTCAACCCGCGGCCCTTCGACGGGATAGCAATCAGTTTCATTCACCGGGCTGAAGTACTCAAAATCGATGCGCGCCTTGCTCCGCGCATAGACGAGCATAGACACGGCCATTTCAGTGAACTCTTCGTACATCGCCGTGCTCAGATGAGGTGGCTTCCCGGTGAGCGGGTGAAGGATTCCCGTTCCCTCGCGGCAAACGTGGTGCTTGGGCGGCGGAGCCTTATCGTCCAGCATCCAGTCGGGCACGGTCCCGCTCAGCGTCATGAAGGGGCGAATGCCGCGTGAGTTCAGATACCGGGCCGCGGCCCAGGAGGCCTCGAACTGCGGGAGGGAATAGCGGTCGTTGTAGTATTCCCAATTCATGACATTGGGATCATCGTTGTCGTTCGTGACTTCCCAGCTCGTGACGCCATACGGGTCGAGGCGAAAGATCGTGGCCCCCAGGTCGTCAATCAGCATATCGAGCATGGGTCGCTGGGCCTCGCGGAAGAAGGTGCTGTTGTAGTTGACGCCGAAGCCGTCAATCATCTGGAAGCGCTCCTGGGGATTGACGGTGATGCGGCTTGCGGGGGAGGGGGC
The DNA here is from genome assembly GCA_050014795.1 of Terriglobia bacterium. Classification (GTDB taxonomy): domain Bacteria; phylum Acidobacteriota; class Terriglobia; order UBA7540; family UBA7540; genus JALHUF01. The sequence continues at coordinate 11,776 of JBEKCQ010000096.1, read as the reverse complement.
TTGAGCGAAGCTCAAGGAGGCAAACGAGAGTAAGAGGCAAATTGCGCCGATCTTCAGATACTTCGATGTCATGGGATACTCCGGTAAGTCTTGGATTATTGCGCAGGTCCCACCCGGTTCGTTGCCGCCGCTGGCTCGGACCTGAGGCCGTCCAGCATAGCTTCGGATAAGACCTAACGCAAACGGTCGGCCGTGAAGTGGGCCAAGACCCGCCGGAGGCCGTTGTTCCGTTCTTGACTGGGCGCAGGCAATCTGGCACGGTAGCAGCCGTTTGCGAGCCCAGGGGGGAAGAGCGATCGATGTTTTCGCGTCTGCGCGACTGGAGCCTGCTGCTCATCTGCAACCTGATCTGGGCCAGCCAGTTTGTGATGGTGAAGCTCGTCCAGCAGCAGATGGGGCCGGTTTTCGCCACGTTCTTTCCTATGACGCTGGCGACGTTGATGCTCATCCCCATCGTGCGGCGTGAGCGGCAGCGCGAAGATCCCGCGAGCCATGCCGCCTCCGTCCCGGCGCGCGACGTTTTCCAGTTTATCCTCATCGGTGTTTTCGGGCAGGTGGTGGCCCAGCTCTTTATCACCTGGGGTGTGCGGTGGTCGCTCGCCTCGAATGCGGCTCTGGTGATGCTGGCGCTGCCTGTATCGACCGCGGTGATGGCCTACTTTGTTTTGGGGGAACGGATGACGCGGGTGCGGTGGATCAGCTTCGCCCTGGCCATTGCCGGCGTGCTCGAATGCTCCGGGATCAATTGGAAGGAGTTGAACTTCACCAGCACGAGGTTCCTGCTCGGCAACCTGATGATCTTCCTGAGTGTGAATGGCAGCGCCTTCTACAACGTTTACAGCAAGAAGCTGCTGGGCCGCTACTCGCCGCTGCGGGTCCTGCTGTACAGCTACTACGCCGTATTCGCCTTTCTGCTGCCCATCACGCTTTACGTAGAACCCCGGGGATTCAGCAACCTGCCTCAATATACGTCAGTGGTCTGGCTGGGCCTCGTCATCCTCACCGTCTTCCAGTACTTCCTTTCGATGGTGATTTTTCTCCATGTGCTCACGCGGCTGGACGCCACACAGGCGGGTCTGTGCAACTATTTGATCCCGTTCTTCGGTGTGGTGATTGCCGCTGTCGTCCTCGGCGAGCGCCTGAGCAAGTTCATGGTGGCGGGCGGCATCCTCGTCCTCGCGAGTACGCTGCTGGTCACGGCCTACGAGGAGCGGCAACGAGCGCGCGCCAATGATGACGTTTCTCTTTCCTGAAGCCCCTCGGTAAGCCAGAGGAGAAATGCGTGGTGGGAGATTCGTCCGGGGAAGACCCTGCGCCAGAGCCCTACACCGCTACGACCCGAGTCCGCAAGTCCTCGAAGCTCAGGGTGCCGAGGCCGCGATCGCTGGCCAGCTTAAGGTAACGGAGCTGCTGCCAGTCCAGGTCCCAATAGGCTTTGGCGGTGTACGCATCCAGGGCGACGGGATCTGTGCCGGCGATCAGGGTCTTCTTCAGGGCGACATCCCCCAGGTTGCCGCCGGTGGGGCCGTTGCGGAGCAGGACCCGATAGGCGTCCATGATAGTCAGCGTCGGGCGCATGAAGTCGGCGAGGTCAGCCAGGCTTTCGTGGATGCGCTGATGCAGTCGGTGGCGCTGGCCCCCGAGGATGCCGTACCAGTTCTTCATCCCCAACGTGGCGCCGGTCAGACTGTGGTGTTTAGCGATGGGGATGTTGATCACTCTGTCGGCGGCGAGAAATGGCTCGAAGACCGGCCAGGAACTCAGGACCTCCCCTCGCAGATCCACCTCTTTGAACATTCTTTCCTCGGGCAGGATGACCTGGGCCCCTTCCGCACTGGCAGCGGCTGCGATACCGCTGCGCTGAAACGCCCGCCGCGGCTCGTTGGTGCTTACGTCTGTGACGATCACAGTTTTGGCGCCGGCTTCCTGACACAGCCGCACCACCTCCGCCACCAGTTCGGGATTAGTGTTGGCGGCCTGCTCGGGCGTGCGGTCCCAGGCAATATTGGGCTTCACCACCACCACGTCGCCCCGCCTGATGAAGCGTTTGATGCCACCCAACTCCTCAACTGCCCGTCGCGCTAAGTGGCGCGGGTCGTCGCCCTGGGCGACCACCATCTCGGGCAGGTTGGGATCGGGAGGGACGGTGAAATCTCTCTTCAGTTCCAGCGCGCGCGCTTCTTCCGGGCGGTGGCTGCGGCTTTTGAGCCATAAACCCAATCCCGCCGTGGCCGCACCGAGGCCACCCAAGCGCAGGAGCTTGACCAGCGCCTCTCGCCGGCCTGCCGGATTGTCTTGGGCCGTCACAGTCTGGGTCCCTCTGCCTGGAAGAATCGCTTTGCTTTCAGCCCCAGATTGAGTTTAATTCTGTTTTGATGGAGGCGCAAAAGGAATTGCGAGTTGGGGTGACTGCCAGCGTGCCCGCTTCCGGCACGCTCCGGGGGGTTCTCGTCCTTATCGGCTTCACGGCCGTGGTGGCGCAGATCGTTCTGATGCGAGAGCTCATCGTGGTCTTCTGCGGGAACGAGATTTCCCTCGGGCTGATGCTGGCCAACTGGCTGCTCTGGACGGCCCTCGGTTCGGGTTTGCTGGGGCGGCTGGCCTGGCGAGTCTCCAGGCCCCGCCTGCTCATGGCGGGCCTTCAGGCGCTGATCGCCGTGACCTTTCCGCTGACCATCCTCGCGGTGCGCCTCAGCAAGGCGGCGTTTCAGTCCGTGCCCGGCGAAATTCTCGGGCCGGCACCCATGTTCGTCACTTCTCTCGTGACGCTTAGCTTCTTCTGCGTCGTCTCGGGCTGGCTGTTCGCTGCGGGCAGCCGTCTGTATGCGGATGAGGTTGGTGCCTCCACGGCCGCCGCGACGGGGGCGGTGTACCTGCTGGAAGCGTTGGGCTCCGGCCTGGGCGGCATCCTGGCCAGCCTGATGTTGATCCAATATCTCACCGCCTTCGACATCGCTTCCTTTCTGGCTCTGCTGAATCTTTTGGCGGCAGTGACCCTTGCGGTTCGGTCGGTGCCGTACCGGCGCGCCATAGCGGGAGCCATCCTGGCGTTGTTTGTGTTCGTCGTCTTCCCCTTCGTCAGTCGCCGGCTTGAGACAATGTCTCTGGCGCGCCTCTGGCGAGGCTTTCGCCTGGTGGCCACGCGCAACTCGGTTTACGGCAATCTGGCGGTGGTTCAGACAGAAGCGACTCGCACGCTTTTCGAGAACGGGCTAGTCGTCTTCAGCGTGCCCGACCCGGCGGCCGCGGAGGAGGCGGTGCACTATGCGCTGCTCCAGCATCCCTCGCCGCGCAGCCTCCTGCTCGTCGGCGGCGGTGTGAATGGCAGCCTGGCCCAAGCACTCCAACACCCGAGCCTCGCGCGGGTGGATTACGTCGAGCTCGACCCCACGATCCTCGACGTGGCGCGGCAACACTTCCCGAGAGAATGGGCGCCCCTTCAGGCCGACCCGCGCATCAGAATTCACAACACCGATGGACGCCTGTTCCTGAAAACGACCCAGGCCACGTTTGACGTCATCATCGTCAACCTGCCAGACCCGCAAACCGCGCAGTTGAACCGGTTCTACACCGTCGAGTTCTTTCGGGAAGCGGCGCAGAAACTCACCTCCGGCGGAGTTCTCTCTTTTCGGGTCACAGCGGCGGAGAACTACATCAGCCCGGAGCTGGCCGAATTTCTCCGCTGCCTGAACAGAACCCTGCGCGCGGTTTTCCCCGACGTGAAGGCCATTCCCGGTGCGGAGGTTCATTTCTTTGCCGCCCAGCGCGCCGGGGTGCTTACCATTGTCCCCTCCGAGTTGATATCACGACTGCGCTTGCGCCAGATTCACGCCGATTACGTGCGGGAATACTACCTTCCCTTCCGCCTGTCACCCGACCGGCTGCTTGATCTTGAGTCACAAATCGAGCCTCAGCCCGCGACACCCATCAATCGCGACTTCGCTCCCATCGCCTACTATTTTGATGTGGCCTTGTGGAGTTCGCGTTTTCACGGAGGCTGGCGTCAGTGGTTTACTTCCCTCGCGCAGATAAGATTCCGCACCTTGCTGGGAGGCCTTGCGTTAACACTCTTCGTGATCGTGGGGCTAATGTCCGCTGGTGCGGCCCTCTATGAGCGCCGAACCCCGACGACGCTCACAGACCGCCGCTACCGGATCGTCGCTGGAGCTTGCGTGGGCGCAATGGGATTCACGTTGATCGCGCTGGAGGTGCTCCTCCTACTCGGCTTTCAGGCGATTTACGGCTACGTTTACCATCAACTGGCCATCTTGATTGCGGCTTTGATGGTGGGAATGGCCCTTGGGGCGAGGCTCGCGCTGCCCGGCGGGAAAGAACCCGCCGGGCCACCAAGAGCCGCTGCGACCAGGCGCCCGGAAATACGTGCTCTCGCTGGACTCCAACTCCTGGCGGCAGTGGCGCCGATTCTGCTCTATGTGCTGCTCGACTCACTTGCCGGGGTCAGGAGTCCGGTAGGCCTTTTCCTGGTGAGCCAGATTCTGTTTCCAGTCCTGGCGCTGCTCTCTGGAATATTGGGGGGGTACCAGTTTCCGCTGGCCAGCCGGATCTACTTCTTCGGTATGAAGGACTCACCACGAAGTCCCGGCGCGCTCTATAGCCTGGATCTGGTGGGCGCCTGCCTGGGCGCGGTTGTCTTGAGTGCCTATTTGTTTCCCGTATTCGGTTTTTTCAGAACCGCCCTGCTTATGGCTGTGGCAAACCTGGCCCCCGCTGCCCTGGCTGCTCTCGCGGCCCTCGCTGCAAAGGCTCGTCCAGGTTAGGAGGTTCTGGGGCGGTGTGCTCGTCGAAGACGAGCGCCGAGAACATGAAGAGGTCAGCGTCCTCCTCTTGCCACGCCTGCGGGGGAAGACCGGCCTTCACGCATATTTGCTCGAGGAAAGTTTTCCTGTCCCAGCCTTGTTCGGTGGGTACCTGGGGAAGCAGCACGCCGTCGTAGTCACCCTTCTTGATCACTAGGCCGTGTTGGCCCACCCGAATCTGCTTGATATCCGTCACCCGGCGGAGCGGGGAGAGAACCGAAATCTCATACTTCAACTCGCCTAGCTCTGCGGTGGTGACCGGCTGGAAACGGCGGTCTTCCACGGCGGCCGCCGCAGCCACGTCCCGCACTGTGAGATAAAGGGCCTTCATCGGGGCGATATAGCCGATGCAGCCGCGCAGTTGGCCTTTCTCCTTCAGGGTGACAAAGGCGCCCCGGTCGCGCTGGAGAATTGCGGATGCGGGGGTAGGGCACTGGTAGAGCTTTCTCTCTTTGACGGCGGTCTCCACCGACTGCTTCGCGATTTTCAGCAATTGATCTTTCTCTGCCCGACTGAGCGAGAACTCCTGAGCTTTCTCGGTGCGCGCGGGCTTTTCGGCAAGCAGGGCCACCGCCCCGTAGCCGACCACCCGGCTCTTATCGCCCGTCACGTCTCCCGAATTGGCATATTTCAGGATTATCGCCCGGTTGGCGCCTAACCGTTCAGTGGCGATCATAGCGGCGACGATGGGACCCCCTCCACAGGCCTCCCAGATGCGCCGCTCGAAGTTCTGCGACATGTTGAAGTAGTCCCATTCCTCAGCGGCGGCCAGGGTGGCGTGGTCGAGCCGCACGGCCTCATCATACGGGTGGTAGTGGGAAAGGTCGGAACTGGCCACGATAAGCGTGTCGGGTTCCAGAGGCAGACCTTGCTTCCCCCCTTGGATAAGCTTGGCCAGCGAGACGCCGAGTGCGCGCGAAAGGTCGTAGCGGAGGTCGCCCATCACGATAGGCACGAGCTTGAATTGGCCCAGCGTCCGCTGCAAGAAGGGGAGCTGCACTTCCAGCGAATGCTCGCCGCGGCCTTGAGCCTCGCCGTGGCCGCGATTCGAGCGTTGGATCAACGGGCTCAGCGCGGCGAGTTTCTTGACGAATTCCTTGTCAACCGGGATGTTCCCGAGCGGCGTGGCGTAGGCATCTCCGTCATACACGGAACTGTAAGGGAAATTATCCACATGGCACGGTGAGATCACCACTACACGTTGGATGTTTCTCCCCTTGAGCAGAGCATATGAATACGCGGCCACCTGGCCCGAGTATTCGTACCCAGCGTGAGGTGAAATCAGGCCCCACAGGGTTCCGGCAGGTTTCTCCACCGCCGCCCGAGCCAGAAAATCGTCCACAGTCTTGGCCAGCACCTTCGGGTCGGCGGGGTAGAACTGCCCCGCCACGGCAGGCGGCCGCACTTTCTGGCCCTCGCTCAGGGCGCAATCAATTGGTGCCATTGCAAATCCGGCTATCAGGGCCAAAGCAACGACTAAGAAGTTGGATTTACGCTGTTTCATGTGATGAATCCTGACGCACCATGTAGCGCAGACCCGCTCTTCCGGTCTGCGGCTCGTTCGCCTTCGGGCAGTTCACAGCCTTGATGAATTCCTCTAATGCATCTCATCCAGAAACTTGCCGGTCACTGCTGCGAATGCCTCCGGCTGCTCGCTGAAGGGGAAGTGACCGGCGTTCTTGATAATCTGAAAACTGGAGTTCGGGAAAGCCTCCACATAGGCACGGCTTGCCCTGTCCCGCTGCAAATCCTTCTCCCCGTGAATGACCAGCACCGGAGCCTTTACGACCCTGAGCGCCTCGCGGTAATCATGCCTTTTTCCCATGCTGAAGTACATGGCATACACCATCCATCCGCCGTTTTCGTTCGGTTCATTCTCCTCCGGTACCGAGAGGTTTTTGGCTGCTGCCGCGGCCCGATAGTATTTGGCCATTTCCGCGTTCAAAGCCGCCAACTCGCTATCACTTTTGGAAAAGATTCTGCCGAAATCCAGGTAGCGTCTCAGGAAGTGAGCATATTCGCTTTTCATGCCCGCGGGTAGGAGCCTGCCGACTTCTTCGAAAAGTCCGCCGCCCTCCACCGGCATCACCAGCACCTCCGCGGGGGCCACCAGAATCAAAGCCCTGACATGCTCAGGGAATTCAGCGGCGTACAGCGAGGCGAGGAAGGCGCCGAAGGAGTGGCCAAGGATGGTGAGTTTCTCTTCGCCAAGAATCCTGCGGATCCTTTCAATGTCCGCGATTTGGGCGCCGATACCCAGGGTCCGGTCAAGGTCCTTCATGTTTTCAAAGTAATTGAAGGAAGCGAATCGGTCGATGGGCCGCGTGGATTTGCCGCACCCTCGCTGGTGGTAATAGATGAACTTGTATCTCTCTGTCAGCGGCTTCAGACCGGGGAGAGGATTGCGAATCGGATAGCCGGGCCCTCCGTGAACCACGAGGACGCTTTTCCCCACTCCGTCCGAGAAGTGATAGAGCTTGATGTCTTGCTCAACGCTCCAAAAGTTCTCATCACCGCTTTGTGCGGGAGGAGTCAGGGAAGCACGAAGGTTCTTGCCCGCCCGCACCATCCCGGCCTCATAAAGCGGCTTGCTCATAAAGTACCAGAAGAGAGCACCGGCGATAACAAGCAGCAGAAGCAGCGCCGAGATTCCGATGAGGATGGCCTTCTTCACTTCTCTCCTCCTCGCCCCCCGCGAGCCGCCGAGCATGGACAGTTCGCTCTCTTATCCCGCCTTCACGGCTCAGTCGGGGACGGGTGCTAGGATCCCCACACACCGGCAATGGGCTGCTGGCAGTACTGACATTTGCCTTTGCGGATGCGCACACCGCTCACGGTGTAGCCTGCCCGCTCTACCACCACGCGGCGGCACTTGGGACAGTAGGTGTTTTCTGCCGGGTGGCCGGGGACATTGCCGATATAAACATAGTGAAGCCCTTCAGCGTCGGCAATGGCCTTGGCGCGCTCGAGGGTTTCGAGCGGGGTAGGCGGCAAATTCTTCAACAGGTACTCCGGATGGAAGCGAGAGAAATGTAAGGGAACATCCAGACCCAGATCCGACTTGACCCAACGGGCCAGGGCCTTGAATTCCGCCTCGCCATCATTCAAGGTCGGTACCACCAGGTACACGATTTCGCTCCACCTGCCAAGCTTCTGCAATGTGACCAGTGTGTTGAGCACCGGCTTCAATTCGCCATTGACCACTTCCTTGTAGAACTTCTCCGAAAAGGCTTTGAGGTCCACCTTAATGGCGTCCACCGCAGCGCAGAGCTTCTTGAGCGGCTCCTGCTCGATGTACCCGCCCGTGATGACCACACTCTTGACGCCCTGTTCGTGCCCTGCCGGCGCCGTGTCCATCATGTACTCGTAGAAGATGATCGGCTCGCTGTAAGTGTAGGCGATGGAAGCGCACTGGTTCTGTTTGGCCAGGGCCGCCACCTTCTGCGGCGGCGCGTAGGTGCTCCGGGCCTGCTCGGGCCGGATCTGCGAGATGTCCCAGTTCTGGCACATCTTGCAGTTCACGTTGCAGCCTGCTGTGGCGATGGAGAAGGCGAGCGTGCCGGGAAGAAAATGGAAGAGAGGTTTCTTCTCGACGGGATCCACGTGGGCCGTCACTACCCGCGAGTGCACCAGGCTGTAGTACGTGCCCCCGCGATTCTCACGTACCCCGCAATAGCCGCGTTCCCGGTCGTCGACGACGCATTGCCGCGGGCAGAGCTTGCACTTGATCTTCTTGTAAGGCAGCTTCTCGTAGTGTTGGGCTTCCACCGTGAACTGCGCGTCGCTCTCCGCTGGCGCGCCACCATAGGTCAAGCCGGGCGCAATCATGCCTCCCGCACAAGCTGCCAGACAGGGAAGCGTTGCAGCCTTGAGGAATGCGCGACGATCCAGCCGGTTGCCGCTCATGTCCGAAGCCGCGCACCCTGATGCAGAACTGGCCTTGCTTTTCATCAGACGGTCACCACTTCAACCTGGTTCGGGTCGTTCGTCCCGAGCTGGTGCCTGGAGTCCGCTGCCGTCGCGATGTAAGTGGGCTCGCGCTTCAATTCCTTCAGGGATTTCATGCCCACCTCGGTCCGCTTCTTCTCGATGATCTGCCAGCCGAGGTGGTCGAGCGCCACTGGATCTCGGCTCACGATAAGCCCATTGTAAGGCCAGGTCCACTGGGGCATGTAGGAAGGTCCGCCTTCGTACTGGGCATTGATCGCATCGCAGATGTGGAGCCGCACTTTCTGCCGGATAGGCGGCAGCATGAACACGTCGGCCACGTAAGGATCACCCACGTTGGTATGATACTTGTTAGGATTGTGAATAGCCCCAAACATGCTCTTGAGCGCAATCGTCACGCCGGCGATGCCGTGGTCCTTGAGCACCGGCAGATTGATGACGGCGTCACACGCCTGGGTGAGGGTCCGCGACAACAAGCTGCCGGCGCTGCCGAAGGTCACGAGTTCCGATTCGTAACCGAGGGCGTCGTTGCCGAAGCAGCGGACGCCTGAACCGCGTTCGACAATGCGGAAGCGCGCGCTTTCCAGATCGGCGTTCAGCCGGTCCCAGATGATGATGTCTTTGACCCCCGCTTGCTGGAGCCGTTCGCAGATCGCGTCCACCAGTTCCACCCTGGTGGCATTCCCTTTGCCAGCCAGGCAATTGACTTTCAGGCCCACCGTTTCCCCAGGCCGCACTACTTTTCGCCAGGCTTCCAGCGGTGAGTCGCAACTGCACATCGCCTGCAGGGCCCGGTCGAGGACGTTCAGGAGTCGCGCCGAGTCCACGCCGGACTTCTGCGCCTGCAGCTTCGCATCGCGGGAAATCACGACCTTCGATTTCCCTGCGACGGCGGCGTCACTGGGGCGAGCGTCGCGGCCGAAACCCCTGCCACCGCCCACGAGCATGGCGCCAGCCAGGCGCAGAACGTCCCGACGGCTCGGATTCGATTTCTGATTCATGCGCGGCTCGTGCCTTCGCTCTAGTAGAGGAGCGCCACCCCACAACCCGCTTCTAGTATAGCGCGGAGGAACTATCGATTTCTCCCTGAATCCCCAGGGGCATGGTCTCCGAGCAGCAGGCCAGGGCTGGCCTTGTTCCACGCCAAGCTCAGAGGTATGGTAAGCCCAGAGGACTTCGCGGAGGCGGAGGAACAGCCTGTGGCCACGAAGATGCTGCTTGCTGTGACTTTACTCTTGATGGTGGGGAGTTATGCCATGCCCTCAGGAACAAGTGACGATTTCCCAGAGAAGAAATCGAAGGCGGCGGACATCGTCGCCTTGCCCGCGCCGATGCGCGAGGGGCGGATGTCACTCGAGGAGGCGATTTCCCGGCGACATTCCGTGCGGGAGTTCGCCAAAGAGCCTTTGAACGAGCAGGAGCTCTCGCAACTCCTGTGGGCGGCGCAGGGGATCACGCGGCGCGAGGGCTATCGCGCCGCGCCTTCGGCGGGCGCGCTCTACCCTTTGGAGCTTTATGTAGCGACCCCCAACGGCTTCTATCACTACCGTCCGCGCGAGCACCAATTGAAGCGTTTCGCCGACCGCGACCTGCGCCCGGCACTCTATCGGGCGGGGCTTGAACAGGAATCTCTCCTCGAGGCACCAGCGGTGTTCGTCATTGCAGCTGTGTACGAGCGCATGGGGCAGAAATATGGCCAGGCGCGCACGCCGCGGTATATCCACATGGAAGCCGGGCATGCGGCGCAGAACCTGCTACTCGAAGCTGTTGCCTTGGGTCTGGGGAGTGTGCCGGTAGGCGCGTTTCACGACGACGAGGTGCGTCGTGTTCTTTCGCTGCCCACTGACCATCGGCCGATCTACTTGCTGCCGGTCGGCCATCCGCGGTAATGCTAGGGGTTAGGGATCGGGGTTTAGGGGCTAGGAACCTGCGGACTTCCGGACACTAGTCCCTAATCCCTGGTGCCTAATCCCTGTACTGCTCAGCCCAGGATGCGATGCGCGCCCGCGAGCTTGTCGGGAATCGGCAAGCCCTGAGGGCAGTGGGGCAGGCAAGTGCCACAGGCGATGCACGCGTCGGCCTGCTTGTCCAACTGTGCGTAGAGTCGCCGAGCGCGAGATCCTTCGCTGTAATCCCTGGCGTACCTTTCATAGCGTAGGATATCGGCGACAGGCACGCCCTCTTCGCAATGACTCATGCAGGCGTTGCATAGGCGGCAGACTTCCCGGTCTGCGTAGACGGTCATCTGCTCGATGGCCCGCTCGTCTGCGGTCCGCAACCCTTTGCCCGCGCCGGAGTAAGTGTCCACGAATTGGTTCAGGTTGTTGATCTCGATCACGGCGGCGTCGAGTTGGGTGCGCGTAGTCAGCCAGCGTGCCAGAGCATGATGCGGTGTAGTGTCCGCGGGGAATTGTTTCATGAATTCCCGGTCCTCGCGCATGCGGCCGGCGCCGCGCGTGGTCTTCATGGCGATGGTGCCGAATCCCTTGCGGCGTGCCAGCGCCAGGAACTGGTCTATCGCCTCCCCGTCGCCGTAGGAATAGAAAAACTGCGCGTGCTCATAAACGCCGTCTTCTAAGACGGCGGTGAGGATCTCGACGGCGCTTCGACCGCCCGGGACTCTCGAGTTGCCGTTGTAACTGTGTTGCGAATGGCAGAGATGACGGACGAGCCCTTCCTTCTTCAAGCGTTCGAAGGCACGCACGAACGCCCGATTGTTCTTGAGTTCGGCGACGCTGTGGTAGCCAAAGTGGAATTGCATGTCGTCAAAATAGCGCAGCCCCGTCTGTTCTACGGTCCGTTTCACAAATTGATAGTGAGCTTCCTCATCGATGACGCCTGTCTCGTGGTTGCCGCGCACCCGGTCCACGCAGACCTGGCAGTAATGCGCGTCACGATTTTTGAGTATGGCCTGAGGGGCCTTGCCGCGGTCCCATTCGTCCGTCTTGTGCCAGAAGTTGATGCCGCAGCGGATTCCGGCCTCGACCGCTTCCGGAGCCCAGGTCGCCGAG
>JBEKCQ010000095.1:0-16037 GCA_050014795.1 Terriglobia bacterium | reverse complement strand
GCGCGCGAGGCCGAACGTGCCGAGTGGCGGCGGCGCGGGATCGGGGGACTGGTGAAGGCGGTGAATCCGGAGACGAAGGAGATCACCATTTCGGTTCCGAACGTGCCACCCACGCCGGGGAATCCTACCCATCCCGTAATCCTTACCGCGACTTCAAACACCGTGCTGCTTCGCTACGCTCCGGATTCGGTCAAGTTCAGCGACGCCAAACCCAGCAGCTTTGAAGAAATCAAAGTGGGAGACCAGGTACGCGCCCTGGGCGCGAAGAGCGACGACGGCAGCCGTTTTGCCGCCGAAAAGCTGGTTTCCGGGACTTTCCGCAACATCGGGGCTACGGTCATTTCCTTTGACGCACCGAACAGCTCCGTGACGGTGAAGGACCTGGCCTCGGGCAAGCCTGTCGTGGTACGAACGAATTCCGACTCGAGGCTGCATCGCCTTCCACCCTTCCTCGCCCAGATGATTGCATCATTCAGCTCCGGCGGGCAGACCCCCACGCAAGCTCAAGGCGGCGCGCCGGGAGGCTGGCGTGGTAATGCAGCGCCTTCCGGCGCGCAGTCTGAGCGAGCTCCGGGCGGCGGTCCCGGGGGCGGGCCTCGCAATGGACCGCCTGATTTCCAGCAGATGCTGGAACGCGCGCCTGCCTTGAATCTCAACGAACTTAAACCCGGTGACGCTTTGATCGTAGTCAGCACGAAGGGGACAAATTCCTCGGAGGTAACGGCCATCACCCTCCTCGCCGGCGTAGAACCCATATTGGCGGCGCAACCCAAGGGCAGCGAGCAGATGGAGTTGGGACCCTGGAACATGAGTGCGGGTGAAGGCGGACCTTGATGTGGAAACTGGAAATTCGAAACTCGAAACTGGAAACTGCAAATGACCAATCTCTGGAGGATCTAAGAATGTCCGGTCTTATTCGAAATTTGGGACGAGCGCTGGGCGCGATGGTGGCGGCGTCGTTTTTTTCGGCCCTGCTCCTCGCGCAGTCGGGTGACGTCAGCCTGCGCGGACAAGTCACGGACCAGTCCGGCGGGGTCGTGCCCGCCGTCGCAGTCGTCGCCATCGGATCCGACGGAGCGACGCAGCAGGTCCAGACGAACGAAGAGGGCCGGTACGTTTTCCGGAATCTGCCGCCAGGCACGTATACGGTCCAGATCCGCGTGAAAGGCTTTGCCGATTTCGAGAAGGCAGGCGTCGGGATTGTCCGCGGCCAGCCCCAGGTGGTGGATGCCCAACTCGTGGTGACCCTGGAAAAGCAGGAGGTCACGGTCAAGGGTGACAGTTCGGAGGTCACTGTCAGCCCCACGGGCAACGTCGGCGCGCTGGTAATGAAAGGTGACGACCTCAAGGCCCTATCCGACAACCCCGATGACTTGCAGGACGAACTCCAGGCGCTGGCCGGGCCGGCGGCAGGACCTAACGGAGGGGATATCTACATTGACGGCTTCACCGGTGGCCGCCTGCCACCCAAGGAATCGATTCGGGAAATCCGCGTCAACCAGAGCCCCTTCGCCGCGGAATTCGACAGGCTCGGTTTCGGGCGTATCGAGATCTTCACCAAACCCGGCACGGACAAGTTTCACGGCCAGGGCAACTTTGAGTTCGGCGATTCGGTTTTCAACTCGCGGAACCCCTTTGCGCCCAACCGGCCGCCTTACCAGTCGCGGCAGTTCGGCGGCAACCTGGGCGGCCCCCTCAGCAAGAAGGCCTCCTTCTTCCTTGACGCCGAGCGCCGCGATGTAGAAGAAGCCTCCGTAGTCAGCGCGCTCAGGCTCGACTCCTCCTACAACGTGACTCCCTTTAACCTGGCAGTGTTGAATCCAACCTGGCGCACGACGGTGAGTCCGCGTGTGGATTACCAGTTGACTCCGAAGAATACGCTGACGATGCGGTACAGCTACGCCCGCGTGGGGTCCACGAACAACGGCATCGGCCAGTTTTCCTTGCCTTCCCAGGGCTACGACACGCGCAACACGGAGCAAACCGTCCAGCTCACCGAAACCGCGGTTCTCAGTCTGCGCGCGGTCAACGAGACGCGCTTCCAGTATGTCCGTCAGCGCACCGACCTGACCGGCGACAACTCCAAGCCCACCATCTCGGTGCTGGCGGCCTTCACGGACGGCGGAATCAGCGCAGGGCCGGGCACGACCAACCACGATCACTACGAGGTCCAGAATATGACCTCGGTGACGTTTAACAAGCACCTGGTGAAGGTCGGCGGGCGTCTGCGCGACCTAAACCTGTGGGACCGCTCCCTACAAAGTTACAACGGCCGCTTCACCTTCACATCGCTGGACGCCTATCGCGTGACGCTCCAGGGTCTCGAGAACGGCCTGACGCCGGCCGACATCCGCGCCCAGGGCGGCGGCGCGAGTCAGTTCTCGATCCTGGCGGGGAATCCGCAGGCCAGCCTCAACCAGTATGATCTTGGCCTTTTCCTGCAGGACGACTGGCGGGTGCGGTCAAATCTCAGCCTGAGCGCTGGCATTCGCTATGAGATGCAGAACCAGATCAGTGATCACCACGACATCGCGCCGCGCTTCAGCTTCGCCTGGGGTATCGGCAGAAGCAAAGGGCGCCAACCGGCAACCGTGCTGCGTGCGGGGGCGGGCATCTTCTATGACCGCTTTGGTGGGGACCTGACGCTTCAGGCCCTGCGCCTCAACGGGATCACCCAGCAGCAGTATCTGGTTCCGAACCCCGATTTCTTTCCCAATATTCCATCCCTTGATGCCCTGGCGAGCAGTGCCGCGCCGCAGACCATTCGCCGGGTGGCGCCCGGCCTGCGGGCTCCCTATGTGGTGCAGCAAGCCATCGGGATCGAACGGCAGTTGCCCAAGAACATCACCGTCGCCGTCACCTATACCAACTCGCACGGCGTACACATGCTGCGCTCGCGGAACATCAACGCGCCCCTGCCGGGAAGCGGGGTGAGGCCTTTCGGTGGCACGGAGAACATCTACCAGTACGAATCGGGCGGGATCTTCAACCAGAACCAACTCATTGCCAACTACAACGCGCGCGTCAGCCCCAAGTTCTCGCTCTTCGGTTTCTACATGCTCAACCGGGCGCGCAGCAATAGCGACGGAGCGGGCAGCTTCCCCGCCAACCAGTACAACTGGAGCGCGGACTACGGCCGCGCCGGCTTCGACGTCCGACACCGGTTCTTTACGGGCGGTTCCATCGCCCTGCCCTTCGGCTTTCGCATCAGCCCGTTCCTCCAAGCCTCCTCCGGGCGGCCTTTCGACATCCTCGTGGGACAGGACCTGAACGGCGACTCGCTGTTTAACGATCGGCCCGCCTTCGCCAGCGATCTCTCTCGCCTGAGCGTGGTGCGGACGGCTTATGGGACTTTTGACCTCCTTCCCATTACCGGCGAGACTATCATCCCGCGCAACTATGGGAACGGCCCGAGCCAATTCAGCCTCAACATGCACCTGAGCAAGGTCTTCAGTTTTGGCAAAGAGCTGAGTACGCCGCGGAGCGAATTTCCGGGCGGGTACGGCGGAGGTGGACGTGGTGGCGGCCGAGGAGGCCCTCCGGGCGGCGGCTTGGGTCCGGGCGGGTTGAGTGGAGCGGGAGGACCGCCCCGCGGCATGTTCCACAGTACGGGAAACCGGCGCTATAACCTCGAGTTCACCATCGATGCGCACAATCTCTTCAACAATGTGAACCTGGCGCCACCCATCGGCAACCTCAGTTCTCCACTGTTTGGACACTCGAACGCCCTGACCGGCGGCTTCGGCGGCGGCTCCACCGCCAACCGGCGGATCGAGCTGGAGGTGCGCTTTACCTTCTGATCGCTGAACGCTGCCCTTTTGAGATATTCTCATTTCTCCGGCTTGGTCAAGAAGTAGCCCTTCTTGCCGGTCGTGGACTTTTCAGAACTTGGAGGAGCGTATGCGGCGCGGGGTCTCACTCCCATCATTCTCAATACTAAGATCGCTAAACCTCGTAGGGTGCACACCGGCAGCTTTGGTGTGTCTCCTGGCTCTCCTTTTACCCGCAGTACCGGGCATCCAAGCTCAGCAGACATCTAATAGTGCATCTGTCGCAAGCCAAGCTGGCTCCACCCCGTTGACCGACCAGGAGGTGGATAACAGGGTTAACGCACTGTTGCAGCAGATGACGCTGGAAGAAAAGATCGGCCAGCTCGCGCAGCTCCCCGGCGCGGCGTTTATCCCGGACGCCCCCAAGCCGGAGGATCGCATCCGGAAAGGGGAAGGTGGCTCGGTGCTCTGGCTGAGCGATCCTGCAAGCATCAACCGCCTTCAGCACGTGGCCGTCGAACAGTCGCGCCTGCACATCCCGATACTTTTCGGCCTTGATGTCATTCATGGCTTCCGCACTATTTTCCCGGTACCGCTGGCCCTGGCCTCCTCATGGGATCCCTCCCTGGTGGAACAGGTGCAAACCGTCGCCGCCCGCGAGGCCTATGTAGCCGGGATTCGCTGGACCTTTACGCCCATGGTGGATATCGCGCGCGATCCCCGCTGGGGACGCATCGTGGAAGGCGCCGGTGAAGATCCCTTCCTTGGCGCCGCCATGGCCAAGGCGCAGGTTCGCGGCTTTCAGGGGCCTTATCTCGGCAGCCCGGAGCACCTCCTCGCTTGCGCCAAACACTTCGCCGGCTATGGAGCAGCGGAAGGCGGTCGAGACATCGATTCCGTTTACCTCCCCGACACCCTTCTTTGGAATGTTTATCTTCCGCCTTTCCACGCCGCAGTTGAGGCTGGCGTCGGCAGTTTCATGAGCGCCTACATGGACTTGAATGATGTTCCCGCCACCGGCAACCGATTCCTGCTCCAAGATGTCCTGCGGCGTACGTGGGGGTTCCGCGGCTTCGTAGTCAGCGACGCTTTTTCCGTTCAGGGCCTCATCCCGCATGGCTTCGCACGCGACCCTCAAGACGCGGCTTTGCGCGCCTTTACCGCAGGCGTCAACATGGACATGGCCAGCGGAACTTACCTCGCGCATCTCGCGGCGTTAGTCAAGAACGGGCGGATCTCCACGCCCAAGATCGACGATGCCGTACGCCCCATTCTGGCCGCCAAGATTCGCTTGGGCCTTTTCGAGCACCCTTATGTGGACGAGTCGCGCGTGGCGCAGGTCCTCAACGCCCCGGAACACCGCCAGTTGGCGCGGACGGCCGCCCAGCGCTCGATGGTGCTGTTGCGGAACGAGAATCAGCTTCTTCCCCTTAAGAAGGATATATCCTCCATCGCCGTTATTGGCCCTCTGGCCGACTCCAAGCAGGATATGGAGGGCTCCTGGACGGTAATGGGCCAGCAGAGCAACGCGGTCACAGTTCTTGAAGGCCTTCGCAATAAACTTGGTGCTGGCGTCCGAGTCGAGTACGCCAAGGGGCCCGACATCAAGCGCGATATTCCTTCATTCTTTGAAGCTTTTATCCCCGGTCCCAAGGCTCCGCCGCAGACTCCCGCGCAGGCCGAAGAGGCCTTCAACAAAGCTGTGGACACAGCTCGCCGCTCGGACGTGGTCGTGCTCGCTCTCGGCGAGCTGGCCAACATGAGTGGAGAAGGTGCTTCGCGGGCTTCGCTTGACCTGCCGGGCAAGCAACAGCAGCTTCTGGAGGCCGTGATGGCCACAGGAAAGCCCGTAGTCCTGGTCCTCATCAGCGGCCGCCCTCTCAATTTGTCTTGGGCCGCCGAACACGTTCCCGCCATCCTGGAGGCCTGGTATCCCGGCACGGAGGGTGGAAACGCCATCGCCGATATCCTCTTCGGCGACGCCAACCCCGCCGGGAAGTTGCCCGTCACTTGGCCCCGCAATGTGGGTCAGGTTCCCATTTACTATGCGCACAACCTCACCCACCAGCCTGAGACCGCAAGAGGATTTGTCTCTCGTTATTGGGATGGCTTGAGCTCACCCCTTTTCCCCTTTGGCTACGGGCTCGGCTACAGTAAGTTTGCGTTCTCGAATCTTCAACTCAGCCAACCGCAGGTCAAGCTCGGCCAAACGCTTAAGGTTTCCGTTGATGTCGAGAACACGGGCAGCCGAGCCGGCGACGAGGGAGTGCAGCTTTACATCCATCAGCAAGCCGGCAGTGCCTCGCGCCCGGTGCGCGAGTTGAAGGGCTTCGAGCGCCTCACTCTCGCCCCGGGAGAAAAGAAAACGGTTCATTTCTCCCTGGGCAAGGAAGAACTGAGCTACTGGAGTCCAGCAGAGAAGAAGTGGGTGGAGGAGCCGGAGAACTTCGATCTGTGGATTGGTGAGGACTCTACGGCGACGCTGCACACCACCTTCAAGATCAATCCCTGAGCATCCGCATTACCCGACGAGCCGCGGACCTCACGCCAGGACTCGTTTGGTATGACGATTTCGAGCCAGGGGTAAGTGCCTTACGAGGTTAGGGAGAATTGGTCGAGCCAGTGATTCTCTTTTTTTCTGCCGGCATTCATTCGAGGTGAATTACGGCGATCTCCGGATGGTTGCCAGTTCGCATGGTCGGGCCCCACGTCCCTGCGCCGCTTGAGGTATAAATAGTGTAATCACCTTCTACATAGAGTCCGTTGTAGTACTTCCCGTAAATCAATCGCGAAATGAACTGGATGGGGAAAATCTGGCCCTTGTGGGTGTGCCCGGAAAGCTGCAAATTGATTCCTGCCGCCTTCGCCTGCTCTATCTGGGTCGGGCTATGATAGAGGAGAACGGACGGCATTCGAGGATTAAAGTCCGGAAGTTTTCTTGTTACCTCCGCAACGTCTTTGGAAGATCCGCGCTGCGGATAGCTGATCCCAATGATCTGCAAACCGTCGATCACCACCATCTCGTCGTTCAGAATCCGCGCCTTGGTTTTCTTTAGAGCCGCATACGCCCGGTCGACACCCAAGTAGGTTTCGTGGTTTCCCGTCACAAAGAAGACACCCCCGGGTGCCCGGAGGCCATTGAGCGGGGCAACCAGATCATCGAGACGCCCGTCTGCGCCGTCGAAGAGATCGCCCGTGATAAACACCATGGACGGATTTTGCGCGTTGGTCTCTTCCACGATGCCCTGCAGGAAGCCCGCCCCCAGGACGTGCCCCAAATGAACGTCGGAAAGCTGTACCACCTTCTTCCCCCGCCAGGCGGGCGGGAGATTCCTGATCTTCACGGCAACGTCTTCCACCCTCGGATGATACGCGTTCCACACGCCGTAGCCTGAGTACAGGCACGCCAGCGCCACGGCCGGCAAGCCGAATACCGCCGGGCTCGGCGAATGAGTGAAGAGCTTCGCGGCTCCCCAGGCGACCCAGGCGAGGGCAAAGCAGGTCATCAGCGTCAGCCCGACGCCAAGCCAAAGTCCGGAGGAGAAGAGGAACACTTTGAAGAAACGATTCTCTGTGGCGCGCGCCACGATTTCGGACGCGATGAAGCTCGTCGGGAGGAGAAAGAGCAGCAGCGCCAGCGCCACCTTGCGGCTGCTGCTGGTGATGTCGAAGAAATGCACGCTCGAGAAATAGATGAAGTAATGGCTGAAATAGAGAATGGAGAGTGCTATCAAGACAAAAAGCGCAATAAACAAAGACGATCTCCGAGACATAAGATGGAACTCTGTACCGATGCAGCCTAGCTATTCTACACTGCCGTCCCTCTGATGCAAGAATGGGAAACCGCTCCCCAACGCGAATTCTCCCGGTCCTGCAAAAACCAGTTGAAGGATGGGCAAGGATTGGGCTAGCGTATGCTCAGTGGCAGGAGGCCTTTCGCAAAGGAGTGAGCCCAGGCTCTCAATTATGAAGGACATCGAGACCAGGCGGCGGAGCGACAGAGTTTACCGGGAACTTGCCATTCGCGTCTCAGGAACTGACGCCAAGGGCCGGGCATTTGTGGATGACACGTACACGCTGGTGCTGAGCCGATATGGGGCCAAAATCCTCCTGAAGCGTACGCTGTTTCCGAATCAGGAACTAACCATCCGGTGCCATGAAATTGGGAGGGAGTCGCTGGCGCGGGTAGTGGGGCGAATTGGGGGAGATGAGGAAGGCTCCTACTATGGCATAGAGCTTCTGGAGCAAGAGTCAGGTATATGGGGCATCGAATTTCCCTCCGCGGACGACGCAGAGACGGCCGCCGGCCGCGTTCTGCTCGCGTGCGGGAGTTGCCACGCGCAGGAGCTTGCTTACCTCGACGAGTTCGCGCTGGAAGTCCTGTTGGCCAATCAGCGCCTCTCGCGTCCGTGCAAGCGGTGCGCCGAGACCACGCTGTGGCAGGAGACTGCCGCGCAGGAGGGGGGCGAAACCCCGTCGCCCGCTGAACTCGGAGCCGCGTTACAGCCTGGGCGGGAGCGTCGGACCCGCAACGATCGCAAGTACGTCCGTGTGGATCTCAAGGTCAAGGCCTGCATCCGCCATTCCCAGGGCGGGGAAGAAGTGGTGGCCACGCAAAACGTCTCTCGCGGCGGATTTCGTTTCACGAGCCGCACGCACTATCCTGTCGGGTCGCTGATTGATGCAGCGCTACCGTTCACGCGCGATGCTGCCAATATCTTCGCTCCGGGACGAATCGTGTATGCCGGGGAGGCGCCGGGCGAAGAAGGGATGCGTGTCTACGGCGTCGCCTACCTTCCTCTGCGCAAGTGAAATCGCGGCGTTGGTCCTTGCGTCCGCATTTTCCTTCTAGTTTGGTGGCGGAGTCGGCTTTGAGCCAGCAGGAGTCCCCGCAGGCTTGCTGGGGGCTGCGGGAGCTGCGCTCGAAGGTGACGCGGCTGGCTGTTTGGCTGGGGCCGAAGTCGTGGCAGGTTTCGGAGGAGACTCCGTCCCGGCGCTTCCCTTCGAGGAAGGCGGCGTGGGAGGTTTCGCCGGGGTGGCGGGGGGCGTCGTCTGCGGCGCAGAACCAGGCGCGGGTGGTGCTCCGGGTGTCCCGGCGCTGGGGGCTGCCGCCGCGGAGCGCTCCGCCAGCAGGCGCTCGGTAGCTGCGCTGGCCAGGATTTCCTTCACCTGCTCGGGGTCTTTGAGCAGCGGCGAATGCGGAAAATCTTCGACGGGCTGATCTTTCAACGCCTCGCCCATGAATTCGATCCAGATGGGCAGGGCCACGCGCGCGCCTTCTTCTTTGGGGCCGAGTTCGCGGTGATCGTCGAAGCCCACCCACACCCCGCAGGTGAGCGAAGGGGAGAAGCCGATGAACCAACCGTCCGTGAAATCGTTGGTGGTTCCGGTCTTTCCGGCCAGGGGGCGCTTGAGCGTCTGGGCTCGCGTCGCGGTTCCGGAATTGATGACTTCGCGCAGCATGGAAACCTCGAGCCGCGCGATGGGTGCGGGCAGGACGTCGGTAACCTCGGGCGGATAATCGTCGATGATGCGGCCGTCGTAATTGGTGACACGTTCGATCATGCGTGGTGAGACGTGAACGCCGTCGTCGGGGAAGGTGGTGAAAGCCGATGTGTGCTCGAGCAAGGTCAAGTCCGAAGCTCCCAGCGCCAAGGGAAGATTAGGTACCAACCGCTCCGTGATCCCGAATTTGCGGCAGAGCTTAATCACTTTGTCCACGCCCACGCGGGCCAGCAGGCGCACGGCGGGGACATTCCGCGACTCCGCCAGCGCGTGCAGCAAGGTGATGGTGCCCTCAAATTTCTCGTCGTAGTTGTGGGGTGACCACACGCCGGAAGGGGAAGGGAAACTCACCGGGGCGTCCAGAATCGTGTCAAAGGGACTGGCGCCTTCCAGCAGGACAGTCGCATAAACGTAGGGTTTGAAGGATGAACCCGCCTGGCGCGCGGCTTGCCGGGCGCGATTGAATTTGCTCTCCTCGAAGTCGTAGCCCCCCACCATGGCCTTGATGGCGCCGGTGGAGTTCTCGATGACCACCAGGGCCCCTTGCACCACGGGGCGCTGGTCCAGCGCCACGCGCAGCGTCTGCCCCTTGATCTCCTTGATGAGGAAAAGATCGACGTCCCCGGAAGTGAACACCTGCAAGGGAGAAGTTTTCCCCGTCCAGGCGAAATCCGGCGGCGTCACGCGCGCGGTCAGCTCGCCGAACCGCACTTGGGCGTGGTCCGGCTTGACGGCTATGACGAGGCCATGAAGCAGGCTCCCTACCTGCACAGGCTTATTCCAGTCAGGGTGGCTGTAAGTCTCCAGGCTGGCGAGCAGCCCGCTGGGCAGCGTGGGTGGGTTCTTGATGATGTTTTCGACGGGCCCGCGCCAGCCATGCCGCTTGTCGTAGGTCTGAAGGCCATTGCGAATCGCCTGTTCGGCGAGGCGTTGCAGGCGAACGTTGAGGGTGGTATACACCCGCAAGCCCTTTTCGTGCACCGCCTCTGTCCCGTATTGCTTCTCCAGGAACAGCCGCGCATCCTCCACGAAATAGGGCGCAACGTTATTGGTCCACCTCTGCACATTGAGGTCC
Organism: Terriglobia bacterium; assembly: GCA_050014795.1. Classification (GTDB taxonomy): domain Bacteria; phylum Acidobacteriota; class Terriglobia; order UBA7540; family UBA7540; genus JALHUF01. The sequence continues at coordinate 5,687 of JBEKCQ010000095.1, read as the reverse complement.
AGGGGTGTGGCGCGGGCCTGGCGATACTCCTCCTCCGTGATCTTGCCATTTTCCTGCATGGCAGCCAGCACCTGGTTGCGACGCTGGCGAGCACGCTCGGGGGAGATGAGCGGCGAATAACCGGTTGGGGTCCGGGGCAGTCCTGCCAGCAAGGCCGCCTCCGGCAGCGTGAGCTGATCCAGGCGCTTGCCGAAATAGAACTGGGCGGCGGCCGCGAAACCGAAGTTGCCGTGCCCGAGTTCGATCTGGTTGCAGTAAAGGGTGAAGATCTGCGGCTTGGTGAAGTGGCGCTCGATCTGGATCGCAATCAGGACTTCCTGGAATTTTCTCCGGAAGCTCTTTTGGGGAGTGAAGAAGAGCTTGCGGCTGAGCTGCATCGTCAGCGTGCTGGCGCCCTGCGCGCGGCGCCACTCCAGCAGATCGGTGATGGCGGCGCGCGCCACGCGGATGATGTCCACGCCCCAGTGACTCTCGAAGTGCCGGTCCTCAATGGAGAGCACGGCGTCTTTGAGCACCTTCGGGATCTGGTCGTAGGTGACGATCACGCGGCGCTCCAGGGCGAAGCTGCCGATGGAGGTGCCGTCGTCGGCGTAAAGCTCCGTCATCACGTCGGGCCGGTAGTCCATGAGCTGGCGAACCTGCGGCAGGTCCGAAGAATAGACAAACACCAACCCCGCCAACGCGCCGGCGCCCGCTGCGAGCAAGAGCAGGATGAGAAACACGAACTGGCCGAAGACCCGGCGGCTGTGTACCCGCGGCGCACGCGGTGGAGGCGGTGGTGGAGGTGGCTCCTGCGTGGGGTCCGAAAGCCCCAAGGACTGGAGTTCATCCATGAGAGAACTTCTCCCCGCTCATTCTATGGCCCCGCCATCTGACAGTCAAACCGGCGGGCGCGTGATTCCTCCGCTTGGTGCGGCGGTTTTCAGCCCGGCACTCGTGGCAGCGAGGGCCTGGCAACCCCGCAGGGCGAAGTCGCCGCCACTAACCCCTGACCCCCAGTCCCTCGCCCCTACTTTTCGGTGTACACTGAAGGCTGGGCGAGAAACCGAAAGTGGAGATCCCGGACTAGACGTCAAATATCCTCACAGAAGGAGTATTCATGGCTACGAAGCGCATCGGCATCCTCACGGGCGGAGGTGACGTACCCGGACTGAATTCCGTAATCAAGACCGTGGTGTATGGGGGAAGCGAGATCGACTGCGAAGTCCTCGGAATCCGCCGTGGTTGGGAGGGCCTGACCCACGTCAACCTGGAAGATCCGGTGAGCCGGGCGCGTTACCTTCTTCCGTTGAACCGTGACAACACGCGCACCATCGACCGCACGGGCGGCACGTATCTGCACAGCTCGCGCACCAACCCGGCCAAGATGACAAAGCTGCCGCCGGCCTGCGAGGGCGGTGACTTCCCGAAGTCGGAGAGCACCAAGAAGGGTGTGACCTCGACAGTGTATGACGTCACTTCGCGGGTGCTCAAGAATGTCGAGAAGCTGGGCCTCGATTACCTCATCGCCATCGGCGGCGACGACACGCTCAGCTACGCCGCGCGCCTGGACAAGGAAGGCGTGAAGGTCATCGCCATTCCCAAGACCATGGACAACGACGTGCGCAACACCGAGTACTGCCTCGGGTTTTCCACCGCTGTCACGCGCGCCATGGAAGCCATCGAGCGGCAGCGCACTACGGTGGGATCGCACGAGCGCATCGGCATCTTCCGCGTCTTCGGGCGCGACGCGGGTTACACCGCGCTCTACACCGCTTACGTCACCTCCATCCGCTGCTGCATTCCGGAGTACAAGTTCGACCTCCACCGCATGATCGAACTGCTGATGGAGGACAAGAGAAACAACCCCAGCAATTACGCGCTGGTGATCCTTTCTGAAGGCGCGGCGTGGGAGGGCTACGAGGTCCGCGAGTACGGCGAGGCGGATGCTTTTGGCCACCGCAAGAAGCTCAACGTGGGCGAGGCTCTGAGCGACGAGGTCAAGAAGGCCACCGGCGAAGAGACCATCGTCAGCGACCTCACCTACGACCTGCGCAGCGGCAGCCCGGACTTCGTCGACAAGATGGTGGCTTCCACCTTTGCCGCGATGGCTTTGGACTGCATTGCGAAGGGCGAGCACGGCATGATGATGGCCATTTCCCAGGGCTGCTACGCCACCGCGCCGATTCCCGATCCCAAGCTGGGGCCGCGCAAAGTAGACATCGAGACCATGTACAACACCCAGCGCTATCGCCCCAACTACGCCCACAAGCTGGGTCTGCCGATCTTCCTGACGCGGGCCTGAAGAACAGTGACGAGTGACTGGTGACGAGTGACGAGCTGGGAGTTACCAATTTCCAGTTTCCTGTTCCCAGTTTCGATTTCCGAGCGAAGGAGGGCCGTCGGCAGGCCCGCCCTGCGGGACAACTCTTGGACGCACGGACATTCTGACACACAATGAAGCGATGTCTGCGGCACCCCCCGGAATACGTTGGACAGGCGAGCGGAGTGCAAACAGCTCTAAGAAGGGCACACGAATTGTGAGCTTTGACACCTCCATGGACGCAAAGAAGTTCCTTGTGTCCAGGATTGTCCAGGAGGCAGCCCGCCGGCATGTTCCCTTATCGGACCTGGAGCAGGGAATGCTCTATTTCTCAGAGTCCTATCCTTCGCTGCCGGATATGGCTGAGATCGCGGAGAGGTTCGAGAGCGAGTACGATGATGAGGAGTACGAAAAGAAGATCCGCAGACTCGCCAAGAGCGCCTACCAACGAGACAGTAAGGAGTCGCCCGAGACTGCTCGGCTCTGGAGGCAGGCGATCAATGTTCTGAAACGGGAAGACCATTACATTCTGGTGATGATTCATATCCCACGCTCGGCCGGCGAAGTCTGGAAGCTCCTACTCACACCACGCTCGGCCGGCGAAGTCTGGAAACTCCTTCTCACCGCCGCAGTAGTCGTTGCCCTGGGCCTTTCCACTATTGTGGCGCTGGATTGGGCAAGTCACCACATTCTCACAAGCGTTCCGGACAGCGTCAGGCTGTTGGCATTCATTCTCCTGTTTGCCCTCCTCTATTTCCTCGCGTGGAGTGACAAAACCAGCAAGAAAGTTGGTGACTGGCTGGGGCAGGTGATTAAGCGAATTATCGACTGGTGAACGGGGAGACCGATGGGGACGCGCCTATCGCATTGCGCTGATTCCGGGGGACGGCATTGGGAAGGAAGTGATTCCGGCGGGCGTGCAGGTGCTGGAAGCGGCGGCCGGCGGGGACTTCGCGCTCGCCTGCGAGCCGTTTGATTGGGGCTGCGAATACTACCTGCGCACCGGGCGCATGATGCCCGAGGATGGCCTGGAGCAACTGCGGCCGTTCGACGCCATCTACCTCGGCGCCATTGGGCATCCGACGGTTCCGGACCACATCTCGCTGCGGGAACTGCTGCTCAAGATCCGCTTCGGGTTCGATCTCTACGTCAACCTGCGGCCCGTCGAAATCCTGCCCGGGCTGGAGTCGCCGCTGCGAGGTAAGAGCGCGGCGGAAATCAACATGCTCTTCATTCGCGAAAACACGGAGGGCGAATACTGCGGGCTCGGCGGGCGGTTCAAGCGGGGCACGCCGGATGAGTGCGCCATCCAGCAAGCGGTCTTCACGCGTAAGGGCGTCGAGCGCGTTATCCGTTACGCCTTCGAGCAGGCCCGCCGCCGCCCACGACGACGCCTGGCCAGCGCTACCAAGTCGAATGCTTTGCAGCACAGCATGGTGCTGTGGGATGAAGTCTTGCGCGAGGTCGCCCGCGACTATCCCGACGTGGCGGTGGCGAGCTATCACGTGGACGCGCTCGCCGCGCGCATGATTACTCACCCGGAATGTCTGGATGTTGTCGTCGGTTCGAATCTCTTCGCCGACATCCTCACCGACATCGGCGGCGCCTTGCAGGGAAGCCTAGGCGTTGCGGCCAGCGCCAACCTCAACCCGACCGCGCGGCTGGGGCCGCCCATGTTCGAGCCGGTGCACGGCAGCGCTCCGGATATCGCGGGGCGTGGCATCGCCAACCCTATCGCCGCTCTCTGGGCTGCGGCGCTGATGCTGGAACACTTGGGCGAGGTCGCGGCGGGTGCGCGCCTTATGAACGCGCTCAAAGCCGTCACGGCGGAGGGTCGGATTCGCACCCCGGACTTGGGTGGGACAAACACCACGGCCGAGGTGGCCGCAGCCGTATCGACCAGATTGTCCTAGCGGGGTCCGGGAAGGCAGGCCAGGAGCGCCTTTCCCGCAGAACGAGCTATCACTAAATTACCGCACTAGTGCCAGAAAGGTTACGCCGTAGCCGTTCAGAGTGATTTCCATCTGCGCCGCCGGCGTGATGGTCTGCGCCGATGGACCGGCGGCCGTATCTGTGCTGGCGTTGATAGTTAACTGCGTCGCCGAACTGAACGATCCCAGCGCTGAGAGATCCAGCACCACGGTGCGCGGCGCGCCGGTGCCGTTGTCGTCGGTCGACGAGAGTACGGCGTGGTTGGCGATCATGACGACGACGCTGCCGTCGGCGTTCAGTGCGGGCAGGATCTCCACCGTCGCGTGGTCCGTAGCATCCAGTTCCAGGCGGTCGGAGCCCGGCGGCGAAGGGAAGTACCGCGCCAGCCAGTAGTCCACCCAGTAGCTGAGGTAGAGCTGGGCTGTCCCGCCGTCGACCTCGCCGTACTGCCGGTCGGCGGCGAATCCCCAATGGTGGATGGAGCGAATGCCCGCCTGCGAGAACCGGGAGAACACGAGCGGGCGCCAGGCGGCAAAGAAAGCGCTCGAACCACGCTGGTCGGTTACGAACGGCCCGCCGTTGCACATGCTCAGGCCATTGTTGCTCCAGTCGGCGTTGACATTGTTCTCCGTGAGCCAGACGGGCACGTTGGCCAATGCGGGATTACCGTGCAAGGTTGAGTAGATGTAATCGATGTCGTTCACGAAGTTCGGCACGGTGTTGAAGAGCGTCTGGTCGGTGTCGCGTTGATTGCAGGTCGAGTAGAAATGCGTGGCGACGACGTCCACAGGCGCCGTGACGTTAGCGACAAAGGTGGGCAGGTACTTCTGGGGCTCGGTGCCGAAATCCGCCAGCTCCACCGCCACGGTCTTGAGCGTCGGATCCTCCGCGAGCATGGCCGGCACCACCACGTTGTACATATTCACGTACTCCTGGGCCGTGAGCCAGTTGATGTTGGGTTCGTTGTAGATGCCCCAGTAGGTGACGGGGTGACCGCTGGTGGAAACGTGGAAGATGCCGCTGCCGTCGGTGAAGCCGTTGGTGTTGTAGTACTTCACTAGCGTCGCGCAGTAGGCGGCGAACTCCTGATATGTCGCGTCCCGGAACCCGTTCTGAGGGTTGTTCTGGTTGTACATGAACGACGGGCCCATGGCGATCTGGTAGAGCGGGTTGCGGTCGCCGGCGGTGAAGATGGGGTTGAGCATCCCGTCGATGTACTGGAAATCCCAGGTGTCAGCAGGCGTCGCTGTTCTCTGCGGGATGTCGCGGTCGAGCACCTGCACATTGATGTGTTGGGGGTGCAGGTCATTGAGGTGTGTGGTGTCGGGATTCCGATCGAAGAAGTCGTCACTCCACTGCGCGGGCTGGAACGACGTGGACATGAACGTGTCAATTCGACCTGCCGTGGTGGCTCCCACCCGGGCGATGATGACCACGGTCAGGGCGAGGTCGG
>JBEKCQ010000094.1:0-13763 GCA_050014795.1 Terriglobia bacterium | reverse complement strand
TGTCATACTGCCTCCGGCGACGTCACGCTTTTCAAACTTCGTCCCAGGCCGTCTTGGCGGCCGCAGCAGGGCAAGTGGCGGTCGGGCAAAGTGTCGCTGTCAGCGCTACCGAGAAAGCTGCGATTTTTCCCTTGACATGGGTGCGGACGGGTGCTATACGCTGGAGTGCAAGCGCTTGCAGTGAGGCTCCTAATTGGCCGGTTGACCTCGCCACGAGAAGCTAGTTCGACCGCCGCAGGATTTGAAAAGGCAGCTCGCTGAGGCGCACGCAGCAAGGCAGTTCTTGGCGTCGGGATAGCTACAGTTTACAGGAGGGAATTATGAAGAGGAGAACTATCGCATTTGGGCTGCTGGCCCAATTGCTCATGGCAGGATTCCTCTGGGCACAGTCGGACCGCGGCTCCATCACCGGCACCGTGACCGATCCGACCGGAGCTGTCGTGCCCGGCGTCCAAGTGACGGCAACAAATACGGACACCGCAGTTCAGACCAACGCTACCACCAATGACGTGGGTCTGTATCGGATTCTCAACTTGCCGGTTGGGCAATACAGTGTTTTGTTCGTGAAGGAGGGGTTCCAGAAAATCGAGCGCACCGGCATCACCCTGACCATCAGCCAAGTCGCGGAAATTAACGTCACGTTGAACGTCGGTGCGGTGACCCAAACGGTCGAGGTCAAGGCGGAAGCCCCTGTCCTGCAGAGCCAGACCAACGACACGGGCAGCACAATGACCCTGCAGGCCTATCGAGCTCTTCCTCTGTCCATCGATGGCGGCCGGGACATCATGGCGTTTGCTTTTGCCACCACTCCTGGAGTGGAGGGGAACAGCTGGACTACGTACATTTCCGGGACGCAAGCCTTCAGCAATGAAGTGCTGATCGACGGCACCCTCGCCCAGGAGTCGGAAACAGGACAACTCCTGGAGAGCGAACCTCCCATGGAAGCCGTCCAGGAATTCCGCGTGGATACGGGTGGTATGAGTGGCGCGGCCGCCATGTATACGGCGGGCGGCACGTTCTCATTCATCTTGAAGTCCGGCACCAACCAGTTCCACGGCAGCGCCGTAACCCTTTGGCAAAATGAAGCCCTGAATGCCAACTCCTGGACGAACAATTACAATGCGGTGTCGAAACCGCGCAGCCGGCACTCCGACGTTGCCTTCAGCGCCGGAGGACCCATCATCAAGAACAAGACCTTCGTTTTCGGCGCCTTCGAGCAATATCGGAAGGCCGACTACACGGCGGGTTCTGCCGACCGAACCGTGCCCACGGCGGACTTCCTGGACGGTGATTTCAGTACGCTTCTGAACACAAGCGTTCAGTTGGGAACCGACGCCGGCGGCAACCCCATCTATAAGGGAGCGATCATCGATCCGATCACTCATCTGGTATTTCCCGATAACGTGATCCCCAAGCCGTTCAGCACGGTCGCGCAGCAGATCATTCCGTTGTTCCAACAGTATTACAAGCCGCTGGGCCCGGGATTAACCAACAACAACGCCGCGACGGTCAGTAACAACCCGTGGTTCCATCAGACGCAGTTCAGCGTCAAGGTCGACCACAACTTCTCCGAAAAGAACCGCCTCGCCAGCTCCTACATCTGGACAGCGCGGCCGCGTATTCTGGTCGACGCGGGGGGTCCCTGGTCCACGCTGGATCCCAATGGCGGTCCGCTCGCTAGGTCCCGGCTGCAGAAGAACACCGACCACAAGTTCCGTCTCAGCGACAGCTACAACTTCACCCCCAGCCTTCTGAACGTCACCAGCTTCACCGTCGAGCACTTCCGCAATCCCAGCCTCGCGATGGCCGCCAGCGGTGACTGGCCGTCCAAGCTGGGCTTCGGCGATACGGGGGCCGGAAACTTCCCGGACATCCAGTTTGGCAGCGCGGTGAACGGGTTCGGGGAATCCCGTATCGGCTACAGCAGCAAGGGGTACTACACTTCAAACGTGCTGGTCGGTGACGAGACCCTCACCTGGATCAAGGGACGTCACACGATCAACTTCGGCGGGGAGCTGCGCGGGTTCCAGATCAACAGCCATGGCGGCAACGGCGTCCTCAACTTCACCTTCAGCAATGCCCAGACCGGAGCGCCCACGGCGCCCTATGCAAGTCAAGTGGGCTTTGGCTTCGCCAGCTTCCTGCTGGGCGACGTAAGCAGCGCCTCCATGGGCACATCCTATGACCTTTACGGCCGACGCAAGTCGCTCTCGATCTTCGCCGAGGACAGCTTCCGAGTTAACAGCCGGCTAACCCTCAATTACGGCCTCAACTGGAACCAGACTTATCCGTTCCATGAAAAGTACGGCCACTGGGCGAACTTTGACACTGCGTACGTAAATCCCACGACCGGGGCTCCCGGTGACATGGCTTATCTCCATAGCGGCAGTCAGACCTATGAAGGGTCCCTCCGCTGGAAGGATTTCGCGCCGCACGTGGGATTGGCGTACAAAATCACCAACCGCATCGTGGCGCGCGGCGCTTACGCCATGTTCCATGTGCCGATTGGCATCGATTATTGGGAAGGTGTGCCGTACGGTTTTGCGCCCGGGTATTTCCCCACCAACCAGGTGCCGCCGACCCAGAACAAGGCCCCGGCCTTTAACTGGGACAACGGCTATCCGGGCCAATCCGTTGCGGGCACGCTCGATCCCAACTATCTCACTACGGGGGGGATGACCACAATCAGCCCGCAAACCTTGCGGCCGGGCATCACCAACCAATGGAACGGCGGGGTAGAAATCGAGCTTGCGCCGAACACCCGCCTCTCGCTGAACTACCTCGCCACGCGCGGGAGTCACCTGCACGACGGAACGCTGGAGCAAAACGCCGCGCCGAACAGCGCCCTCAGCAGCCTGATGAAGAGCGGTCACGAATGGGACTGGATTTGGGACGAAGCATCTGCCGCGGCCGCCGGTGTTCCTTACCCCTATGCCGGCTACTCCGGCTATTCCTTCGCTGCGCTCTATCCCTTCCCGCAGCTTGCGAACAACTGGGCTTACCTCTTCTACGTCGGCTCGCCGCTGGGGCGCTCGCAGTATGACTCTTTCCAGGCCGAACTGGTTCAACGCCTCTCCCATGGCTTGACGATGGATATGAGCTACACGCTGGCTCATCAACGATCTACCGGCGCCTTCAACTACGGCACCGCCGGCAGCAACTTCCAGGAATCTTGGGAGAGTACGGCGTGGCTACAAAACCTCTCCGACCTGAGCTGGGCGGGCAATTACATTCAACCGTACAACCAGAGCGTCGTGAAAGGGTACGTTCTCTACACGCTGCCCTTCGGCAAAGGACGCCACTTCCTGTCGGGCAAAGGCCGCTGGGTGAACGGCATCGTCGGCGATTGGACGTTGGGCACGACTCTCTATTACAGCACCGGCACACCGCTCAGCGTCTATTCCTACGAGTGGTACCCTGGTCCGGCGTGGGGGGCGTTTGGCCTTCCCTCAACGATTTATTCCAACGTGGCTTCGGGAGCTGACCTGAGCCGTCACTTCGATGGCTCAAGGTTTGGGGATCCCAGCAACCACTACTTCGACCCCGCGGGCTTCTCCGATCCCGGCTACGGGAACTTCGGGAACTCCGGGCCGTACGTGGCCGGCCTGAACGGCTTCGGTACAGCCAGCGAGAATCTGGCCGTCTACAAGGACTTCAAAATCAAGGAGCGCCTGAAGCTCCAGATTCGCGCCGAGTTCTTCAACGTATTCAACCGGCACTACTTCGACAATCCCAACACCAGTCTCGGCAGTCCGCAATTTGGCGACGTCATGAGTGTGGGGGGGTCCCCCCGCGTCGGGCAACTGGGCGCGCGCTTCGAATGGTAACCACCTAACACTAAGCAGGGGCGGGCTTCAAACCCGCCCCTGCCTTTTCCCCGCCTCGAAGAAACTCGCCCAAAGGAGAATTCCCTTGTCCACCCTGTCACGCCTGGCCCCAAAATCTAACGCCGGCCGTCGCGGCCTTGTTGTCTGCGCGCTGCTTCTGTTCCTCGCCTGGGCGGGCATGCCGGCCTGGGCATCACGCTACCACGTGGATTCAGCTTCCGGAGATGACTCGCGTTCCGGCCTGAGCCCGGCCGAAGCCTGGCGCTCGCTCGAGAAGGTCAATTCCAAGACGTTCCAGCCGGCCGACGAAATTCTGTTGAAGCGAGGCGGGCGCTGGCAGGGCACGCTTCAGCCCAAGGGAAGCGGGACACCACAAAGGCCCATTCGCCTCGCCGCCTACGGGGAAGGGGCGCGCCCCATCATTGACGGCGGTTCCGGCCCCGCCGTGCTTATCTACAACCAGGACGCCTGGATCATCGAAAGCCTGGAGGTGACCAACAGCAAGGATTCCAAGCAGGATGCCCTCAAGGTCTGGGCCGCGCCGCGACAACCGCACTACCGGTTCATCCGCATTCGGGATTGCGTGGCGCACGATGCTGGACAGTCCGGCATCCATGTGGGCGAGGGAACTTACGGCAATTACGACGACGTGGCCATCGAGGACTGCGTTTCCTACAACAATCAGGACAGCGGTATCTTCATTCAAGGCAGGGATTTCGCCGAGGTGCGCGGCCTCGCCATCCGCCGCTCGGTGGCTTATGGCAACGGGTGGGACGGTATCAAGATCTACAGCGGGCGCGACGGGGTGATGGAGTATTGCACAGCTTATCGGAATGGCTGGAAGCAGGACGCGCGGGTCGGTATCTGGTGCTGGAACTCGGAGAACATCATCATCCAATTCTGCGAGTCGTACGAGAACGTGACCCCCGGTGTGCATGACGGCGGCGGGTTCGATATCGACTGGTCCTGCCTGAACTGTATCATCCAGTATTGCTACTCCCATGACAACGACGGGGCAGGCTATCTTTTCATGGGAAGCGGGCGGGGCTTCACCACGCGCTCCATCGTTCGCTTCAACATCTCCCAGAACGACGGCCGGAAGAACGACTACGGCGGCATCCTCTGCTTCGGGACGCTTCAGGATTCGGAGGTTTACAACAATATCTTCTACTTCAAAGGCGCAGAGGCCGGTGCTGCCATTCACTTCCGCGGCGACAAAGAAGCGGGATATCCGTCGAACGTCCGGGTGTCTAATAACATTGTGATTGCCGAGGGCGGCCGAGCCGTCCTGCGTGTTCCCTCCGAAGCCGCCGCGCAGAACAACGCCCTGGACTTCAACAACTACTTCTCGCTTTCGACGTTGCGCCTGGTGTGGGGGGACAAGGAGTTCTCTGATTTCGAAGCCTTCCGCAAAGCTACCGAACAGGAGGCCCACGGGCTTCTCGCCGACCCACGCCTGAAAGCAGCAGGCAAGGCTGGTGTCGGCCGCTTGCCGCTCGAAGAGTATCGGCTGCTACCCGATTCTCCTTGCCTCAAAGCGGGGACTGAGTACCGGCCGGAATACGGAGCAGCTGATTACTGGGGCAAGCTGTTGCGCCAACTGAAGAAGATGAACCTCGGCCCGGAGCAATAGGACAGATCTCCTGTAGCGGCAGTGTCCCCACCGCCGTGTTGGGATTTCAAATGACCTCGGCGATACGACATCGCTGCTGCAGCCGAAACAGGCGGCTATGCTATAGTGGCCGCGGGGTGCGTCGTGCGAACGGAGTGCGGCGTGCCCGCAGGTTTCGCCTGTGCACCTCGCCGTTCCGGCCCTTGTCCTGCTGTCCCTTCTAATGCCCCTCCCACAGGGCCAGCTTTCCGGCGATGATTTCACGAGGGCGGAAAAGAACTATCAGGAGGGAAGGCTACCTGAGGCCGTGGCGCTTTACGTCCGTATAGGCCCCGGCCACGCCGACTATCCCCAAGCGCAGTTGCATCTCGGAACAATCTTCTACTCTACCGGGCGGCCGGTCCTGGCGGAGCAGTGCTTCCGGGAGAACCTCCGCTTTCGCGAATCGGCAGAAGTCTATTCTTTGCTGGCTGGCGCCCAGTTCAATCAGGAAAAATTCGACGAGGCTCTCGAGTCCGCCAAGAAGGCCCTCACGCTCGACCCCAAAAATGCGAAGGCCCACACCGCGCTGGGGATGGTTTACACCGCACGCAATGACTGGCTACACGCCGACGCCGCTTACGGCGAGGCGTTACGGTTGAACCCGAAAGACTCAAGCACCTGGTTCCTTCAGGGGCGTTCCTATTTCTTGCGCAATGAGTTCGAGAAAGCTAAAGAGGCCTTTGAAACCGCACTGAGGCTGTATCCCCAGAGCGTCCGCACGTATGAAAACCTGGCTTTGACCCTCGATCTGTTGGGACAGCCCGCCGCGGCCGAGAAGATGTTCCTCCGGGGTATGGAGACGAACCGGCAAGGGGCACGTGCTGAGGCGCGAATTCACATCGCTTACGCTGCCTTCCTCTTCAAGCTCGACCGCCTGGAAGAAAGCGAAACCCAGTTGCGGGAGGCCGTGAAGGTGGAGCCGGAGAACCCTGAGGCCCGCTACGAATTGGCCAGGGTGCTTTCCCGCAGGAAACACTGGAAAGAGGCGGCCTCCCAAGCGGAAGCGGCCTTGCGCGCGGGCAAGCCTGATTACCGGGTCCATTTCCTGCTGTCGCGCATCTACACGGCGCTGGGAGACCAGCAGGCAGCCTCGTTTCACGCCCAGCGCGCCGCACTCCTCGCTGACCAGCCGCGTTGAATCTGCCTGCCTGTGGTTATTTCCGCTCGGGTTCCGTAACGGTGAGGATTTGATCGGCGGGGATGTCACGCAGTTCCTGCCGCAGCCCACTGGGCCAGCGAATTTCCAACCGCTTGACCACCGCGTCCGCACCCAGACCAAAATGCACGCGACGATCGCTGGAGCTGGCATAGCCGACGCTGGTCGTGACCTGGTTGTACTGGGTGCCACTCGCCGATTCCAGCCGGATTTGCACTCCGATCCCGTCACGATTGCTGAGCTTGCCCACCGTCTTGACCATCAGCCAGTGGTGGCCGGCAGGTGAGACGTTACGGAGAATCTCCGCCGGACCATCGAAGCGAGAAATCACAATATCCACTTTCCCGTCGTTGTCCAGGTCGCCGAAGGCGCAGCCGCGATGCGCGGCGGCCACCTGAAAATCTTCGCCCGCGGTTGCGGAGACATCCACGAACCTGTCACCCGCATTGGCGAAGATCGAGTTCTTCTGCTTGAACGGCACATTCATCTCGAACTCGACATTGTCGTTGACGTGCGAATTGGCCGAAAACAGATCCTTGCGCCCGTCGTTGTTGAGATCATAGATGCCGTTGCTCCAGCCACTCGCGAAGATGCTCATGCGGCCGAGCCCGCTCCTATGGGTGAAGTCATCGAAGATCCCGCCTCCCTCGTTGTGGAAGTAGCTGAAGGTCTCGTTGGAGATCGCCGTCACAAAGAGGTCGGGCCGGCCGTCATTGTCCACGTCGCGGAAATCCGCGCCCATGTAAGACAGGGCTGAGCCGTCACCGTTGTAAGCGACGCCGGCCTGTAGCCCGCGCTCGCTGAAGGTCCCATTCCCGTTGTTGCGAAAAAGAAAGTTGCGCGTCGTGTCGTTGGCGACGAACACGTCCAGGTAGCCATCCGCGTCGTAATCGGCGAACGCCACTCCCATCCCCTTGCCCAAGTGCTCGCCGATGCCCGAAGCGGCGGAAACGTCGGTAAACGTGCCATCCCGGTTGTTGTGGTAGAGCGCGTTGGGCAGGGGATCGAACTTTGAAGGGTGACAATAGGCGCGGATTCCCGTGAACTTAGAGCCGCAGAAGGGGTCTTTGTCGAGCCCCCAGACGCAGTAATTGACGACGAACAGGTCCAGCCAGCCGTCGTTGTCGTAATCAAACCAGCCAGCGCAGATGGACCAGGTCTTGCCGCGCTGGGGATCGACGCCTGTCAGCCCCGCCCGCTCCGTCACGTCGGTGAACGTTCCGTCGCCGTTGTTGTGAAGGAGGAGATTGCGATTGACTCCCACCACATAGAGGTCTTCCAAACCGTCATTATCGTAGTCGCCGGCCGCTACCCCCATCGAGTAGCCTTCGCCTTTCACTCCGGCGCGCTCAGTAACGTCCGTGAACGTGCCGTCGCCGTTGTTCCGGTAGAGGCGGTTGTAGTATTCCGCGCCGGTCTTCGCCAGTTCCGGAATCTTGGCCCCGTTCACAAAGTAGATATCCTCGAACCCGTCGTTGTTGTAGTCAAAGATCGCCACGCCCGCGACCATGGGCTCGATTTGATACTTATTGGGAGTGGCGCTGTTGCGGAGGATGAATTTCACGCCCGCCGAGGCAGCGATGTTCTCGAAGCGTACGCTGCCAGCAAGCGGTGAGGGACCTGAGGCGTTCTGGCCCTGATAGAGCGACGTCGCCAGAAGCAAGCCGGCCGCGAGCCACGCCAACGTGACAAGGCTGAACCTAAGCTGCTTCCAGCGTTGATGGGGGACACGCGGCGTCATCAGGGGTGCGATGTTATCCTGCCCGACCGGTTATGGCAACCCAGCCATTCCGAGTATGGACCAGGCACCAACATGCACGGAACGGGCGTTGCCTGCACATGAACGGCATCCTACAATAGGCTCTCGGCCCGTCCGGCCGAAAGCGGTCGATACGGCAGGAGCGGCACGCCTTGGGCGACCCCATCTACGGCGACTTGGCAAAGCTGATTGAGATCTCGATCCAGGGAAAGAAGTTCAAAGTCCCTGAGAACAACACCTGCCTGCGCGCCTTCCAATATCTAAGCCCGGAAAGCGTCTCCTACGGCCGCTTCTGCTGGAACCAGGAATGCCAAACGTGCCGCGTCGCGTATAAGATGGGCGACGAGCCGAATTCCACTCCGCGGTCCGTTCTCGCCTGCAAGACGCTGGTCGCCGAGGGCATGGAAATCACCGAGCTCTCCGAAGAACTGAGGTGGGTTTTGGCGGACGTCTTGAGATCCTCTCAGCCGCGCCACCCGCGGCCTGACCTGGACGACCTCGCGACTCCCGAGCCACAAAACCCGAATCCCGACGGCCGAGGATAACGATGGCCCGTCGCCACGAAAGCTTGATCCCACTCTCCCATCAGCACCAGCACGCGCTGGCCCCGGCGGTTATCATCCGGCGCAGGTTCGGAATCGAGAAAGGTGAACCGGCATGGCGCGAAGAGATGGTGAGCAGAATCTGCGAGGCTTACCGGGCCGAACTGGACGGCCACTTCGAGGTGGAGGAAACAGTCCTTTTTCCGGAAATGGAGCGCCACCGAGTCATCAGGTCTGCCAACCGTTTTGGGGAGGGGCTCACTGCCCGCCACCGCCCATGCTTCCGCGCAGGATCTGGTCCACAACTTCCATGGGCCCCGACGCCGTCAGTTCGACGCGCGAGCCACTCGCTTGAATCCCCAGGCCCTGAAGGAAAGCGCTTACCGCAACAGGCGCTTGACCCGTTCCTGAAGCCGGCCGGGCATCACGCCAGGCCGCCAGGAGAGCCGAAAGCGCCGCAGCCGTCTCGCTGTTCTGGCAAACAATCGAGATGTGAGCGGTAATCCCGCTACCCCAGTCCACACGGTATAGGACCGCGCGCACAGGGCTGAACATGACGCCCGGATCCGCCGACGTCTTCCCTCCGGCTGCCAGCCATGGCCCTGCTGCATTGGCCGCTGCCTTGCCCGTCGCGACGCCCCACTGAGGCGCCGACCCTTCCAGTTCCGCTTCCCACTCCACAAACGCGGCATTTGTGTCCAGCGCGGGCCGTGTGCCCGCTCGCACATCGAGCATCTCCTTCAAATCCCTCAGGCGACCAAACGCCGCGGACGAGGAGTTGAGAAAGACGAAGAAAACGTCGGCGGGATCCTCCCCTGAGCCGAAGGCATAAAGCTCGAGGCCCGCGTACTGCCGGGTAGGCAACTGCTGCTGAAGGAAAAACTCGTGGACACGCTCGGGATCAAAACGACCCTCCGCTCGCCCAAAGGAGTCGGCCCCTCCCAAGGCCTCGCCACGCCACCCCAGTACCACCTCGTCCACATCCTTGTCGGGATCCGTTCCCGCCGAGCGCAGGAAATCCTGGAAGTCGCGAAGTTGCCTGCCCAGGAGCCGTTGACGAATCTGGGGGTACTCAGGCAGGGAACGAAGCTGGGCAAGGTTCACATAGGCTATCTGCTGCGTGTCCGCCGGGAAGACGGCAAGGGTTTCACGGCCCAGTCCCTGCGCGCTCAGCAGGGCGGGGAAGACCACCAACCAGAAAACCGTTCCCCACAACTCGGTCGCAACTTTGAATGAAGGCCGTACGCGTTCACGCCTGTCGCAGCTCATCGTCGCTATCATACCAACTAGTGTGGCGCCGTGCCACGGAAGACTCTGGTCGCCGTCCGCACGAAACCTAGACTCCTGAGCGCGAGAAGGGCCAAACCAGAAGGTCGCCAACCTATTGATATGCATAGCATTAGGAAAGGCCGGAAAACTAGCTGGGAAAACCTGGAGGGCAGATGTGTAGATCATTCCCCCCAAGTGGGGACAGGGCAGCTTTCACTGCTACCTTGAACAAGGGAGCCGCATCTGATAACTTGGGGGTTGGCGGGGGGTGGATCGTCTCTGTTACCCGGCAATTCCCCGAGGAGTGACGAATGCCTATTGAGTTGACACCCAAGGCAGTGGAGAAGGTGAAGGAGATACTCGCTAAGCAAGCGCCTCCACCGCAGGGACTTCGTGTCTCTGTAGTTGGCGGGGGCTGCTCAGGGTTCTCGTACCAAATGAACTTTGAGAGCGAGGCGACCGGGATCGACAAGACCTTCGAGTTCGATGGCTTGAAGGTTTTCGTCGATCAGGCCTCGCTGATGTATCTGGACGGCACCAAGATCGACTACGTTGAGACCCTGGAGGGCGCGGGTTTCAAGTTCGACAATCCCAACGTGAAGACGACCTGCGGCTGCGGCAGCTCTTTCAGCGCCTAGAGACCGCTCCCCAGCGGACGATTCCCCGGCAGTTCGTCACGTAACAAGCACCGGAGTTTTTCGTTTTCGCACCCAGGCGGCACCTCAGCACAGCGCGCCACCAAGTCCTGGCTTCAGTTTTGCCACTGCCTACGTTCAGGGTCCGTTATAATACGGCCCACGCATGCGGATTGCCCTCGCCCAGATCAACACGACGGTTGGTGACTTCGCCGGGAACGTCGCGCGGATTGTCAACTTTGCCCGGCAAGCTGCCGAGCGCAAGGCTGACCTGGTGGTTTTCCCAGAGCTGGTCCTTTGTGGTTACCCGCCCCGCGACCTGGTTGAGAAGCCCGAATTCGTCGAGCGCTCGGAGGCGGAGCTGCAACGGCTTGCCGGCCTGCTGCCGGATATTCCCGCGCTGGTCGGCTACGTGCGGCGCTCTCATGCGGAGCGGGGGAAAGCAGCCTGCGACGCGGCGGCCTTGCTCTACCAGGGTAAGGTCGCGCTCGACTACGTCAAGATCCTGCTGCCGTTCTACGACGTCTTCGACGAGTCCCGGTATTTCGAGCCAGGCACTTCGCTCGGCCTACACGAGCTGGGTGGGGTCCGGCTCGGCCTAACCATCTGCGAGGATATGTGGAACGACAAACATTTCTGGAAGAAGCAACTCTACGTGCGCGACCCGGTCGAAGAGACCGTCCGCGCGGGCGCCAACCTGCTGCTCAATATCGCGTCCTCGCCATTCTGCACAGACAAGATTCAGTTTCGGCATGACATGCTCAAAGCGATTGCCACGGAGCATCGCATCCCGGTGGTGTACGTGAACCACGTGGGCGGGAACGACCAGTTGATTTTCGACGGTTCGAGTATGGCCTTCAACGCGCGCGGCGAGCTTGGCGCGCGCGCCAAGTCGTTCGAGGAAGACCTGGTGGTCTTCGATACCGCAGACGGAAGGGGGGAAATCCACTCCGGCCCTGCCTCGGAAATCGAAGCTGTCTACCAGGCCCTCATGCTGGGCACGCATGACTATGTCACAAAATGCGGTTTCGAAAGCGTGCTTGTGGGGCTGAGCGGCGGGATTGACTCTTCGCTCGTAGCCACGATCGCTGCCGACGCGCTCGGGCCGGCGAACGTGTGCGGTATCAGTATGCCGGGGCCGTATTCCTCGCCCGGAAGCCTCCGCGACGCGGAAGCCCTGGCGCGTAACCTGGGAATCGATTTCCGCGTCATTCCCATCACCTCGATTTTTGACAGCTACCTCAGCACGCTTGATCCCGCCTTCGAGAACTGGCCGCGCGACGTGACGGAAGAGAACATCCAGGCGCGCATTCGCGGCAACATCCTCATGGCACTTTCCAACAAGTTCGGCGCGCTCCTGCTGAGCACCGGGAACAAGTCGGAGTTGGCGGTGGGCTACTGCACGCTCTACGGCGACATGGCCGGAGGGCTATCGGCCATTGCCGATGTGCCCAAGACGATGGTCTACGACCTGGCCCGCTATGTGAACCGCGGCGGCGAGCGCATTCCACTGGCGTGCCTCGAGAAAGCCCCATCGGCGGAGTTGCGCCCCAATCAGACCGACCAGGACACGCTGCCACCTTATGAAATCCTCGACATCATCCTGAAGGCCTACGTCGAGGAGAATCTCTCCGCGGAAGAAATCGTGGAAAAACACAGGCTCGACGTTGAGTTGGTGCGCGATACCATCCGGCAGGTGAACAGAGCGGAGTACAAACGTCAGCAGGCCGCTCCGGCCCTCAAGGTCACCGCCAAAGCCTTCGGCATGGGTCGCCGGTACCCGATTGCTCAGAAGTTCTCTGAATAGCCGGATATGAATCACGTGGCAGGGGCTGGGTGTGCCGCAACTGAGGGAAGAGCCCCTTTGGGCCAAGCAGAAACTCTGGTATAAACATCTGGAGAGAGGGAGCGATGAGGACTTTTTCTGCTTACGTCGAATGGGATCCAGATACCGAGTTATATATCGGGACCATCCCAGGCATCCCCGGGGCCCACACACAGGCCGCGACATTAGACGAGCTTCGAAGGAACCTCAAGGAAGTCCTGGAGTTGTGCTTAGAGGAATACGGGGGTTCCTTGGAGGATCTGCCACGCTTCGTGGGCTTGCAGCAAATTGAGGTTGCAGTGTGAGCCGGCTGCCCATCGCAGGGTTCAGGCAAATCGAGAAGGTGCTTCTTCGACTCGGATTCCAAGCCGTCCGGCAGAAGGGAAGCCACGTCTTCTATCGTCATCCTGACGGAAGAACGACAACCCTCCCCAATCACCCGGGAAGAGACCTTGCCCGTCCGCTTCTTCGCGAAATCCTGCGTGAGATCGAGGTCGCGCCGGACCAGTTTCGAGAGGAGTTGGAGAAAATCTAGTCGGGTCTTCAGGCTCTCGTGACACCCAAACCTCGCCTCGCCCTTCTGCTGCTAGGCTCCGCCCCCGCCCGGCAGTCGCGCACGGCAGATGGCTCTGTGCGATATGCTACAATCCTGATTTCCGGCCAGTGCCGGCCCCAGGACTGAAACGAGTTGGCAAAGATCCTTCTTCGCCACAAACGAACCGCCGCCGCTGTCGCCATCGCGCTAGCCCTCTGGGTGTTTCTGACAGGGGGAGCGGCGTGGCCGGCCACGCTGCCGCCGACTCCCGTTCGCTCGCTGGTTCTGCCGAACGGCTTGCGCGCGCTGTTCGTGGAAAAGCACGAGGCCCCGGTGGTGAATGTCCAAGTCTGGTACCACGTCGGGTCAAAGAACGAAGTCCCGGGCAAGACGGGCTTTGCGCATCTCTTCGAGCATTTGATGTTTCAAGGCACAAAGAACCTGGGTCCCGAACAATTCTCCGACTACATCGTGCGCGTCGGCGGTCTGGACAACGCCTTCACCACCGAGGATGCGACGGTCTTCTGGGAAACGATCCCCAGCAACCAATTGCCGGTCGCG
>JBEKCQ010000093.1:0-14011 GCA_050014795.1 Terriglobia bacterium | reverse complement strand
CCGACGACTTACGCCAATCAGAACGCGATGTTCGGGACGGCCACCGATAGACAGGGTCACCGAATCATCCAAATGCAGTTCAAGTTCATTTTCTGATCGCATTTGGAAAAATGCCGGGAAACACAAAGGGCCGCCTCACGAAGGGGCGGCCCTTTTACCTTTTGGAGCGGAGGTTGACTTTACTCCAGGGCGTACTGTTGTGCACAATATACGTCGCAGCGCGGGCATCCTGCCCGCACGCTCCTGTCTCGCAGACGCGGGAGCGAGACACTCCCGTGAAGGCGGGTGAGACGCCCGCGCCACTCCTATGTACACCATCGTCGCTGGAATCGCGGCCCTTCTGACCATGGCAACGTCGGCGTACCCCCAGTCAGCCGGCCAACCCGGCCACGCGCCTCGCTTCGAGAATCTTGTCCATCAGGCCGAGGTCGCCCGTGACGCTAAACGGCTGGACGAAGCCTTGACTCTGTATAAGCGCGCTCTAGAGCTAAAACCCGGCTGGGAAGATGGCTGGGGGAAAGCGGGCTCTATCGCCTACGAGTTGGAGAAGTACTCGGAGTGCGCTTCTGACTTCCGTCGCCTCACCGTGCTAAAGCCGGACTTCGTTCCCGCCTGGACGCTGGAGGGGTTGTGCGAATACCAACTTCGGGATTACCAGGCCGCCTTGAAAAGCCTGACGCAAGTCCAGCGCCTGGGGTTTCAGGAGAACCTTGAACTGTCCCGCACCGCCAGACTCCATTTGGCCCTCGTCCTCGCCAAGCTGGGTTATTCCGAGAAGGCGATCGCGTGGTTGTTCAAATTAATCTTGATCGAACGGAATAAAACGCCCGAAATTGTCGTGGCCCTGGGCATCGCTGGGCTGCGGAAACGCTGGATACCACCTGAGGTCCCGGAATCCGAGCGGGACAAGGTTTTGAAACTCGGGGATGCGATGGCAACGTTCATGACAGGCGGCGACCACAAGGATGCTTTCGGTAAGTTCGAAGCCGCCCTGCGGGACTACCCCAAGGAGCCCGACTTTCACTACCGTTTCGGGGCATTCCTGTTGGAACAGGATCCCGACCGCGGCATAGAGGAAATCAAGAAGACGCTTGATCTGGAACCGGGCCACATTCCCGCCCTCGTAGCCTTAGCCAGGATCTATCTGGGGCGCGGCGAGTCGCAAACTGCCCTGCCCTATGCCGAGAGGGCAGTAGAGTTGAGTCCTGTGGATATCACCGCCCACGCGACTCTCGGCCAAGTCCTGCTGGCAACTGGGGATACGGCCGGAGCAGTTCGGGAACTCGAATTGGGTGTAAAACTCGCCCCGGAGAGCCCTGAGCTTCACTATAATCTAGGCAGCGCCTATGGTAGGATGGGCCGCAAAGCGGATGCGGTGCGAGAGCGCGAGGAATCCAAACGGCTGCGAAAGTCGATGGACTCCAGGCGGCCGTGAGCCTCAAGGGGGCAGTCCTCCGCCCTCCGTCCGATAACGGCGGGTGAAGATTGAAGAGCGGTCGCCGCAGCGAGAGCATGTTGCTTCCGAGCAAGAGCGCAGGATCGCGCGGGCAGGTCGCCCGCTCAGCCTGCGATTGATTCAGTACAGTCAATATGCACACCATGCTCGTTGGAATTGCGGCGATACTGACCCTTGCTTCGGCTACAGACGCCCAGTCCGCCGGCCCCCTCCCACCCGCACAACTCTTCGAGAGTCTTTCTCATCAGGCCGAGGAGGCCCGCGACGCGAAGCGGTTGGACGAAGCCTTAACCCTGTACAAAAAGGCCCTGAAGCTGAAACCAACCTGGGAGGACGGGTGGTGGAATGCGGGTAATATAGCCTACGACCTGGACAAATACACGGAGTGCGCTTATGACTTCCGTCGCTTGGCCGCGCTAAAGCCGGACTTGGCTCCCGCCTGGACGCTGGAGGGGTTGTGCGAGTACCAGCTTCGGGATTACGACGCCGCCCTGAAAAGCCTGACGCGGGTCCAGCGCCTGAGGTTTCCGGGGAACCAGGGACTTTCAAGCGCCGCCAGACTTCATTTGGCCCTCGTCCTCACCAAGCTTGGTTATTTCGAGAAGGCGATTGTGCTCTTGTTCGACGTAGCAGCGATCGAGCAGAAGACACCTGAGATTATTGTGGCCGCCGGGATCGCTGGGCTACGAAAACGCTGGATACCGCCTGAGGTCCCGGAATCTGAGCAGGATAAGGTTTTCAAGCTCGGCGATGCGATGGCTACAGTGATGGGCCGCGATTACAAGGTCGCTATCGACAAGTTCGAAATCGCCCTCCGGGACTACCCCAAGGAGCCCGACTTTCACTACCGTTTCGGGGCATTCCTGATGGGAAATCATCCCGACCGCGGCATCCAGGAAATCAAGAAGGCCCTCGATCTGGAAGCGAGCCACGTCCCCGCCCTCCTAGCCTTGGCCAAGATCTATCTGAAGCGCAACGAGCCGCAAACCGCCCTGTCCTATGCCAAGGAGGCGGTGAAACTGAGTCCTGGGGATTTCAATACCCACGTCGCTCTCGGCCAAGCCTTGCTGGCAACTGGGGATACGGCCGGAGCAGTTCGGGAACTCGAATTGGGTGTAAAACTCGCCCCGGAGAGCGCTGAGGTTCACTATAACCTAGGCAGCGCCTATGGCAGGATGGGCCGCAAAGCAGATGCGGTGCGAGAGCGCGAGGAATCCAAACGGCTGCGAGAATCGATCGACTCGAATCCGCCGTAGACTTCGCGAGGAGAGCGCGATTCGGCCGGCTCGCAAAAGGCAGCTTCTTTTCATGGTACGCGGGTGCCGCCACGCGCATTAAGAGGCATGTCGGATGTTGATGGAAGGCGACATGACTAGGCCACCTGGTTTGGTTAACGAGGTAGCCCAAACGGGTGTCGGTGGGGCTTGAGCAAGGATGTAACTCACCGGGGAAGGGTTCCGTCAATTTAATATGCGGTTGCTGCGGTTATCACCCTATGTTGCCGGGATCTTGATCCTGGGCACAGTGTGCGTGCACGGACGGGCCAAAGGCCGCCACGAGCCCGGTGCGAGTTCCGCGCCCGCTGCCGCCATCACGATTGACTACCCCGCCGCTGGAGCGATCTTCCCGCCCGAAATCACGCCGCCGGCGTTCCTTTGGAGGGACGCGAGCCAGACCGCAAGGTTCTGGGTGATCGAGGTGAGTTTCGGCGACCACTCACACGGGATTCAAGCGAAATCCCGCGGCGAGAAACGGCCGATCGGCGAGACCGACGAGCGCTGCGCGAAGGCCGGAGCCGTCCCCGCCCAACTTTCCCCGAACGAAGAGGCCGGGCATTCCTGGACGCCCGACGCCGAAACCTGGGCGGCCATCAAGAAACACTCCGTCAAGAGGTTTGCGGCGGTGATCATTACCGGGTTCCAGGACGAGGCTGCGACTCAGCCGGTCTCGCGCGGGCAAGTTAGCATTCAAACTTCGCCCGATCCCGTGGGCGCTCCCATCTTCTTCCGGGACGTTCCACTGATATCGGTTCCGGTCGGCCAGAAGGGCGTCATCATGCCCTTGCCGACCGAGGCGGTTCCCTTGATCGCCTGGCGTTTGCGCTACCTTTCCGAGCCGAAGAGCAGACTGATGATGGAAGGCTTACCGACCTGCGCCAATTGCCACTCGTTCTCTCGGGACGGGAAGACCCTCGGGCTGGACGTGGACGGCCCGGGCAACGACAAGGGTTTGTACGGCATCGTGCCGGTGAAGAAGGAGACTTCTATCCGCAACGAGTACGTGATCCGGTGGAGTTCCTTCGCGGAAGAGAAGGCGAGCAAACGATTCGGGTTCATGTCGCAGATCTCGCCCGACGGCCAGTACGTCGTCACGTCCATCGAAAACCCCGGCTCGCACATTCGGGACTTCGATTCCCGGCTTTACAACGGGTTCTATAAGGACTACGGGTTCGGCCAAGTCTTCTATCCGACCCGCGGCATCCTGGCCTGGTACAGCAAAGCCACTGGGAAGTTGAAACCTCTCCCGGGCGCCGACGATCCGCGCTATGTCCAAACCAGCGCCTTCTGGAGCCCCGACGGCAAATACCTCGTTTTCTCCCGCGCGGACGCCAAGGACCCGTACTATGAGGGCCAGAAGGTGGCTCAGTTCGCGAACGATCCAAACGAAACGCAGATACAGTACGATCTCTACCGAATCCCGTTCAACGACGGCAAAGGCGGCACGCCCGAACGGATTGAGGGTGCTTCGCAAAACGGCATGAGCAACAACTTTCCGAAGGTTTCGCCCGACGGACGCTGGATCGTCTTCGTTCAGAATCGTACTGGCCTGCTGATGAGACCCGATAGCCAGCTCTACATCGTGCCGTTCGAAGGTGGCACCGCCCGGCCGCTGAGCTCGAACACCCCTCGCATGAACTCCTGGCACAGCTTCTCCCCGAACGGTCGCTGGCTGGTCTTCTCCTCCAAGGGGCGATCGCTGTTCACGCAGATGTACCTGACCCATATCGACAGCGACGGCCACGACAGCCCGGCTATTCTGATCGAGAACGCGACCGCCGCCAATCGCGGCGTGAACATCCCGGAGTTTGTGAACATCCCCGTGGACGGGATAACAAAGATGGATGCCCCGGCCACGGATTTTTACAGAATCTTCGACCTGGCCGGTGAGTTGGCTCGGAAAGGTGATTACGCCGCAGCCTTGGTGGAGTGGCGCAAAGCGGTGGAGATGGACCCTGAGGACGGCAAGGCCCATTACCACCTGGCGTTTGCGTTGGACCAGCAGGGCCAGCTCAACGAGGCGGTCGCGCAGTACCAGAGGGCCGTCGAATTCGACCCCAACAACGCCGCCGCCTATTCCAGCCTCGCCGTCGCACTGACACGCACGGGCAAGCTCGCGGAGAGCATAGAGTCTTACAAGAAGTCCCTCGAGATCGACCCGAAAAATCCGACCGCCGAGGGCAACCTGGCGGCGGCGCTGATCGAGGCCGGGCGCACCGACGAGGCCCTCGGCCACATCAACAAGGCCCTCGAACTGGACCCGGAATTTGCCGATGCGCACAACTTGCTCGGTCTTGTCCTGGCCCGGGCCGGCCAGCTCGATGACGGCGTGGCGCACTTGGAGAAGGCTGTTGCCCTCAATCCGGATTCGCTCGAGTTCCGGTTTAACCTCGGCCGCGTGTTAGCCGCGCGGCACAGCTTCGCCCAGGCGATCCCGCAGTTCGAAAGGGCAGTGGAACTGTCCGGCGGCCAGGAGCCGCAGAGCCTGGAGATGCTGGCGGCTATGTACTCCGAGGTGGGACGATTCCCGGACGCTGCCCGGGTCGCGCGACGAGCGCTGGACCTCGCTACGCGCGAGAACGACAACTCGCTCGCCGAGACGCTGAGAGCCAGAATCGCCTATTACGAGTCTCAAGCGGCCAAGCCATAGCTTCTCGTCACTGCCGCGCACGCCAGGCACCGGTCGCCACAGCAGAGGCGCCACGTTCAACACCATCCCCACCGATTCGTCGTGAAGTACTTTATGGTTTTTCGCGGCCCAATGCTCGGCTATACTGTTCGTCGAGTCGTGCCTATGGCAAGTCGATTTGCAGCACCTGTGTCAGCCTTTCTGATCCGGCGACTGCTGTACGCCTTCCTGGTGATTCAGTTGATGGGGGGCACCCTGGCCGGGCAGACCAAGCAGGCTCCCGAAGCCCTGTTGAAGGAAGCGGAGTCGCTTCATCGGGCCGGCAAACTGGAGCAAGCCATCGAAGATTATCGCTTGTTCCTGAAACAATACCCTGACGTCGCCCCGGTCAGATCGAACCTCGGGGCGGCTCTAGTGGGTGCCGGACGCTATGAAGAAGCGATCGTCGAGTATAAGCGCGCGCTCCAGTTGCAGCCCCATCCTCAGATCCGACTAAACCTCGCGCTGGCTTACTACAAAGCCGTGCAGCTCAACGAAGCCGCGGGCGAGCTCTTGCCTCTTCATGCCGCCGACCCCGGAAACCTGAAGACCGCCCTTTTGCTGGGGGATTGTTACTTCCGCTTGGGGGAGTTTAAGAAGGCTGTGGAACTCCTGGAGCCGCTCGAAGCCACGCACCCGGAGGAGCAAGGGTTGATTTACCTGTTGGGGATGGCTCTAATCCGGGACGGACAGGTAAGCAAGGGGGAAGTCCTGGTGGACAGAATCCTCCGCCATGGCAATTCAGCCGAAGCGCACCTGATGCTCGGCGCCGCACGTCTGGCGATCTTTGACGCGTCGGGCGCATTCGATGAACTTTCGGTTGCCGTCAAGCTCAACCCGAAGCTGCCCTCGGCTCATTACCTTTACGGAACTGCGCTGCTGACCCTTGGCCACCGGGATGAAGCCATGCAGTCCTTTCGCGAGGAACTGGCGATCGACCCTAACGAATTTGGTTCCAATCTCTATGTCGGCGTCTTGCTGAATCAGTCCGAGAACTACAAGGAAGCGATGCCTTACCTCGCTCGCGCGCTCCAGGTACGGCCAGGCGAGCCGGCGGCCCGTTATCAAATCGTGCTCGGCCAGCTTGGAATGGGCAATCTCGAGCAGGCCAGGAAATCGCTCGAAGCCTTGGTCAAAGACAACCCGGGTTTTCTGGATGCACATGTCTCCTTGGCGAGGCTGTACTACAGGCTCCACATGAAGGAGGACGGTGATCGCCAAAGAGCCATCGTCGACAAGCTGAATGCCGAAGTCCAGGCTCAGAAGCGTGCCCGGGCGGAGGAAGTCACAAGCGAAGGGACGACGACTCCGCCTTGACCAACGCCGCGAAGCATCACCGGTTGAGGAACCATCACGGATGAGGAAGGGAAGAAAAACCAAGGGCGCGGCCTGCTCCCGCCGCGGGTTTCTACGGACAATGGGCCTCGCGGGGCTTGCTGGTTACGGTCTCTCCGCGCGAGTCCTGTGTGCCTCAGGCTCATCCATCCCCCAAGCGCCCAATGGTCTGCCCGCCTTTGAGGTGGTCCCGAGTTCGGAGAGCCGGATTCCCTTTGAACATGTCAGCGGGCGGTCGCCGCAATGCTACCTGCCGGAAACTCTGGGCGGCGGCGGCGGTTTCATTGATTATGACAACGACGGCTGGATGGACATCTACCTGGTGAACAGCGGCAAGTGCGACTTCTATGACCCTAATCCTCCTCTTCGCAACGCTCTGTATCACAACAACCGCGACGGCACGTTCACGGACATCACCGAGAAAGCCGGTGTGGCGGGGGGCGGCTACGGAATGGGTGTGGCCGTGGGCGATTACGACGGGGACGGCTGGCCTGACCTCTTTGTGACCCAGTATGGGCGCTGCATTCTTTACCACAACAACGGCGACGGCACGTTTACTGACGTCACCGAGAAGGCAGGCGTGGGGGCTGTCGGTTTGTGTGCAAGCGCCCTCTGGTTCGATTATGACAATGACGGGCGTCTGGATCTTTTTGTTTGCGGGTCCGTGGATTTTAACAAGTCGAATAACAAATTCTGCGGCTTTGGTGGGACGACCGAACGCTACTATTGCATCCCGAACGTGTATGATCCCATGCCGAGCTGGCTTTTCCATAATAACGGAGACGGGACATTTACGGACGTCAGCAGGGAATCGGGCATTGCAAGCGCCAAAGGCATCGCCTGGGGAGTCGTGGCGACCGATATCAACAACGACGGGTTGATGGATCTGTTCATTGCCAATGATATGGTCGCGAGCTTCCTTTTTGCCAACCGCGGCAATGGGAAATTCGAGGAGATCGCACTTCAATCGGGTGTAGGTTACAGCGCCGACGGCCGGGTACGATCCGGGATGGGCGCGGACTCCGCCGACTACGATCAGGATGGTTGGATGGACCTTTTCCTGACTGATGTGGACGAGGAAATGTTTTCCCTCTATCACAACAACCGCGATGAAACGTTCGACGACCAGTCTGTTTCGAACGGCATCGGGATGAAGGTGCGCGCCATGAGCGGCTGGGGTGTGAAGTTCCTCGACTACGACAACGACGGGAATATGGACATTTTCATTGTCTCCGGCCACCCCGATAACAAAGTGAACCAGTTGCACAGTGAGATTCAATATGAGGAAACCCCCCTGCTGTGGCGCAACCTGGGAAGCAACTTCCGCCACACTTATCAAAACGTCAGCGACCAAAGCGGGCCGGTCTTTCAACAGGTCTTTGCCGCGCGGGGCCTGGCGATTGGTGACTTTAATAACGATGGCGGTGTGGATGTGCTGATGATTCTCAACGACGGAGCTCCCCTCCTGCTCCGGAACAACGTCGGCAAGCTCAATCATTGGCTGGGCATCCAGCTCAGAGGCAAAGTGGCCAATCCCGATGCGGTCGGCGCCAATGTGACCTGGCAGGCAGGCGATCTTAAACGGCACGTTTACAAGGTGGCAGGCGGAGGCTATCTCTCCTGCCATGACCCGAGGCTCATATTGGGGATCGGAAGCCGGACTAAAATCGATTGGGTTGAAGTGAAGTGGCCCCCGCCCAGCACCAGAGTAGATCGCTTCACGCGCCTCCCCATTGATCGCTACATCACGATTGTGGAAGGAAAAGGAATCCAAGAGCGGTGACGAGTGATAAGTGACGAGCGAAATTCACCGCCAAGACACCAAGACACCAAGAAAAGCAGCGATGAAAAAGAAGAGATCGAAAGCGACCCACCTGCGGTTTCTGCCTTGTGCCCTCCGAATTGTCCTAGTGTCTTTGTGTCTTGGTGGTGATCTTCTTCTGGCTGTCCAGACACCCACGGCGGCCCACACCCAAGGCGCCGACAATGCGATGTTGATTGCCCAGCAGGCGTGGCAACTGCAACAGGCCGGCGATTATGCCGCCGCGGTGGATGCTTACCGCGCTTTCCTCAAACTTCGTCCCGACGAAGCGGCCGCGCGCTCGAATCTCGGTGCTGCCCTGGTCAAGCTTGGCCGCTACGAGGAAGCGATTGAAGAGTACAAGAAGGCGGAGCAGTTGCATCCCGGCGATGCCCGGATTGGCACGAATTTGGCGCTCGCATACGAGAAAAGCGGGCGGATCCGCGAGGCTTCCGAGAAGCTCACGACGTTGCACGCTCAAGCGCCGCAGGAGAGGCAAATCACCCTGCTGCTGGCGGACTGCGCCCTGCAATTGGGCGAGTATGACCGTGTCATAGAGCTTCTGCAGCCGCTCGCGCGCGACGGCCCTTCCGATCTGGTCACTGACTACATGCTGGGCACAGCTTTGATTCGCATGCGCCGCATCGCGGAAGGACAGGTTCTGCTCGACCGCATCCTGCGCAATGGGGACAGTGCGGAAGCCCGCTTTCTCCTCGGCACCCAGTTCTTCGAGTCCGGCGACTATCCGGCCGCCGTGAAGGAGCTGGCTGGCGCCATCGAACTTAATCCCAGGTTGCCTCAACTCCAGTCCTTCTACGGCTTGGCTCTCTTGAATACGGGAGATCCCGTCGCCAGCGCAGCGGCGTTCCGCCGGGAGCTTGCGGAGAACCCCAACGATTACCCTTCCAATCTGGCGCTCGGCCAGATCTTGATCATTTCCAAGCAATACGCCGAGGCCACGCCCTTGATTGAGGCAGCGCTGCGACGCCGCCCTGAATCCATCGAGGCGGAACTGGCCTTGGGCGAGTGCCTCAGTGGCACCGGGAAGCTGCAGGAAGCCCGGAAACAACTCGAAGCAGTCACCCGGGCCAGCCCGGCCTCTCTGGAGGCCCGCCGCGAGCTGCTTTCCGTTTATAGGCGGCTGCACTTGGGCCCTGAGGTGGCGAGCGAGCGCGCCACGGTGAGCCGCCTCGAACGGGAAGCTGCGGCAAAGGAAGGGGGGCCGCAGTTCAACACGCTCGCGCCCGATTTCGATCTGCCGGAGGTCGGCGCGCAGCACCGGGTGCGGCTGAGCGATTTCCGGGGAAAGACCCCCGTGGTCCTGGTGTTCGGGAGTTACTCGTGCCCGAACTTCCGTGATTCGGCCGATGCGCTCAACGCTATGTTCCAACACTATGGCCGGCAAGCGCATTTCTTTCTCGTTTACATCCGCGAGGCGCACGTCGCGGATCAATGGCAGAGCACGCGAAACGAGCGGGAAGGCGTCACCGTGGCTCCCGCCCTGACCATAAAGGATAAAGAAGATCACGCCGTCATGTGCACGCGGAAACTCCACGTTGAGTTTCCCGCGCTGGTGGACAGCATGGATGGAAACGTGGAGGCGGCTTATGCTGCTTGGCCAAGCCGCGTTTTTGTGATCGGTCTTGACGGTCGCGTCCGTTACAGCACGTGGCTGACTCAACAGGACTTTCACGCCGAGGCGATGGAGAGGGCACTCCGCGCAGCGATGGCGCGGCCATGAGGGTATAATGGGGGGGGAACAAGTCATGTTAAGGATTTCACGTGTTGTGGGGTTGTTGGCAGCGTTTGTCGCAGCGTCTCTGGGTCTGGCCGTTTATGCACAGCAGCCCCAGACTCCTTCCGCATCGGAGCCCGCTGTCAGGGCCACCGCGGAGGAAGTGCTGCTGGACGTGGTGGTCCGCGACAAGAAAGGCCATCGGGTCGACGACCTCAAGCCGGAAGATTTTCAGATCTTCGATAACCGCGAGCCGAAGAAAATCACCTCGTTTCGCCTCGTCCATGGAGGAGAAGCCATCGGCGCCGGCGGAACCCGAACCCAGCTCGATCCCCTGCGCCAGATTCGCTTGGTGACGATGATCTTTCACTGCTGGGACAACAACGCCCGGCGGCTCGCTCGTGATGCGGCCTTAGACCTCCTGAAAGGCGAGCTTCCGCAGAACGTCTACGTGGCCATCATGACCATTGATTTCAAACTCGAGGTGCTTCAGGCGTTCACCAACGATACGGCACTCCTTCGCCAGGCGATCGACCGCGCCACTGGGAGCAACGTCACCGATTTCTCCAAGGATACCGAGTCGGTTCGAAGGCAGCTCGAGCAGATGCTGGGACCGGCCGGCGGTGCGCGGACTCCTCAGGAACAGATCAACAATGCTGCGCCAACGCTGAGCGGCGGGGGACCGCCCACTAACCCTGGGGCGTTCGCAACCGTCGCGATGGCCCAGATGTTGCTGGAGATGATACGGACTGAAAAGAGTTACGCCATGGCGGAGGCCGGCCGGACTACGGTTTACTCTTTGCTCGACGCAGTCAAGGAGCAGTACAGACTGCCGGGAAGGAAAAGTATCCTCTATTTCTCCGAAGGCGTCGTCATACCCCAGGAACTGCAATATCAGTTCCATGACACCCTCAGCATCGCCAATCGGGCAAATGTGAGTTTCTATACGGTTGACGCCCATGGTCTGATGACCACCAGCACGAATCAAGCTACCGTGGACATGTTGAACGCCGCCGCCCAAACTTCCCGTGACCAGGCTACGACCGTAAGTGGCCCTGTCACTCCAGATCAGGCGAACGTCATGGATACGGGCATCGCAAGCGCCCGGGCTAACCCTCAAACCGCCTTGGAGGAACTCGCCGCATCCACCGGAGGGGCCATGATCGCCAACACGAACGATCTCCGAGGGCCACTCCATAGACTCGCTGAAGACATCCAGACCTACTACGAGATTAGCTACAATCCGGAAATCAAGACTTACGATGGGTCATTCCGCAAGATCACAGTCAAGTTGGCTTCCAGCGACCTGCGTGTCCAATCGAGGTCCGGATACATTGCCCTTCCACCGGCCCTGGCTAAAGGGAGCGTGCTGCGCGCCTTCGAGGTTCCCCTCCTAACCGCCCTGGACTCGCCTGAGCTGCCCAAGGCATTTAGTTATGAGGCAACGACGATGCATTTCCGCGGTCGGCAAGGCGAGCCTGTCTGCGAGTTGGTTATGGATATCCCGCTCGCCGCTGTCACCTTAGAGAAGCAGGGCAAGGGCGAGTCTTCCGGCCGCTTGTCCTATGTGGCTCTATTGAAGGATGGACACGGCGAGGTTGTGAAGAAGTTCCAGAACGAGAGAGCCTTCAACGTGCCGGCCGAGAAACTGGATGGCTTCAAGGCGAGCCACTATATTTATACCGAACACTTCGAACTGCCACCCGGGCCCTACACGGTCGAGACCGCGGTGCTCGATGGTCGTGGTAACAAGATCAGTGCCCGCAAGAGCAGCCTGACGATGCCTCCGGCAGCCACCACCCTCGCTTTGAGCAGCGTTACCTTCGTACGGAACACGAAAGACAGAGATGCGTCGAGTCAGGAGACGGACCCGCTGGTAGTCGGGACCACGGTAATTTCTCCGACGCTCAACCCCGTGGTTAGCAAGGCGGGCACGGAAGCTCTTCCTTTTTATGTGGTCATCTACCCCGAAAAGAGCGCCCTGGAGGCTCCCCAATTGGTCATGGAACTCAGCCGGGAGGGTCAGGTTCTGGGTAGGGGCCCGGTACAACTCGGCCAGCCGGACAGAGACGGTCGCATCCAGTTCGTCGCCACAGTCCCCCTCGCCCATCTTGAGCCGGGCGACTTCACCTTGCGCTTTGTGGTGAACCAGGGAACGGAAACGGCTGAAGAGACAGCTTCCTTCATTCTGAAGTAAGATTCGCGATCGCCACAGAAGCGCGAGCCCAGAGAACCCCCCTACCAAAAGCGCCGCCGAACACAGGGGCGGCGGTCGCGAGAGGTTTGCAGCGCAGACTCTCCGCACCAATAGAGGCGAGGCGGCGCGCCCCTGCCCCTGCCAAAAACTCGACCGACCGCGAAGAGCGGCTTATTCCCCGGGACGTCGACGGGTTGAAGGAGTTGCTGAACGGGTGCGGGCTCCATGACGTGACCGGGGTTTTCTGTACCAGTTGAAATGAGAGAGAATTCACTTGAAGAGGACCGGCCATGTCAGATGTCAGCGAAAGGAACCGAAGCCATTTCAGCGCGACGGATTGTATGTTCGGCAGCGTGGGCCAGCATGGGTGCTCAAGCCGAGCGGATGCCAAGCGCGAGGCTTAGCATGGCGGGGATTCGGGCCGAACATGTGGCACAGGCGGGGCGGCATGCCTTGGTTGCCCAGCTTTTTGCGGCACGTGTCAAGTCTCAATTGTGCCTGACTTCAGCGCAAATGAGACCGCTGGACGAGGCGGGGGAAGCCGCGGGATCGGGGTGTTTCACCTGCGCTCCGACCCGCGCTTCCAGGACCTGCTGCGCCGGATGAACTTCCCGCCGTAAAATCGCCGCGGCCTTTGGCTCCCCCATTTCTTACGTCTGCCTCCGATGCGATTCCGTTCCGTGCACACGCAGTCGCGGAATCGACTGGCATACATAGCCACAAGGGAGCACAGCCCTTCTGACCCGCCAAGCCGGATTGGTCCTGTGAAACAAGCTTCCCTGACAATGAGCGTCTCGCGCCTTAAACAAAGCCGGGGGCCCGCCCAAGGGCAGACTGCTTGCGGGATCCCAAGGAAGGATTTGGGATTGAGGGCCAACCACTGCCTTGAGTGGTTCTCTCACTTCAGGGGCCCATGGCAGAGTGTCCGGAGATCCTCAGCTAAGCACGCCAAGTGCGGGTTCAAGGCGAAGCGTATCGTATTCAAGATCAAAGGATGTCGCGCTTCGTTCATCTCCTGGATTCTTTCTGAAGTGGCGGGCGCCCTCTCCCTAAGCCTTCAGTAATCCGAGAGCTGTGGGGGCGGGGGGACCCCTTGCCGGGAGGCGCGCTGCGAGACTAGGCGCTCGCTGATGCCACTCTGTCTCGCGAGGCTGCCTGCCCAGTTCAGTACTGGACAGCGACTCCGAGCCTTCCGCATTCAGCAAGCAGCGCGGTAGGCGCGTCAGGAGTTGCCTCACGGCGCGCTGCTCCGCCCTGTAGGTGCAGTGGGCAGGCGCTACCCCCTTGACAGATTGCCTACGCGAGCGTAGTGTCCGGATTCACTACTTGGTAAAGCTGCCTGCACGGAGGTGCTTTCATGAGCCGGACCCATCTATGGACGTGGGCGGTTGTCGTGTGTTTGTTCTCGGTGCCGATGGTGTACGCGCAAAGTCAGCCTGCGAGTGATGGCAGCGCGGCGCCAGCGAGCGTGGCGGCGGTGCCGCGGCTCATCAAGTATAGCGGCGTGGTGCGAGACGCTCGCGGCGAGCCGTTGGGCAATGT
>JBEKCQ010000092.1:0-30675 GCA_050014795.1 Terriglobia bacterium | reverse complement strand
GGTCCGCCACGTTCGGGCGGATTTGCACATCCGTCAACATTCCGAAAAAACCGCACCGATGGCGAAACGCGTTCCGATGGCTCGCCACAGCAAGTTCCGCCGCTACGGCCCAAGAACAACCCGGCGCACCCTCCGACCCTGCTCTCATAGTTATTGTAGTCTATCACAGTTGCCGCCAAAAGTCAAGCGAAAAATGCGGGGGGGGTGAGGTCAAGCTTTCTCTGCAAAAAGGCGGAGGGTGCGATTTTTGCGCCGGCGCGGCGACGGTCTTGCTCTCCCCCCAGCAAGGCCGTCATCTCTTGTCTCCTCTTCTCACTGACACACTTCAATTCCACAGGGGGGATCCGATGTACCAAGGCTACTCCAGGCCCGTGGCCGCATTGAAGCCCGCAGAAGGGATGTGCTACGATGGCAGTTTGCCTCCCGCCCGGCATTGCCGCTAGTGCGTCGGGTCGAGACTTCCTAAGGAGTTATTCGTGAGAATCTACGATGGCCAGAACATCCGCAATGTCGCTCTGGTGGGTCATGGCGACTCGGGCAAGACGCAGTTGATTTCAGGCATGCTGTTCACCGCGGGCATGGTGAACCGGCTCGGCAAGGTGGATGAAGGTACCTCCGTCACGGATTACGACGAAGAGGAAATCCAGCGCAATTTTTCCATCAGTGCCGCCCTGGCCTATGCCGAGTGGGGCAAAGTCAAGATCAACTTCATCGACACGCCTGGCTACAACATCTTCCTGCACGAGACGGAGGCCGCCTTGGTGGCGGCCGATTCCGCGCTGCTGCTGGTCCACGGCGTGGCCGGAGTGGAGGTCCAGACCGAGAAGACCTGGGGTTTCTGTGAGAAGTATGGGCTGCCGCGCGTGCTGGTCATCAGCCAACTGGATCGCGACCGCGCCAGCTTCGAGCGCACGCTGGAAGGCCTGCGCAGCGCCTTCGGGCGGGCGGTGATCCCGGTCCAACTCCCCATCGGGGAAGAGAAGAGTTTCCGCGGCGTCGTTGACCTGGTGCGCATGAAGGCGGCGATCTACGAGTCTGACGGCTCGGGGAAGGCCAAGGAAATCGAGATTCCCGCCGACCTCGCCGCGGCAGCCAGTAAGGCCCACGAGGCGCTGGTCGAGATGGTGGCCGAAGGCAACGACAAGCTCCTGGAGGAGTTTTTCGACAAGGGCACCATTCCCGTCGAAGACCTGATCCCGGGACTTCAGCAGGCCATCACTGAAAAACGTCTTTACCCTGTGATCGTGAGCGCCGGCCTGTCCAACATCGGGAGCGAGAACATTTTGAATGTCATCGCGGACTACCTGCCTTCGCCCGTCGAGCGCGGGCACGTGGAAGGCCTGGAGCACGAGGGTGGCCAGCCGGTAAAGCGCAAGATTGCCGACGACCAGCCGGTCTCTGCGTTCGTGTTCAAGACGGTGGCCGACCCCTTTGCCGGACGCGTGAGCTACTTCAAGGTGATGTCGGGAATCCTCAAGAACGAAGCCAACCTCACCAATTTCGCGCGGGGCACCACCGAACGCCTCGCGCACATTGGCGTGGTGCAGGGCAAGACTCAGAACCCGATTGCGGAACTGCGCGCCGGGGACATTGGTGCCGTGGCCAAGCTGAAGGAGACCCTAACCGGCGACACGCTAGGAGACAAAGGGGCCCCCATCCTTTACCCCAAGGTGACCCTCGCGGAGCCGGCCATATCCTTCGCCATTGAACCCAAAACGCGGGGTGACGAGGACAAGCTCTCCACAGCCATCCACCGCATGCTCGAGGAAGACCTCTTGCTGCGCTTCACCCGCGACCCGCAGACGAAGGAATTCCTGCTCTCGGGCGCGGGCCAGCAACACGTGGAAGTGGCGGTCTCCAAATTGAAGCGGCGCTTCAACGTGGAAGTGACGCTGAAGGCGCCCAAAGTCCCCTACCGGGAAACCATCCGCGGCAAGGCCGACGCCCAAGGCCGGCACAAGAAGCAGACCGGCGGGCACGGCCAGTACGGCGACTGCAAGATCAAGATGGAACCGCTGCCGCGCGGCGGGGGCTTCGAGTTCGAGAATGACATCTTCGGCGGCGCCATCCCCAAGAACTTTATCCCCGCCGTGGAAAAAGGCATCGTGGATGCCGCCTCCAAGGGCTTCCTGGCCGGCTATCCCGTGGTGGACATCAAGGTCATTCTCCATGACGGCTCCTACCACGAAGTGGACTCTTCCGAAATCGCCTTCAAGCTGGCTGGTTCTAAGGCTTTCAAGAAGTGCATGGAGCAAGCCAAGCCCTGCCTGCTCGAACCCATCATGAACGTCGAGATCACCGTCCCGGAAAACTACTCCGGCGACATCATGGGCAACCTCAATGGACGCCGCGGGCGCATTCAGGGCATGGAGCCGAAGGCCGGCTCCACGGTGGTCAAGGCGCAGGTGCCGCTGGCCGAGATGCTCACCTACGCCTCCGACCTCACCTCCATGACGCAAGGGCGCGGGACGTATTCGATGGAGTACTCGCACTACGACATCGTCCCACAACCCATCGCTGAAAAAATCATCGGTGCGCACAAGCCCTCGGCCGAGGCAGAAGAGGAAGAGTAGTCGGGCTTCTCACCCAAGTTGCTTTTGACCGCGCGCGCCGCTACACTGCGCACCGTTCGAGCGGTCTGGCGCCCTTTCCGCACAGGGAACGGACCGCCATGAGCAGTCGTCCCGAAGCCTGAGTTGTGCTCGCCGCTCGCGAGAGCTGATCCTACCAACGGATTGGTGAGAGACATGTTCATCCCACAAATCTACGCCGTCGCGCTCGTGATGATGATCCTCAGCATGCTTTGCTGGGGGAGTTGGGCCAACACGCAGAAGCTCACCAAAGGCTGGCGCTTCGAACTGTTCTATTGGGACTACGTCTGGGGCATCCTGCTCTGCACCGTGATAGTGGGACTCACGCTCGGTCGCACCGACCCGGCAAGTCCGGAGAGCTTCTTTCAGAACTTGGCCTCGGCCGACACGCGCCACCTGGCTTTCGCATTCATCGGCGGGATCGTTTTCAACATTGCCAACATCCTGATCGTGGCAGCGATTGCCTATGCGGGCTTAGCGGTGGCCTTCCCGATTGGCATCGGCCTGGCACTCGTGATCGGTTCCGTCCTCAACTACATCATCACGCCCAAGGGCAATCCTCTGCTGCTGTTCGGAGGAATCGCACTGGTGTGCGTGGCCATCGTGCTGGATGCGCTCGCCTACCGGAAAATCTCGCCCGATCTGACGGTTTCAAAGAAGGGGATCGTCTTGAGCCTTCTGGGCGGCGTAGGCATGGGCCTTTTCTATCCCTTTGTCGCCAAGGCGACCTCGGGCGAGAACCACCTGGGGCCATACACGGTCGCCTTAGTGTTCGCCGCGGGCATCGTAGTCTCTAACCTTCCGCTTAACTACATCTTCATGCGGAACCCCCTGAGCGGGTCACCCGTCGCAATGAGCGATTACTTCAAGGGGGCGGGGGCGCTCCACTTCTGGGGCGTGCTGGGGGGCATGATCTGGGCCGTCGGCACTATCTCAAATTTCGCGGCCTCTTACGCGCAAATGGTCGGACCGGCCACTTCCTACGCCTTGGGCCAAGGGGCCACGATGGTGGCGGCCATCTGGGGTGTGTTCGTCTGGAAGGAATTTCGCGGCGCGGGGCCGGACGTCAAACGTTTTCTGGCGCTGATGTTCTTGTTCTTTATCCTCGGTCTGACCTGCGTCGCCTTGGCGCCGATCGTGAAAGGTGGTTGAGAGTCGACAGTCAACAGTTGACAGTCCAAGGACAAACCACGGCAACCGGAAAGGCCATCCCTGGAGTGAGTCTATGCGCCGAGCAGCATTTCTTTGTGCATTCTTCCTGCTCTTCACAGCCATGAGCGCCGCAAGTCCGCCGGAAAAGATCCCCATCATCCTCGACACCGACATCGGCACGGATGTGGACGACGCCTTTGCGCTCGCGCTGATTCTGCGAAGTCCCGAACTGGACCTGCTCGGCGTGACGACGGTGAGCGGTGACACCCAGGCCCGCGCGCGGCTGGCAGCGAAGATGCTCTGGGAAGCAGGGAGACCCAACGTGCCGGTGGCGGCGGGCGAGCCGGGTCCGTCGCAGCCCATGGACCAGACCAGACGCGCTGGGCCGACGGCTTCACCGGCCCTCCCCTCACCGGCGAAAAGGCCGTCGCTTTGATGAAACGCGAAATCGAGCGCCGGCCAGGAGAGATCACGCTGGTGGCCATTGGTGAACTCACCAACGTTGCGGCTCTACTGAAGCGCGATCCCTCGCTCGGGAAAAAGATCAAGCGCTTGGTCTTGATGGGCGGAGCGATTGCGCACGGTTACGGCAAGGACTTCGAGCCCGCCGCGGAGTGGAACATCAAGTCGAATCCCGCCGCGGCGCAGGCGGTGTTCGCCTCCGGTGTTCCCATCCTTATGGCGCCTCTCGACGTTACGGCCATGCTGCAACTGGATGCCGCCGCGCGCCACCGCATCTTCACCCGCCTGACTCCGACCACGAACGCCTTGACGCTCCTCTATCACCTCTGGAACCAGGAGACGCCAACGCTCTTTGATCCCATGGCCGTGGCGCTCATCATCGATCCGAGCCTGTGCGAATTGAAGGAACTGGCGATCGAAGTTGACGCGCAGGGTTTTACCCGCGTTGTCGAAGGGAAAGCCGCTAACGCCACTGTCGGCATGCGCACTGATCCGGCGAGATTCTTCGAGTTCTATCTGCGCCGCGTCGCACCGTGAGCTAGGGGCGGCGAGCTCACGCTGCGGAGGGGGAACCTGCCTCACCCGCAGCCGTGCGGGCTTTCCAGATCTGGCTGATGTCGCCCATGACTACCAATACATCTCCGGCCCCGAGTGCGGTGTCGCCGTGGGGGTTGTACTTCATCTCTCCACTGCGCTTGCGCAAGGCCAGGGCGAGCAGTTCAAAGCGGCGATGGATCTCGGTCTCGTGAATGGTCTTGCCGTTCCAGGAAGAGGCTTCGCCCACGGAGATTTCTTCCACCCGCAGTGTCTTCGATGTTTCCTTCAGCATCAGGTCGAGGAAGCCGACCACGTGCGGCCGGATGAGCTCCGAGGCCAGACGCATGCCACCAATCGTGTTGGGGGCGACGGCAGCGTTGGCTCCCGCCAGGGTCAGCTTGGCCGCCATGCGCTGCTCCGCGCAGCGCGCCACAATGCGGATGGTGGGATTCTTCTGCCGCACCGTCACCGTCACCATCAGATTGTCCTTGTCCTCGGGCAACACGGTCGCCAGGCCGCGGGCACGCGAAAGGCCCGCACTCTCCAGGACCTCTTCATCGGCGCCGTCGCCATTCAGCACAGGGAACTCGCCCAGATGCTGGATCTTTTCCAGGCGCTCCTGGTCGTGGTCAATCACTACAAAGTGGTGCCCGGTCTTGAGGAGTTCGCGGACCACGTGGTGGCCCACCTCTCCGGCTCCGCAGACGATGAAGTGGTCCTTCATGTCCCGAATCTGTTTCAGCATCTTCCGTCTCCGAAAAATGTCCTTGAGTTCGCCCTCGACGATGAACGCCGTGGAGGTCGAAAAAACATACAGCATGGTTCCGATCCCGAAGAGGATCATCACCATGTTGAAAACGCGCAGGGCGGGATGGGCGCTGGTGTCCACCACCTCCCCGTAACCGATCGTGGCGAAGGTGATGACCGCCATGTAGATGGCGTCGAGAATCTTCACCTGGGGGCCGCCGAGCAGACGATAGCCTCCCGCCGCCACCATGACGATGATGAACAAGAGCAGGAGTGCGGTCAGCAATCGACGGCGCAGGTTCATCGAAAACAGGCCCTCCCTCCGCCCGCCAAGCGCCAGGCGGCCGAAAGGCAACCGGGGCGTATCTTAACACAGCCCACAGAGCGCCGGGGCGGTAGGGGCAGCCGCCTGGTCGGCGCGGACTCAATCTCCCAAGTGTTTTCGATACTGCTCCAGGAGGTAGTTGTCCGTCATCCCGGCGATGTAATCGCAGACGACGCGGTACGCGGGCTCCTGCTGGGTCTTGCCAAAGTAGGAAGGGGGCAAGCTGCGCGGGTGCTGCAGGAAATACTTGAAGAGTCCTTCGACCGATCTGACGATTCTCTTCCGTTCCACGCTGATGTCGTGGTGAGAGTAGAGGTTCCGGTAGAGGAATTCCTTCAATCCCTTGTTCTCGGCGGCACCGCGCGGGCTCAGAGCCACCAGCCGCGCGGCGTGCAACCGCACCTGCGCGACGGAGTGCACGTTCAGCCTTCGCAAGCGCTCGCGCGTCGCCTCGATAAGGTCCGTCACCAGGGCGTCCATGACGCGCTTAAGCGCCTCGTTGAACTTCAGCTTCTCCAGTGCGGCCGGGTATTTTCGCTCGAAGGGCCGGTAGAGGCGGTCGAAAAGCGGAACACCCTCGCGAACCTGGGGAAGCGTGAGGAGCTTCGCTTCGTACCCGTCATCCAGGTCGGCGCAGTTGTAGGCGATCTCGTCGGCCACATCGATCAACTGGGCTTCCAGCGGCGGCTGCTCTTCCAGGCGATACTCGCGCAGTCGCGGATAGAGCTTCGCATCGTAGGTGCGCGAGTGCTTGATGACGCCCTCGCGAACCTCGAAGGTCAGATTCAGGCCAGGGAAGTCCACGTACTTCTGCTCGAAATTCTCCACGATACGCAGGGCGTGCAGGTTGTGGTCGAACCGGTCTTGATGCAGTTCCATCAGCCGGTTGATGGTCTCTTCCCCGGCGTGGCCGAAAGGGGGGTGGCCCACGTCGTGAACCAGGGCCAAAGCCTCCACCAGGTCGGTGTTCAGGCCGAGCGCCAGCGCCGCGGTGCGGCTGATCTGGGCCACCTCGAGCGTGTGGGTCAGGCGGTTGCGGAAATGGTCGGAGTAGCGCCGGGTGAAAACCTGTGTCTTGTTTTCCAGGCGGCGGAAAGCGCGCGAGTGAATAATCCGGTCGCGGTCCCGCTCGTAATCGTTGCGATAGGGATGCGCGGGCTCGGGATAGCGCCGGCCCAGCGTCTGCTCGACGGCCATCGCGTAGCTGGCCAAGGCGTGTTTGTCACTATGAGGCATCAAACGCGGAACGCGCATCGTCGGGACGCACCCAGAGAGCCCCTGACTATAGCACAGGGCGCGCAGGAGTCCGAGGTCGTGTGCCGGGGCTGACGGGAGCCATGAGCGCGCGGGGACTCATCTGCTATAATGCGCGTCAGTCGAAGGTCGCCCTGCGAGGTTCAAGCAACGCAGGAGTCGTGCCCGCCTTGGCGGGCCGAGCGGCCCGGCCGGAACCAGGCCCCCATGTCAGGAATTATCGGTTACATCGGCAGCAAGCGTGTGGTATCGGTGCTACTGGAAGGCTTGCAGCGGCTTCAGTACCGTGGTTACGACTCCGCAGGCCTGGCGGTGATTCGCGAGGGGAAGCTGGAAATCCGCCGCGCCACGGGAAAGCTGCGTAACCTCGAGGAAGTGATTCGCCTGAACCCGCTGGACGGCACTTACGGCATCGGCCACACCCGCTGGGCGACGCACGGCGCGCCCACAGAGGAGAACGCCCACCCCCACCGCGACTGCCACGGCACGGTGGTCGTCGTCCACAACGGCATCATCGAAAACTACCTGGAGCTAAAGAAGCAGTTGGAGGACGAAGGGCACAGGTTCACCACCGAGACCGACACGGAGGTGATTGCCCACCTCATCGAGAAGCACCTCGACGGCGGCCCCGATAGCGCCGCGTCCGCGGCTGCGAGGCCAGGAAACTTGGAAGAGGCGGTGCGCCTCGCGGTTCGCCAGCTCACGGGCGTCTTTGCCCTCGCTATTATTTCCACGAAGGATTTGAACAAGATCGTGGCGGTGCGCCAGGGGCCGCCAGCAGTCATCGGCCTAGGTAAAGACGAGTTTTTTGTGGCGAGCGATGTCCCCGCCATCCTTTACCACACGCGCGACCTCTTCTTCCTGGCCGACGGCGACCTGGCGGTGCTCAGCCCGCACGGCGTGAAGCTCAGCGACTTCGAGGGCCACCCCGTCACGCGGCGCGTCCAACACATCACCTGGGACCCGATCCTGGCGGAGAAGGGCGGCTTCCGGCACTTCACGCTCAAGGAGATCTACGAGCAGCCGCGCGCCGTCCGCGACACCACGCTAGGCCGGATTTCGCCCGAAACCGGTGAGGTGTTCCTGGACGAGATGGAAATCACCGAGGAGGAGTTCCGCTCCTTTCGGGAAATCAAGATTGTCGCAGCGGGGACGTCGCGGCACGCCGGCCTGGCCGGCAAAGTCATGATCGAGCGGCAGGCGCACGTGCCCGTGGAGGTGGACTACGCCTCGGAATTTCGTCATCGCGATCCTCTGGTGGATCCCCGCACGTTGACCATCCTCCTCACGCAGTCCGGGGAGACGGCCGATACCATCGCCGCGCAGCGCGAGGCGCACGCCAAGGGCTCGAAGACCCTGGCTATCTGCAACGTGCTGGGCAGCATGGTGCCCCGCGAGGCGAACGGCGCAATCTACACGCACGCAGGCCCGGAGATCGGGGTGGGCTCGACCAAAACCTTCACCGCCCAGTTAACCGCGCTGCTGCTTTTTTCCGTGTACCTGGGGCGCACGCGCGGTGTCCTGCCACCGGCCGAGGCCAAGAAATTGCTCACCGCTTTGACCACCCTGCCCAAGCAACTGGAGCTGGTGCTGCAAAAGGACGAGGAGATCGAAGACCTGGCCCGCCTCTTCTTCCGCTCTGCCGACTTCCTCTTCCTGGGCCGCGGTGTTCACTTTCCGGTGGCGCTGGAGGGCGCGCTGAAGATGAAGAAGCTCTCCTATATCCACGCCGAGGCCTATCCGGCGGGCGAGATGAAGCACGGGCCGAACGCCCTCATTACCGAGGGGCTGCCCGTCGTCGTCATCGCCACCTGCAATTGGGATTCGAGCTATTCGCGGTCACGCTACGAGCGGACGATCTCCAACATCAAGGAGGCCAAGGCCCGCGGCGCCACCATCCTAGCCCTCGTAACCGAAGGCGACCGCGAAGTCCGGGCCATGGCAGACCACCTCATCGTTCTACCGCACACCATCGGAACGCTATCCACGATTCTGGAGGTGGTGCCGCTGCAACTCCTCGCTTACCACATCGGTGTGCTGCGCGGCTGCGACGTGGACCAGCCACGAAACCTGGCGAAGTCGGTGACCGTGGAATAATCAGGCCCAGCCACACGCGGGCACCGGAAGCAGGCCGCTGGTTAAAAGTCGAAAGTTGAAGGTCGAAAGTCCAAGGCTCGCACCTTCAACCTTTGACGCTTGACTTTGAACAGAACTCGAATCGCGCACGTCGCTGTACACATGGCACCATGAAACTCATCTACTCCGACCAATACGACCTGAACCTCGGCAACCACGTCTTCCCGTCCATCAAGTACCGTTTGACCAAGGAAGCCTTGCTGCGCCAGGGCCAGGCGAAACCGGAGGACTTCGTCGAGCCCCCTATGGCCGCGGACAACGACGTGGCCCTGGTCCACGACCGGGAATACATCCGCAAACTTCAGACAGGCAAGCTCTCGTATCTGGAGATTTTGCGGATGGAAATTCCCTACTCGCCCGAACTCATCCGCGCGGTCTGGCTTTGCGCGGGGGGCTCAATCTTGGCCGGACGGCTGGCGCTCGCCGACGGCGCCTGCGTGAACATTGGCGGCGGCTTCCACCACGCCTACCCCGACCACGGCGAAGGCTTCTGCGTGCTGAATGACGTCGCCATCGCGCTGCGCAGCCTGCAAAAAGGCAAAACCATTCAGCGCGCCATGACCGTCGATTGTGACGTGCACCAAGGGAACGGCACGGCGGCTATCTTCGCTGGCGACCCGAGCGTGTTTACGCTTTCCATCCACCAGGCCAGTATTTATCCCTACCCGAAACCGCCCAGCAATCTCGATATCAACCTGGACGACGGCGTGGACGACGAGGAGTATCTCGGCGCGCTCGGAGAGGGCTTGGACAAATCACTTGCCGAGTTTCACCCGGACTTGATCCTCTATGTGGCCGGCGCTGACCCGTACTGCGAAGATCAGTTGGGAGGATTGCGACTGACGCTCGAAGGGCTGGAGAAGCGCGACCGGCTGGTCTTCCAGAAAGCCCGAGCCAGGAAGATCCCCGTGGCGGTGACGCTTGCCGGCGGCTACGCGCGGCGCGTCGAGGATACAGTCCAAATCCACGTCAACACGATTCGCGTGGCCGGGGAATTCGCATCCTAGCGGATGCCTTCAGGCAGGCGCGCACAGAAGGTGCCGACCTGAAGGCAGGCGCTACAACAGCTTCTTCAGGTCTTTCCAGCCGATCAGGATAACGTGGTTCTCTTCCAGCGCCTGTTTGATCTTCGGGCTGGTGATGGCGTTGAAATCGCGCTGGCGCCAAGCCGCGCCGAAATCAGGATGGTTCACGGTGATCGCTTGCAGCTCGGCGTCGTCGTAGCCCAAGTGAACAATCAGTTGGTTCAGCCCGGGCTTGAGATTCCGGATGACTTCCACGTAGCCGTCCGTCCACTCTTCCGGCCGCAGGCCCTGGCGCGGAGAAACCAGTGCGTCTAAGACGATGTCGGTGTCCTTGAGCATGCTAAGCATGGTGGTGGGCAGGTTCGGCATGCGCACAGCAAGGAAGGGCAATCGATACTCACGCGCAACCTTGAGATAAACGGCAAGCAGCGCCGGATTCGTGAGCAGCGTGCCCATGTGGTTGTCGAGGTGCGTAGGGCGGATGCCCGCCTGAAGGGCGCGCTCAACCTGCGCTCGGACTTCGCGCTCTGCCTCCTCCGGCTTCATGTGCTTCATGGCGCCGGCAACGTCAGCCCAGAAATATCCGCCCGGATCGAGCAGGCTGGGAACTTGGTCGCGCGACGCCACCGAACCCCAGCGGTAGGTCTCCCACTCGCTGGTCAGAGTGGTGTGAATGCCCAGGTCCGCGTCGGGATGCGCCTTTGCGTAGGCGGCCACCTCCGTGAGCCAGGGGCACGGCACCATGACGCTAGCGGAAGTCGCTGCCTTCTGGTCGAGCGCCGCGAAACTGGCGGCATCCACCGAGTGGGCGAGCGCCAAATCATCAGCGTGGATGATGAGCAGTTTCGCGTCCGCAGGATAACCAAGCCGCTCGGCAACGGTCTTTACTTGCGCCTGGGTAGACCCCGCGGTAAGCGTCAGCAGCGCACTCATGAGTACAACAGCCGATAGACTTGGGAAACGCGTCTCCATGTTACACCTCTACT
Organism: Terriglobia bacterium; assembly: GCA_050014795.1. Lineage (GTDB taxonomy): Bacteria > Acidobacteriota > Terriglobia > UBA7540 > UBA7540 > JALHUF01. Next base: position 19,460 of record JBEKCQ010000092.1, on the reverse strand, counting down.
TCTGGATCTTTACCAGGGGAGGATTGAAGGACCCGGTGCGGTAGCCTTCCAGGTCCAGGGTGACGAATTTGAAACCCAGCGGCTTGAAAATTTCCAGAAACTTGCCAGCCATCTCAGGTGTGAGCGCGCGCGGCAGTTCGTCTGGCGCGATTTCGAGGCGGACGAGGTCTTCATGGTAGCGAACGCGGAACTGGCGGAAGCCCATCGCGCGGACAGCTTCTTCCCCCTTCTCCACGATCGCCAGCCGCTCCGGCGTGACCTCAATGCCGTAGGCGATGCGCGAGGAGAGGCAAGCAGAGGCCGGACGGTTCCACACGGGGAGATTCGCCCGGCGCGCCAGCTCCCGGATGTCGGCCTTGGTCAAGCCCACGTCGAGCAGCGGGGTCAGGACGCGGTGCTCGCGCGCGGCGCGCTGGCCGGGGCGCCAGTCTCCCTGATCGTCGGCGTTGATGCCATAGGCGACCGCCGCGTAGCCACGGCGGACCGCCAGCTCATCCAGCTTGTCAAATAACTCGTCTTTGCAGAAATAGCAGCGCTCAGGACTGTTCGCACGATAGGCAGGGTTGGAAAGCTCGTCCGTCTTGATGAACTCGTGGGGAAAACTGAAGCGTGCGACGATGGCTTCCGCCTCGCGCCGGTCGCGCGCCGAATAGCTGGCGCTCAGCGCCGTCACGGCCAGCATCCGGTCACCCAGCGCGCGGTGCGCCGCATATGCCAAATACGCCGAGTCCACGCCGCCCGAATACGCCACAATCAGCGACGGCATCTTGGCCAGTGCCTCTTGCAGGCCCTGTTCCTTGGCTTCAAGTTCATCCATCGATCCAACCCTGAGTAGCTAGGATACCAAGCCGGCACAGGCTGCACAACCCACCCCAAGAATGTGGGGGCACACCACGCCGTGTCACCACTGACGATTAACGATGAGTTGGGCTACTGGATAAGCGGTCCTGGCGCTGGCCCGCCGTTCGTTTCGCTCTTCACCAGGCAAGCGGCGGCGAGTTGGTCGCCCTCTTCGAGCGAAATCAGTCGCACGCCCTGGGCCGAGCGACCGCTTTCGCGGATCTCGCTGGCATCGAGCCGGGTGATCTTGCCCTGCTGGCTGATGAGCATGACTTCCGACTCTTCCGTCACGCTCAGCGCGCGCACCACCTTGCCGTTGCGCTCTGCGGTCTTGACGTTAATGACGCCCTTGCCGGCGCGCGATTGCAGGCGGTATTCAGTGATAGGGGTGCGCTTGCCGAATCCCTTTTCGGTGACCGAGAGGATCAATTCCTTCTCGCCGACGATTTCCATGCCCACAATGTAGTCGCCCTTTTCCAGGTCCATGCCGTTAACGCCGTAAGCCTGGCGGCCCATATCGCGGACGTCCGACTCGGGGAAGCGGATAGCCATGCCTTCATGGGAAGCGAGAAAGACCGTGTCGCGGCCGGAGGTGAGCTTGGCGTCGATGAGCTGGTCGCCTTCCTCGATGCCCATGGCGATGATGCCGCGCGACATGGGGTTCGAGAACTCAGCCAGGCGCGTCTTCTTGATGGTCCCCTGCCGGGTGACCAACACGACATAGCCTTCGGCGGCGTAAGTCTCGCCCTCTACCGTCACGTCCTTGGGTTCCTCGGGCAACTCCGTGACGGCCACCACGGCAGCCACCTTCTCCCCCTGGGAGAGATTGACCAAGTTGACGATGTTCTTCCCACGCCCGGCCGCGCCCACATCCGGAATCTCGTAAACCTTCAGCCAATGCAGCCGACCGGCGTTGGTGAACACCAGGATGTAACTGTGCGTCGAGGCGATGAAGAGGTGCTCCACGAAATCCTCTTCGCGGGTCTTCATGCCCAGTCGGCCTTTGCCCCCACGTAACTGCTGGCGGTAGGTCGAGAGCGGGGTGCGCTTCATGTAGCCGGAATGCGAGACTGTGATGACCACGTCCTCGACGGCGATGAGGTCTTCGAGTTTGATCTCCGCCTGCTCCTCGATGATTTCCGTGCGCCGCAGGTCACCATACTCCTTCTGCACCTGCCTCAGCTCCTCGACGATGACCTTTTTCAAAACCTTGTCACTCGCCAGGATGCCCTGATACTCCGCGATCTTCTTCTGGAGTTCGTCGTACTCCTGCTGGACCTTCTCGCGCTCGAGCGCGGTCAGGCGCTGCAACTGCATTTCCAGGATGGCCTGCGCCTGACGCTCGCTGAATTCGTACCGCGCCATCAAGCCGTCGCGGGCATCCTTGGGGGTTTTGGAGGCGCGGATCAGCTTGATGATGGCGTCCAGGTGCTGGAGTGCTTTCAGAAAGCCTTCCAAGATGTGCGCGCGTTCCTGCGCCTTGCGGAGGTCGTGGGCCGTGCGCCGACGGACCACCGTGACACGGTGGTCAATGAAGAGTTGGATGGCCTCCACCAGCGATAGCGTGCGCGGCTGGCCGTTGACGATGGCCAGCATGATCATGCCGAAGGTCTCCTGGAGTTGGGTGTGCTTGTAGAGATTGTTCAGGAGCACTTCCGGCTGCTCGCCGCGCTTGAGCTCCACGACGATGCGCATGCCGTCGCGGTCGCTCTCGTCGCGGATGTCGGAGATCCCCTCAATTTTCTTCTCCTGCACAAGTTGCGCGATGCGTTCGATGACCTTGGCCTTGTTCACCTGGAAGGGAATCTCGGTGATGACGATCTGCTGCTTCTCCTTCGTAGGCCGCTCGATGGCCGCCTTGGCGCGCATGGTGAACTGGCCGCGGCCGGTCTCGTAAGCGGCGCGAATGCCGCTCTTGCCATAGAGGTAGGCGCCCGTGGGGAAGTCCGGCCCGGGGACAAGCGAGAGCACTTCATCGATCGTGGCATTGGGCTTCGAGATGAGCAGCATAGTGGCGTCGATGATTTCCGTCAGGTTGTGGGGGGGAATCTTCGTCGCCATGCCCACGGCGATGCCGTCCGAGCCATTGATTAGCAGGTTGGGCACCTTGGTGGGCAGAACGACCGGTTCTTCCGTGGACTCGTCGAAATTCGGCGTGAAATCCACGGTTTCCTTCTCGATGTCCGCCAGAAGTTCCTCGGCGAGTCGCGTCAGCCGGCACTCCGTGTACCGGTAGGCCGCCGCCGGGTCGCCATCCACCGAACCGAAATTCCCCTGGCCGTCAATCAGCAGGCAGCGCATGTTGAAATCCTGCGCCATGCGTACCAGCGTGTCGTAAACGGCCAAGTCGCCGTGCGGATGGTACTTCTTGATGACCTCGCCCACCACGCCCGCGCACTTGATGTAGCGCTTGTCGCTGGTGTTGCCCTCCCGGTACATCGCGTAGAGGATGCGACGATGCACCGGCTTCAACCCGTCGCGGACATCCGGCAACGCCCGCCCGATGATCACACTCATGGCGTAATCGAGATACGACTTCCGCATCTCGTCTTCGATGTTGACGGGAATTTCGTGCGCCGGTTTGACTAGTTCTTGATCACCCATGAATCTTCCTAAGAAATGAGTCAAGACTCCTTGCGTGGCGGATCATAGAGGCTTCCGCACAACAAAGCCGTGATCGCTCGCCACGCAGTTCCATTTCAAGACGAGAGTCCCGTCAAAATTTCCTGTGCTGTCACGGGGACATAATCGGACGTATTCTTCTACGAAACTCCGCGGAAGCAACACTCTCTGGATGGTGGGCAAACATCGGCCAAGCTCTTGATCGAATATGGAAGGCGCGGGTGGCAACACCTCCAACATCAAGTGACGCTGGTCGAATCTGTCGGTTATCAGTCTGAAAACTGTTGCGTCTCCCAGGCATGTGCCTTCAACTCGCGGCTGTATGCAGAATCCATCAACTCCGATTTGCTGCTCGATTTGTGGCTCCTGTTCCATGGGGACCACTCGTTAGATATCGAGATTCTTCGCGTCGAGGGCGTTTTCCTGGATGAACTGGCGGCGGGGCTCGACGGCGTCACCCATGAGCACGGTGAAAATTGAATCGGCCTCGACCTGATCCTCGACCCGCACCTGGAGCAGCGTGCGCTGCTCGGCGTCCATGGTGGTTTCCCAGAGCTGGGTAGGATTCATTTCCCCCAGCCCCTTAAAGCGCTGCACGGTGAACGCCTTCTTGCCGACGGCCATCAGGTGCTCCAGGAGTTCCCTGCGGTCCTCGACGGTGAGCTGGCTGCCGTTAGTGGAGATAAGGAAGGGCGGCTTGTCGAAGGTGCGTACACGGCGGTGGAGATCGAGGAGCCGTTTGTAATCCGCGCTCGACACCAACTCCCAGTCAATCGTCCGCTCGCCCAGAGTATCGCTGGAGCAGGTCAGGGTGTAGAGATTGTGCTCTTCGTCGAGCTGGAGGGCAGTCTTGAAGCCTTCCGCCTTCAGATCCTTGGCTACTAGCTCGAGCTTAGCCTTGTCCTCCAACTCCATTTTCTTGCCCAACTCGGCCTTCAGCATGGCGTTCGTGAGGCGCGCGTCGCCGATCCGCTTCTCCAGCTTGTCGAAGATCTCGATGTACTCAGCCAGGGCCATGAGGAAATTGGTCAACTCCCCGCCCTGCAGCCGGACCTTCTTCGACCCGTCATCAATCTCGACCGCGTGATCCTCCGTGGCTCGCCGCATGACCTCGCGCCGGAACTCCTTCTCATCCCGGATGTACCGCAGGCTCCTGCCTTTCTTGATGAGATAAAGCGGTGGCTGGGCGATGTACACGTGGCCGCGCTCGACCAACTCAGGCATCTGGCGATAGAAGAACGTGAGCAAGAGCGTGCGGATGTGGGAGCCGTCCACATCCGCGTCGGTCATGATGATGACCTTCCCGTACCGCAGCCTAGCGATGTCGAAATCGTCCTTGCCGATGCCCGTGCCGAGGGCAGTGATCAGGGCACGGATCTCCTCGTGCGAAAGCATCTTGTCCGGGCGCGCCTTCTCGACGTTCAGGATCTTGCCGCGCAACGGCAGGATGGCCTGGTAGCGCCGGTCGCGTCCTTGCTTGGCAGAGCCGCCGGCGGAATCGCCCTCTACGATGAAGAGTTCGCAGCGCTGCGGGTCCTTCTCCTGGCAGTCCGCCAGTTTGCCGGGCAGGCCTCCGGAATAGAGCGCGCCTTTCCGCCGGGTCAGTTCCCGAGCCTTGCGCGCGGCCTCGCGGGCGCGGGAGGCATCGATGGCTTTGCCACAGATCTTGCGCCCCACCGTGGGGTTCTTCTCGAAATGCTCCATCAACTTCTCGTACACGAAGCTCGCCACGGTGCTCTGGATGTCGCTGTTGAGTTTCCCCTTGGTCTGTCCTTCGAACTGCGGCTGGGGCAGCTTGACGCTGATGACCGCCACCAACCCTTCGCGCACATCCTCACCCTGGAGGTTCTCCTTGACGTCTTTGAAGAGCCCCTGGTTCTGCCCGAACTGGTTGATGGCGCGCGTCAGCGCGGAGCGGAAGCCGGAGAGATGCGTGCCGCCGTCCACCGTGTTGATGTTGTTGGCAAAGGAGAAGACCGTCTCCGCGTAGGCGTCGTTGTACTGCAGCGCAAACTCGATGTTGACCTCGTCGCGCTGCGCTTCGGCGAAAATCGGCGTAGCGTGGAGAACGTCCTTGTTTTTGTTCAGGTGCTTGACGAATTCGGAGATGCCGCCGGTGTAATGGAACTCACTCTGCTTGCCGGTGCGCTCGTCTTTCAGGCGGATGGTCAACCCTTTGTTCAGGAAGGACAATTCCCGGAGGCGCTGAGCCAGGGTGTCGTAGTTGAACTCAATGGAATCGAGGATTTCCGTGTCGGGCCGGAATGTGATCTTCGTTCCGCGCCGGCCGCTCTTACCCGCTCTCTTCAGGTCAGCAAGTGGCTTGCCGCGTTCGTAGGACTGCTCCCAAGTGTAGCCGTCCCGCCAGATCTCCAGGTCAAGCCACTCGGAAAGCGCGTTGACCACGGAGACCCCGACACCGTGCAGACCGCCCGAGACTTTGTAGCTGTTAGTGTCGAACTTCCCGCCGGCATGGAGTACGGTCATCACAACTTCGGCGGCGGAGCGGCCCTCGTCTTTGTGGAGATCGACGGGAATCCCACGCCCATTGTCGATGACGGTCACGGAATTGTCAGTGTGGACAGTAACATCCACGCGGTCACAAGCGCCTGCCAGTGCCTCGTCCACCGAGTTGTCCACCACTTCCCATACCAGATGGTGGAGGCCCATCTGGCCGGTGGAGCCGATGTACATCGCCGGACGCTTGCGAACCGCTTCGAGGTCTCCTAAGACCTTGATGCTCGCCGCATCGTAGGCTTCGCCCGTATTGTTGTTCGCCGGCTTTTGCTTCGCCACGCGCTCTACCGACCTCCTTACTCACTCACCCTTACACAAAAATACCGACAGAGAAGCATTTTCCCCGTCGGCCCAAGGTTTCCCCAAGAACCTAGCTTGCGATCAATCTTCCTGAGAACTTTCACCCCTCGACCGCCTGTCTCTCTGCCTTTTCACTTGCCCCAGCGCGTCAGGGGCTACTCCCGACCGCAAAGCGTGCCCGTCCGAAACCTGCCGCCTAAATGCGCATCGGCATCACCACATAGCGATAGCGGTAGGTTTCCTCATCGCTCGGACGGAGTTGACCAGCACTCTGCTCGTCCTTCAACTCCAGGCGGATCTTGCCGCCCTCGCCTACGACATTCAAGAAATCCACCAAATACTGGTAGTTGAATCCGATCTGCAAGGCGTCGTGCGCCTCGCCGTACTCGCCGCTCGAACAGAAAACTTCCAGCCGGTCCTTGTCCACCTGCAGGCGCATGGCACGCGATCGCTCGTCCGCCAGCAAGGCCACGCGTTTGATAGCCGCCGTGATTAAGTTCTTGTCCAACTCGACAATTCGGCTGTTCTCGCGGGGCAGAACGGCCTCGTAGTTCGGGAATTGACCCGTGAGCATGCGCGAAATAAGCACGCGCTCGTTGACCGAGAAGAATAAATGGCTCTCGTCCTTGGCGAACTCCACAGGTGCCTCTCCGTCGCTCTCTGTTAGCAAATCCCTGCTACCTGCGTCGCACGCTCCACAAGTGCCAGACGGTGCCCGTCCGTCGCCACCATCGAGACACTCTCCGGTTTAAGCAACAAGAGCGCCCCATTCAATGTATAGCGTGATTCCTCGCTGGAGATGGCGAAGATTGTCCTCTGGATCAACGCGATAAGAACGCTGGCTGGAATCGTAGCCAAAGGTTTGGGGATCGGCGGCAGCACCGGGAAATTGTCCCTAGCCATTCCGACCAGTTTGAACGAAGACCGTTCACAGGTGACTTGCACCCAATGGTTCTCGAGAATTTTGAACCGTATTTCCGAATCAGGCAGGGATCGCACAATCTCCAAGAGTCGCTTAGCAGGGACCGTTCCTGCGCCGTCCTTCTTCACCTTGGCGGGGCAAGTACAGCGCACCCCTAATTCCAAGTCTGTGGCGCTGATTCGCACCCCAGAACCCTCAAACTCGACGAGTAGGTTGGAGAGAATAGGAATTGTTGTCTTCTTCTCGACAACCCCTTGAGTCAGGTTCAGTTCCCTAAGGAGGTCTGTCTTCTTTACTGAAAATTCCATAAGGTCAACTTCCTATGACTAGTATTTTAGCAGTAGAGCCTGTGTATTTGTGGAAAATGTACAAAACTCCTATTCCTGAAGGCTTTAGAATCTCTTGCCCCTTGAGTTCTAGAATCCTTTCTGTGAGTCCTTGTGCAGAACGCACCAGAGGGGCAGCGTTCACGAATTTTCCAATCGTTGGCACCATCGAGTAGTGTCTAAGTCTAACTCAGACTATCGCTAAGCTTGTTGATAAGCCTGTTCAAATCCCGGTCTGTCTTACGCATTTCCGCGATCTTGCTGACGGAGTGCAGAACGGTGGTGTGGTGCTTTCCACCAAACTCCCTGCCAATGTGAGGCAGTGAGGCTGGAGTGAGCTCCTTAGCAAGGAACATGGCGATTTGCCGTGGGTAAGCGATGGCCCGGCTGTTACTTTTAGCCTTCAACTGCGAGAGGCTCAACCCGAATTCTTGGCAGACAACTCTCTGGATGTTCTCGATGGAGATGTGCCGCGCGTCGAGATCCACAAGATTCTTCAGGTGGTGCTGTGCCGTAGGAAGGGTAATCTCGTCTCCGGTAAGGGACGAGTACGCCACCAAGCGGGTCAAAGCTCCCTCTAGGTCGCGGATACTCGACTTGATGCTGCTGGCGATGAAGAGAGCGACGTTATCGGGGAGGTTGACCCCTTGCGCCTCTGCCTTCTTCGCCAGAATGGCTAACTTCGTCTCCAGGTCGGGCGCCTGCAGGTCGGCCGTCAACCCCCAGGCAAACCGGGAGCGCAAACGTTCCTCCAACCCAGCAATCTCCTTGGGCGGGCAGTCACTCGAAATCACCACCTGCTTCTGCCCCTCGTAGAGCGTATTGAAGGTGTGGAAGAACTCCTCCTGAGTGCGTTCTTTGCCTGCCAGGAACTCGATGTCGTCCATCAGCAACACATCGACGTTGCGATACTTGTCCCGGAACGAGACCATACGGTCGTAACGCAGCGAGTTGATGACTTCGTTCGTGAACCTCTCAGAAGAGACGTACGCCAGCCGCATCTCCTTCCAGTTCTTCTTGATCGTGTGGCCGACGGCCTGCATCAAGTGCGTCTTGCCAAGCCCCACTCCCCCGTAAAGGAAGAGCGGGTTGTAAGCCTTGGAAGGCGCTTCGGCCACGGCGCGTGCCGCGGCGTGCGCGAACTGGTTGCAGGATCCCACCACGAAGCTTTCGAAGGTATAGCGCGGGTTGAGTTGATGGTTCACGGATTCAAAATCCAGCTTTCCCTGCACGGTTTTTAACTCCCCATTCTCCGGCACTTTCCCTTCCACGCTCTCCTCGAAGACATACGAGACCTGCTGGAACCCAAGGCCCAGGGAACCTAGCGCCTCGCGGATGAGGGTCCCGTAATGCTCCTGGATCCACTCCTGAAACTCGCGGTTGGGCACGCGAACGATCAGCGTGTCCGTAGCCGCGTGGCTGAACCGCGTGGGGCGCAACCAGGTCTGGTAGCTCTGCGGATTTACTTTCGTCTTGAGAAAATTCAGAACTTCTTGCCAGGCGTTCATAGGCTTCAGAAGACAATGAATAGGTTCGACTCTACCGGACAATCCCGAGCGCTGCTGCGCTCGGAGAAGCTTCTTCCGAGAGTCGTCGCTGTGGGCCGAGACGCGCGACCTGTTTTTCCCGAGCTTTCTCCGTTCTATTGATGATGAATCGTGCCTAAGAGGGCGACCGGCCGTGCAAAAATTCTCGCGTGAAGGGCGTACTATACCACAAAAGAAATTTCAATCCAATTGTCGCCGAGCGACTTCACGGGGGCACATGCTCAACCGTCACGGCTGGCATTCAACTCTTTGCTGGGCGGTTTTCCAGCAGCCGAGCAATTTCGTCGCGTGCCGGAACACGAAGGGGTCGTGCCTTTGCCCCTTCCTCGTCTAGCAGTTGGATGCCGTCGGCCTCCCGGCAGACTTCTCCGACAATGGCTGCGGGGATCGTGTTGCGGGCGAAGGTCTCGAGGACCTTGCTGGCCGTTCGCGCGCTCACGACGATGAGCAACGCGCCCGAGGCAATGAGCGCCCAAGGATCAAAACTGAGGACTTGGCTGAAGGCCCGCGTTTCGGGCAGCACGGGCACGCGGGCTTTCCACACGCGGAGGCCGACGCGCCCGGCGCGCGCCAACTCGTAGAGGCCAGAGAAGAGCCCGCCTTCGGTGGGATCGTGCATGGCGTGGACTTCTCCACGGCGCACCGCCAGCATCGCCTCGCGCACCACGCTGATGCCGGGGCGAAAGAGCAGCTGCTGGGCACGGCGCACGACGCTCCTTCCGAGGCTGCGCTCGAGCCGTGCGGCCTTTGCCCGCGCCAGGATGGCCGTCCCTTCCAGCGCAATGCCCTTGGTGAGCAGGATAAGGTCGCCCGGTCGCTGGCTTTCTTTTCTAACTAGCTTCGCCTTCTCGACCTCTCCTAGCATCTGCCCTACCACGATGGGCCGGCTGAGGCCCGCGGTGATTTCCGTATGGCCGCCGCAGAGCGTGATCCCGAGCGTGCGGCAGGCGCGCAGGATGTCGTCGAAGATGCTTCTTGCAAGCCTTGCGGTAGCTCCTGTCTCCGGCAACAAGGCCGTTGCCAGGAACCAGCGCGGGCGTGCGCCGAGTGTCGCAATATCGTTGGCGTTGACATTGACGGCGTACCAGCCGATGCGCTCGGCAGTGAACGTGATCGGATCAGTCTTGGCAACGAGATATTTGGGCCCCAGATCGATGACCGCCGCATCCTCGCCGAACCGTGGCCCGACAACGACGCCGGAGCGCTTCGGGACCGGACAGCGCGCCAGGAGCGCCTCCAGCACCCGAGGCGGCAACTTGCCTACTGGGAATCGAACGGGCATCGGCATAGCGTGCGCAGTATAATCCCAAGTCGGTCAAATGTAGAGACGGCCCGTTGGGCCGTCTCAGGAAAGGAGGCGTTCCAGGGGAACGTCTCTATCATGAGCAGAGTCCTCGGCGTCATCCCCGCTCGACTCGAAGCCACGCGCTTGCCGCGCAAGCCGCTACGGCTGGTCTCCGGCCACCCGATGATCGCCTGGGTGTACCGTCACGCGCGACAGGCGAAGTGTTTGGACGAACTTGTGGTCGCCACGGACTCTGGGGAGATTGCGTCGTATTGCCGTGGGAATCAGATTCCCGTCGTCATCACCTCTTCCGCACACCGTTCGGGAACCGACCGTGTGGTCGAGGTGATGGATCGCGAGCCGGCGGACATCTACGTGAACATCCAGGGCGACGAGCCGATGGTCACGGCGGAACACATCGAGCTGCTGCTCCAGCCGTTCCGCGAAGTGGCGGAGACGCGGGTTTCAACTCTCAAAGTGGCGATCAGCGCCGACCAGGCGCAGAATCCCAACAACGTGAAAGTTGTAACCGACTTGAAAGGCCGCGCGCTCTACTTTTCCCGCTCGCTTATCCCCCACGACCGCGATGGCGCCGGCCGCGTGCAGTACTACAAGCATCTCGGGCTCTACGCTTACGCTGCCGAGGCGCTGCGCCTATTCTCCACCCTGGCGCCTTCCCATCTCGAACAGCACGAAAAGCTGGAACAATTGCGGTTTCTGGAGAACGGCATCCCCATCGCGGTCGTCGAAACTTCCCAAGACACGATCGGCGTCGATACGGAAGAGGATCTGAAGGTGGTGGAGGAATGTTTCCGCCGCGCGGGCATCACCTCGCCTGCTCTTTAGCGCTTCAGGCACCCTTCCCGCCGCAGCCGGCATCCTAATTCCGAAGCGAACTGACGAATCTTCAAGGCAGAACCGCAATGAAACTCCGAGAAGCGACCAGGATGTATGAAGCTTGGCTGGCCAAGCGGATTCCCCTTGTGCCCGCCGACCTGAAGCTGAAGCACGAGCGGATGGCCGAAACGACGTTCCCGTTTCTGCGCGCGACGTTTTATCGTTGGGCGCAGGTGTGGCCAGAGGTTTGTCCGGATCTCGCGAAGGCGCCGCGCGTGCTGGCGATCGGAGACCTGCACGTGGAGAACTTCGGGACGTGGCGGGACGTGGAAGGGCGCCTGATCTGGGGCGTTAACGATTTCGACGAAGCGTATCCGATGTCATACACAAACGACTTGGTGCGGCTCGCAGTCAGCGCCCATTTGGCCATTGCCGGCAATCACCTGGCGATCCAAGGCGCGGACGCTTGCGAGGCAATCCTGGCCGGATACCGGGAAGGACTGGAGGTGGGCGGCAGGCCTTTCGTTCTGGAGGAGCACCATCGCTGGCTGCGCGAAGTGGCCACTGGCGAACTGCGCGACCCAGTCCGCTTCTGGGAGAAGATGAACGCCCTGGCGACGATCCGGGGCAGCGTTCCGCAGGGCGCGCGCCAAGCGCTTGAAACCCTGCTGCCGGAACGCGGGGTTGCCTACCGCGTTGCCCACCGGGTTGCGGGCCTGGGCAGTCTGGGGAGGGAGCGCTATGTGGCTCTGGCGGAGTGGCGCGGCGCGCTGGTGGCCCGCGAAGCTAAAGCGCTGGTCCCTTCCGCCTGCGTGTGGGCGAACAGCAATAAGGGCTCAGACAAGATTCTTTACGAGGAGCTCATCAGGAGAGCGGTGCGGGTCCCTGATCCCTTCGTCCAACTGCGCGGAAGGTGGATCGTCCGCCGTCTCGCGCCCCACTGCTCGCGAATTGAGCTGATGTCGCTCCCTAAGGGACGGGATGAAAAGCGCCTGCTGTACGCCATGGGTTACGAGACCGCGAACGTGCACCTGGGAAGCAGGGACAACATCAAGGCAGTCGTCCGAGACCTGAAGCAACGGCGGGTGGACTGGCTCCATAAGGCCGCTAGGGAGATGGCGAAGGCCGTCGGCAAAGACTGGGAAGAGTGGAGAAAAGGCTAGACCCAGCCAAAGGGTCCGGCCCCTGCGGGGAACCCAGAAAAGTGGCAGAGCGGGGAAGCGGTTCTGTCCTGCAATAACCGGCAGGCGGACCACGTTGCTCCAGCCAGAGCTGCAACGCCAAAAAGCAGAGGTTGCGGTACAAGAACCCCTCACGCTACCGGCTGCGCGAAGTAGGCAGGGTAGGTGCGTTGGTAGGGTTTCTTCTCGCGGTAGGAGCGGGCGAGTTCGAGATAAATGCCCAGGTCGCGGTCGAGGTCGGACTGCGTGCCGTCGAAGTAGAAGTTGCGGATAGGAATCCCGCCGTAGTCCTTGCTGAGCTTGGGATAGATGGACTCGCTGACGATGCCGTTCATGCAGGTGAACGGGCTGATATCGATAATGCCGTCGGCGCCGTGCTTGGCAAGGTAGGCGGCCTTACCGACACTCAGCACCATTTCGCCGAGTGCCCCATCGGCGGGCAGGTAAGGCCACGCCAAGTCCAGGATCTCCTGGATGTCCTCCGGCTCCTCGTAACCCACAAAATCCTCATGGAAGGGCGCGGTCAGGGCGTGTTCGTCGGCGAGTTGGACGTGCGACCGGATCTTGGCCTTGAGCATGTCGAACGAAAGCGTGCGCCCGCGTAAGCGCAACTTTCGTTCCACATCTGCGTTGGTGTATGCGACCCACTCGGCGATGTGGCTCAGCCAGGTCTCGGCTCCAAAGCCTTCCAGCCGGCGGACCAAGTCCTCGTTTGAGAAAGTATGCAGGCGGCAGAAGATCTCGCCCACTATGCCGATCAGCGGGGCTTCGGGGTCGTAATTCGCGGGGAGGCGCCGGAAGCGCTCCCGCGCCCGCACGAGCGAGGCCACCAGCGACCGGAGTTGGCAGCCGGGGTCGGCGCAACTGGATTCCAAGGTGTCGCAGAAGTCGCGCAGACTCTCCTGGTAAACGCGTTCGGCCGTGCCGGGCGTGGTTTCATAGGGCCGGGTCTTGAGCAGGGCTCGGTGGAGCGTATCCCCACCCACCAGCGCGCGCCAAGCCCCGCGCACGAACAAGCTGCCGATGTCACCCAGGTCGGCGTAACCGTTCTCACTGGTGGGCGAAAGCACCTCGACGTCGCCCCAGCCAGCGTCGCGCAGCACCTTCCGCAGAAAGTACGCGTACTGGCCGAACCGGCAAGGGCCCTCGGCCGTGGGCATGAAGAACGCGGTGCGCTTGGGATCGAAACCGGGCGCCTCGATGATGCGCATGAAATCGCCCACCGTCACCTTGGCGGGGTAGCATTCGTCCCCGCCGGTGAACTTGGCGCCCAGTTCTTGCGTGCGCTCGTTCGATGTCGGTGTGGGTTCGGACTCGATGCCCAGCCAGCGGAAGCAGGCCGCAAAGCACGCGGGACTCCCCTCGCCCATGGTGGGGATATAGACCTTCTTGCCCGCCAGGGGATGCTGGGGGTCAATCTTGCGGCTTAGGTGGCGATGGCGGAAGGCTGGCATCGCAAGAATCCTTTGCTGTCCAGATAAGCTTCGCAGCGGGTGATGAAGCCCGCGTCATTCGAGTGGCCGTCAAACTGGAGTACCAGTGAGGGCCGGCCCGCCGCGTCGTCCAGGAACGACTTGATGTACGAATCGGGTCCGCACTTGAAGTTGGAAATGTAAATCAGGTGCAGGTTACGGTCGCGCTGGGCGATGCGCGCCGCGGCCAGAATGCGCCGGCCCGAGTTCCAGTACATGTTCGGGTTCACGTCGGAGATGTCTTCCAAGTCCACGGGCAGGAAATCCATGGGCACGACGTTCGCGCCGTAGAGGGCGCGGAGCTTGCGCGGAATGTCGCAGTTGCCGCTGCGGTCGTAGATGTTGTAGGTGCGGCCTAGCAGCACCAGGGCGGGCTCGCCCGTGGCGCGGAGCTTTTCGAGCGCCTGCGCGCCCGCTTCCAGCAACGCGTCGGTAAACGAGCCCTGGGCTGCGTACGCCGCCAGCACCGCACGGTCACTCGCCCGCCGCGAAATCTTCAGCGTGCGCGCGAAGTCGCCCAACTCCTTTTCGACGTGCTTCCTGCCGTAGCGGAAGTGGACGGTGGGCGCCAGGAATTTCCCGCGCACATCCTCCAGTTGCGGCACGGCCCGCACCACAAAGGGCAGGGTCTGGTTCCAGGGGCACATGTGGGAGTCCACCGGGCTGGCCGGAGCCTCCGCATTGACGGCGTTGGGGATGAGGATGTAGTCCACGCCGCGTTCGACTAGCTCCTGGACGTGCCCGTGCGCCAGCTTGACGGGGAAGCAGGGCTCGGCGATGGTCAACTCCTCGCCCAGCGTGGTAATGCGGCGATCCGTGGGGGAGGAGACGACGACGTCGAAGCCCAGTTCCTGGAAGTAGGCGCACCAGAACGGGAAGCGGTCGTAGAAGTACATGCTGCGCGGAATGCCCACGGTAGGCTTCCCGCCGCTCGCGGGCACCAGGGCTTCCTCCAGCATCTTGTCGTGGTATTCGACCAGGTCCTCGATGACCGGCTGGCGGTCGGTGCGAGCGCGCTTGCGGAACTTGTCGGAGCACTTGTCGCCCCAGTAGCTCCGCTGCCCCTCGATGATGAACTCCTTCATGTCGCAGTAGTTCGAGCAGGCGCGGCAAACGAACTCGCGCGTGGAGAAATTCACGCGGAACAGGTCGTAGCCGCGGAAGCTACTGGGCCGGCCGGTAGCCTGTATGCGCTCCTGGGCGATGAGCGCCATGCCGATCGCGCCCATCACGCCGTTGTGCGGCGGCACGATGATGGATTTGCCCAGAATCTGGGAGAATGCCGCAGCCACCGAGTCGTTGTAGGCCGTGCCGCCCTGGAAGAAGATGACCTTGCCAATCCGCCGCCCGCGCACCACGCGGTTCAGGTAGTTGAGTGCCACGGAATAGGCCAGGCCGGCGCACAGGTCGCCCACCTCGGCGCCTTTCAGGAGCAGCCCGGTAACGTCGCGCTCCATGAAGACCGTGCAGCGCTCCCCCAACCGGGTAGGAGCGGTGGAGGCCAGCGCCAGGCGCGCAAATTCCTCCTTGATGGCGACACCCAGCTTCTCGGCCTGCTCTTCCAGAAACGAGCCGGTACCTGCCGCGCAGGCCTCGTTCATGGTGAAATCCACCACCACGCCCTCGTCAATGGAGATGAACTTGGAGTCCTGCCCGCCGATTTCGAAGATGGTGTCCGCCGGCTCCAGATTCAGCCTCTGGCAGACTTGCATGGCGCCTGTCTTGTGGGCGGTGATTTCGTCATTCACCGTGTCGGCGCCGACCAGCTCGCCGATCAGCTCCCGCCCCGAACCCGTGGTCCCCACGCCCCGGATGTCCAGGATCTCGCCCAGTTCGGTTTCGATTTCCTTTAGCCCGCGGGCCACCACCTCGATGGGCCGGCCCTCAGTGTAAAGGTAGATCTCCTTGAGGACGTTGCCGTGCGCGTCGAGGACGACCAGGTTGGTGCTGACCGAGCCGACGTCGATTCCCAGGTAGGCTTCAACTTTCTCCCCGGGGGCGACCTGGGGCAGCTCCGGCGGCTTGACGCGGTCCCGCAACAGCACCACGTTGGCCATGGAGAGCGTCTCGGAGCAGGCGAAGTCCTTCTTCGCCGCCTGATGCTGCTGGAGTTGATGGATGTGCTTAAACGACCGCTTGCGCCATTCCTCGGCCTCGAGCATGGCCGCGCCGGCGGCGCCCAGCCAGGAGTGGAGCGGGGAAGCCATGAACTCCGACTCTTCGAGTTTGAAGGCTTGGCGGAGGGCGTCGCGCACGCCTTGGTTCAACGCTACGGCGCCGATGAAAGCCACCGGGGGGACCACGTGGCGGCCTTTGACGAGGCTCGACTTGAAGTTCCGCGCCACGGCGTCGCAGAGGCCGCGCAGGATCTGGTCCGTCGAGTAGCCCTTCTGCTGCGCGTGGATCATGTCCGTCTTGGCAAAGACGGAACAGCGGCCGGCCACGCGCGCCGCGCAACTGGCCGCGCAGGCTATGGAGCCCACTTCCTCGACCGAATACAGCAGCCGCGAGGCCTGCTGCTCGATAAATGACCCCGTACCGGCTGCGCAGTCACCGCTGGTCTCGTAATCGACAATCCCCAGGTGCTTCGACCGGGCCGTCGGCTCCAGGCGCAGGTATTTCGAGGCCTCGCCCCCCATCTCGAACACCGTGCGCACCTCGGGATGGAACAGGCGCACGGCCTTGGCAATCGCCCGGAACTCGTTCTCGAAATAGATGCCCAGGATCTTGGCAATGAGCTGGCTGCCGGAGCCCGTGACCCGGATGCCTTCGACGCTCTGCTCCGGGACGTCCTCGTAGAGTTCCTTCAGCAAGTCGAAGGTGGATTGGATGGGGCTGCCCTGCAGCTTCCGGTAGCGGGAAAGCACGAGCGGGCGGCCAGCAAAGGGGCTGGAAGCAGGGAATTCGGCGGCGAAGAAGGATTCCGACCGTTCGGTAAGGGAGTCGAGCATCGGCTTGTCCCCGGCCGCCCCAATCGCCGCGAGCTTCAGGCTGACCGCCCCGATGTCCAAACCGATGTTGATGCTCATGAGCTTCTATGCTAGGACTGACTGCCGGTCTCGGGCGCTGCCCACGGAAGCACGCGGGGCAAGTTCTCCCCCTGGCCCCGGTCCACATTATACCTCAAAGGCTGATAACGAGGTCCTCCAGGGTCTCAGCCCCCGAAGTGACCCACCCCTTCGTCTGTCACGCCCCCTGTGGCGTGTCCTCCGCCTGCGCCGGCCCTGGGTTGGTAGAACCCACACTCTATGACGGGGCGCCCCAGTTCCGGGTCAATAGGTGTTCGGATCCGGACAGTCAACTTGAGTACAGGCATGCAATGATGCTCCATAAATCGTCTGATGTCAAGGGAGTAGGGGCATCTTGGACAGTTTGTCTCCCAGCCCTCGAAAACTGCCCTCCCGATGGACCACAACGCGTCAGGTAGGCCCCCCTGTAGCGGCGGTGTCCCCACCGCCGACCTGGAAGGGCAGCCCCCGCGCCGTCCGCCGCCTGTAACCTGTCCCCTATCCCCTGGCGCGTGGTAGTTGCGCGGGCTCCTGCCGCCATCGTAAGCTGTGGGCTCGTCACCTGCATGTGGGAGGATTCAAGATGACCTCGGAACTGAAAGACAAGGTTGCCGTCGTCACCGGCGGCACGCGCGGCATCGGCTATTGCATCGCCGCGGCACTGCTCGCGGAGGGCGCGAAGGTTTTCATCTGCGGGCGCGATGCTGCGGCGTTGCGAGCGACGGCATGGTGGCCGACGTTCGCCGCTACGACGACTGCCGGGCCCTGATCCGAGCTGCGTCGGAGCGTTTTGGTGGCCTCGACATCTTGGTGAACAACGCTGGCATCGGCGTCATGAAGCCTGTGGATCAGCTCACTGCCGAAGAATGGGATGCGACGATTGAGACGAACCTGTCAGGCGTGTTCTATTGCTGCCGCGAGGCCATCCCGCTCCTGCGGCAGCGCGGTGGCGGATACATCTTCAACATTTCGAGTCTGGCGGGCGTCAATCCTTTTGCGGGCGGCAGTGCCTACAACGCGTCGAAGTTCGGCCTGAACGGATTCAGCGAGGCGATGATGCAGGACGTCCGCTACGACGGCATCCGGGTCAGCTACATCATGCCGGGCAGTGTGGATACGGATTTCGCCGCCGCCCCCGGCAGCAAATCCCGCGAGACCTGGAAACTCACCGGCGAGGACATCGCCAAAGCCGTGGTTGACCTCTACAAGTTTCCCCGGACGGCGCTCGCCAGCCGCATTGAAATGCGGCCCAGTCAGCCGCCACGCAAGAAGTAGTGGCGGCGCTGCGCGAAGGCTCGGGGACTGAGTCGGCCGCTATTCCAGCGGCACCTCGCGCAGCACATCGTCCCAGTGCGCGACGGTCAGCTCCCAGCGGCGCTTCTCTTCTCGGTCGTGGCTGGGCTTATCAGGGTAAAGCGACCGGATGACCTCCGGCTCGCGCCGGCTTGCCTCCTCCAGCGCTGCCCAGTCGCGCCACACCATGACGACCTTGAAGTCCCACGCGGGTTTGGCGGCGTGGAAGCGCCGTTCGTAGAGCTTCTCGCTCTTGATGAGTCCTTCTTTCATCAACTGTTGGAGTATGGGGTTGTGGTTCTTCTTATAGAGCGCCAGCCATTCCTGTGCGCCGCCCGGCACAAGCTGGTAGTAATACTCCACCGTGACGGGCGCCCCAGTGGATTGCTGCGCGGCAGCCAACGGGCTCAGGGCAAGCAGCCCTGCTAGCATAGGCCCCGCGTGCTTGGGAAAAGCCTTCATCGGTTCTCCTTTTGCGGTCGCAAACGCCGCGGCAGGTCATTCTCTCCATCTCACAATGGCTCGATGATGCACGGATTCACTCCCCCGATGACCCGATGGCTCGATGACCCGATCATCCGATCCCTATCGGTGCAGCTCCACCACGTCCTTGTCGGCCAACAGGTAGTCGCGGTTCACCATCTGGCCTTCGAATCTTCCGTGTCCCCAGACCCGCGCGTACTTGAGCTGGTTGAGGAAGTCGTGATGGACGTGCGCGGCGAGGTCCACCAGGCGCGAGCCGCGTTTCAGGACGTAGGGTGCGATGAGTTCCATTTTCTTGCCCGGAGCCTTCGTGTAAACGCGGACCAGCTCGAGCATATCGAACGCCGCGCGGCGCAGACCGTCCAGACCCTCGCCGGTTTCGGCCGAGAGCGCGAGGATGGGGAAGCGCGCGCCGTAGAGTTCTTTCAGGATTTCCAGGTCGTCGGCGGCGCCCGCGGCATCGAGCTTGTTCGCCACGAGCAGCGTCTTCTTGGCCATCCAGCCGGTAGCTTCCGGCATCGGCCCTTGCCCGAGCTGCACCTTGGCATTGCCGAGCTGCCCCAGCGTAGTCTCGAAATCTTCCAGCAAATCCGGGTCGCTCAGGTCCACGACCAGCAGGCAGGCGTCGGCATTGCGAATGATTTGATAGAGCCACGACTCGGGGAAATCCGGATGCACCGGCGGCAGGTCAACGAGCTGAATCTGAATGTCCTCGAACGGCATCATGCCGGGCAGTGGGGCGCGGGTGGTGAAAGGGTAGTCGGCGACTTCGGGCGTGGCGTGCGTCAGGTGCCGGACCAGCGACGACTTGCCGCTGTTGGGCGGGC